>JBAVXH010000442.1:0-14531 GCA_049698215.1 Xanthobacteraceae bacterium | reverse complement strand
TTGGTGAGTGCCCCTCACCCCAACCCTCTCCCCGCAAGCGGGGAGAGGGAGCCCACCGAGATCGTGGACACATGTTCGAAATCTTCGGCATTCCCTCGAACGCGTTATTCAGCCAGCTCCTGATCGGGCTGATCAACGGCTCGTTCTACGCCCTGCTGAGTCTGGGGCTTGCCGTAATCTTCGGCATGCTCAACATCATCAATTTCGCGCACGGCGCCCAATACATGCTGGGCGCGTTCGTCGCCTATCTGCTGCTCCAGCACGCCGGCATTGGCTACTGGCCTGCGCTCATCATCGCGCCGATCCTGGTCGGTATCATCGGCGTGATTATCGAGCGCACGATGCTGCAATGGCTCTACAAGCTGGATCACCTCTATGGCCTGCTGCTGACCTTCGGCCTCGCGCTGATCCTCGAGGGCCTCGTGCGCAACAAATACGGCTCGGCGGGGCTACCTTACGCGCTGCCCGAGGCGCTGGTCGGCGGCTACGATCTTGGCTTCATGCGCCTGCCGATCTACCGCGGCTGGGTCGTGATCGCTTCGCTGTTTATCTGCCTGGGCACCTGGTTCGTGATCGAGCGCACGCGGCTTGGCGCATATCTGCGCGCCGCGACCGAGAACCCGACGCTGGTGCGCGCCTTCGGCATCAACGTGCCGCTGATGATCACCCTGACTTACGGCTTCGGCGTCGGCCTTGCGGCGCTCGCCGGTGTGATGGCGGCGCCGATCTATAACGTCAGCCCGCAGATGGGCTCGTCGCTCATCATCGTCGTGTTTGCCGTGGTGGTGATCGGCGGCATGGGCTCGATCATGGGCGCGATCGTCACGGGCTTCGGCCTCGGCGTCATCGAGGGATTGACCAAGGTCTTTTTCCCCGAGGCCTCCAACACCGTGATCTTCATCATCATGGCGATCGTCCTGCTGGTGCGGCCGGCGGGACTGTTCGGAAGGACCGCGTAATGGCCGTCGTCGCTGAAGCCGAATCCATCACCGCGTCGGCCCATTCGGCCGAAGGGCGCAGCGAAACAATCGCCTTCGCCGTGATGGTGGCGGCGCTGATCGCCGCGCCGTTCTTCGTGTACCCGCTGTTCCTGATGCAGGCGCTGTGCTTCGCGCTGTTCGCCTGCGCGTTCAATCTGCTGATCGGCTACGTCGGCCTCTTGTCGTTCGGCCACGCGCTCTATTTCGGCTGGGCGAGCTACCTGTCGGCGCACTCCGCCAAGGTGTGGGGATTTCCGCCGGAACTGGCCATCCTCACCGGCACGCTGACCGCGGCGGCCCTCGGCGTGGCGGCCGGTTCGCTCGCGATCCGCCGCCAGGGCATCTACTTCGCGATGATCACGCTCGCGCTCGCGCAGATGATGTTCTTCTTCGCCCTGCAGGCGAAGTTCACGGGCGGCGAGGATGGGATCCAGTCGGTGCCGCGTGGAAAGATGTTCGGCATCCTCAACCTCGCCGATCAGACCACGATGTACGTGGTTGTCGTCGTTATCTTTTTGGCTGGATTCCTGTTCATCCACCGGATCATCAATTCGCCCTTTGGCGAGGTGCTGAAGGCGATCCGCGAGAACGAGCCGCGCGCGATTTCCCTCGGCTACAAGACCGACCGCTACAAGCTCGTGGCCTTCGTGCTGTCCGCGACGCTCGCGGGCCTCGCGGGCTCGACCAAGGCGATCGTGCTGCAGATCGCCTCGCTCACCGACGTCGACTGGCCGATGTCTGGCGAGGTCGTGCTGATGACGCTGGTCGGCGGGCTCGGCACCATCTTCGGTCCGGTCGCGGGCGCTTTCGTCATTATCGCGATGCAGAACTTCCTCAATGCTCTCGATCAGTGGGTGACGGTGATCCAGGGTGTGATTTTCGTGGTGTGCGTGCTGTTGTTCCGGCGCGGCATCGTCGGCGAGATCGCTCACCTGTTCCGTATCAAGCTTTGAGCTTCGCTGGCTCGGCGCCGCCGGAACCGATGCCGTTCCGCAACGGTCGCTGAAATAATCGCTCCGTTATCCACAAGGCGGGCGCTTCACTGACGATACGTTATTGCCTGCCCGGCTCGCCCGCGTGACACTGGCGACGAAGGGGCAACCTGTCGGCTGTTCGGGTTCAGCCTCGTCCCAAGTTCTGTTGTGGCGTTGCGTTTGTTGCGGTGCGTTGGGCCTTCTGCCCGCGCTGGACTTTTGCGCTCGGGAGTGGGCCGCATGGGCGATGCTGCGTTTCGTGGATCGATCGAGTCGGCGCGCAAATGGCACGCGCTCGCCGAACGCCGCCGCCGCCACTACGTGGAACTCTATCGAAGCGAGCGCTGGCGCCGCTATTTCAAGGAAGAGAAGTTTCTTGAGCTGATGCGCGAGGCGATCCAGAACACCGAACACTGGGCCAGGATCCTCGAGCGTATGACGGGCGTCGGAGACCGCGCCAAGGCTGCCTGACGCCGGCCCGTTGGATCGTCGCATGTGACTGCAAGGCTGTCCGGCGGCCAAGGCCGTTGGCCCGCGTGCGGAACTATGATCAATTCCGGCAGTCTTTCGCCCTAGCCCCGGAACCCGCATGAATTTCGTCAATCCGAACCGCTTCACCACGCGCCCCGAGATCGAGGGCACCTTCGGGGTGGTGACCTCGACGCACTGGATCGCGACCGCGGTCGGGATGGGCATTCTGGAGCGCGGCGGCAATGCCTTCGACGCGGCCTGCGCGACGGCGTTCACGCTGCAGGTGGTCGAGCCGCACCTCAATGGGCCGGGCGGCGACGTGCCGGTCATTCTCTATGACGTGCGGCGCGGCAAGCCGGAGGTGATCTGCGGGCAGGGGAGTGTGCCGGCCGGCGCCACCATCGCGCATTATCGAGACAAGCTCGGGCTCGACCTCGTGCCCGGCACCGGGCTGCTGGCGGCCTGCATTCCGGGCACGTTCGACACCTGGATGACGCTGCTGCGCGACTACGGCACGATGCGCATCACGGATGTGCTCTCGCCCGCGATCGGCTACGCCCGCAACGGCTATCCGCTGGTCGAGCGCATGTGCGCCACCATCGACACCGTGAAGGATCTGTTCCGCGATCACTGGCCGACGAGCGCCGCCGTGTACTTGCAGGGCGGCAAGGTGCCGAAGCCGGGGTCCTACTTCACCAATCCGACGATGGCCGACACCTACGAGCGCATCCTGCGCGAGGCGACGAATGGTGGAAATCGCGAAGCCGAGATCGAGCGCGCCCGCGCGGCCTGGAGCAAGGGCTTCGTCGCCGAGGCGATCGACAAGTTCTGCCGCACGCAGGAGGTGATGGATACGTCGGGCCGCCGCCATCGCGGCGTGCTCACCGCCGACGATATGGCGAAGTGGCAGGCGACCGTCGAGGCGCCGATCTCCTACGATTACGGGCGCTACACGGTGTTGAAAGCTGGGCCGTGGACGCAAGGGCTGGTGACGCTGCAGCAGCTCGCGCTGCTCAAGGGCTTCAACCTCGACGGCCTCGATCCGGCCGGGCCCGACTTCATCCATCTGCAGGTCGAGTGCGCCAAGCTTGCGTTTGCGGACCGCGACACCTTCTACGGCGACCCGAAATTCGTCGATGTTCCGGTCGAGGCGCTGCTCTCGGACACCTACAACGCCGAGCGCCGCAAGCTCGTCACGGGCGAGGCCTCGCACGAGCTGCGGCCCGGCACCATCGAGGGCTTCGGCAAGAAGCTCGGTGTGCGGCTGGCCGACGCGGCGCGCGCGGCAGTCGGGTCGAGCGGGGCGGGGGAGCCGACCGTCGGCGACATCCCGTGGACACACGACGAGGACGATCTGCCTGACGCGATGGCCGTGCAGGCGAAGAAGCGCGAGCGCATGGGCGCGACCTCAGGCGACACCGTACATTTCGACATCATCGACCGCGACGGCAACATGGTGTCGTCCACGCCATCGGGCGGATGGCTGCACTCCTCACCGGTGATTCCAGAGCTCGGCTTTCCGCTCGGCACGCGCGCGCAGATGTTCTGGCTCGAAGAGGGCCATCCGGCCTCGCTCGCGCCCGGCAAGCGCCCGCGCTCGACGCTCACGCCCACGATGGCGTTGCGCGACGGCGAGCCGTATCTCGCCTGGGGCTCGCCCGGCGGCGACCAGCAGGATCAGTGGATTACGCAGTTCTTCCTGCGCCATGTGCACGCCGGCATGAACCTGCAGGAGGCGATCGATGCGCCCGCGTGGCACACCGAGCATTTCCTCTCCTCGTTCTGGCCGCGCACCGCGCGTCCCGGCGTGGTCGTGGTCGAAGGGCGCGTGCCGAAGGCGACGCAGGACGAGCTGAAGAAGCGCGGACACAAGGTCGAGGTCGGCCCGGACTGGTCCGAGGGACGCCTCACCGCCGCCTCGCGCGACGGCAAGCGCCGCCGCGCCGCCGCCAATCCGCGCGGCATGCAGGGCTATGCGGCGGGGAGATAGACAGAATTCTGCTCATCCCCGCGAAAGCGGGGATCCATAAGGCAGCGCGGTGAGCTTCTACGTCTATATTCTCGCTAGCCGGAGGAATGGGACGCTGTACATTGGCATGACCGACGATCTTGCACGCCGGGTTTGGATGCATCGCGAGGGAGTGCTGCCGGGGTTTACGAAGGAATACAACGTCAAGATTCTCGTTTGGTACGAAGCGCATGAAACACGGGAATCGGCTTTCGCTCGCGAGCGCGCGATGAAGAAATGGAATCGTGCTTGGAAAATCGAACTGATTCAGAAGATGAACCCGGAGTGGCGCGATTTGTATGATGATCTCCTGCGCTGAAGAAAGATGGATTCCCGCTTTCGCGGGAATGAGCGGACCCAAGCCGTGACCTGGTCGCTGATCGCGCGTGACGCCTCCGGCGCGTTCGGCATCGCGGTCGCGACCAAGAACTTCGCGGTCGGCTGCCGCGTGCCGCACATCGAGTCCGGCATCGGCGCGGTCGCCACGCAGGCGCTCTCGAATCCTTTCTATGGTGTGAAGGGCATCAAGCTGTTGCGCGAGGGCAAGTCGGCGGCTGACGTGGTCAAGACGCTCACGGCCGCGGATACAGGCCGCGAGCACCGCCAGCTTCATGTGATGGATGCCGCGGGCCGGACCGCCGCGCACACCGGCAAGGAGTGCATCGACTGGTGCGGCTCGACCGCGGGCGAGGGGTTCTCGGTCGCCGGCAACATGCTGGCCGGGCCCGCCGTCGTCGCGGAAACCGCGAAGACCTACGCGGCCAACAGCGCGCTTCCGTTCCCGCGCCGGCTGATCGCGGCGCTGAAAGCGGGCGAAGCCGCGGGCGGGGACAAGCGCGGCAAGCAGTCGGCTGCGCTGCTGATCTACGGCGAGGAGGAGTGGCCCGACCTTGATCTGCGCGTCGACGACCACACGGATCCGCTGGCCGAGCTCGAGCGTCTCGAGGCGGTAAGCCGCGAGCGCTGGGTGCATTTCGCGAAGCTGTTGCCGAGCAAGCGCGATCCGGTCGGCATCATCGACCGCGCAGAGCTTGATGCGCGCATCGCCGCTGCGCTCGCCGAGGCGAAGTGATGCCCGCGCCGCTGTTGGCGATCGAGAACCTGCGCGTCGTGTTTCACGGCGATCGCGGCCGCCGCACCGTCGCGGTCGACGGTGTCGACCTCTCGCTTGCGCGCGGCTCGACTCTTGGTCTCGTCGGCGAATCCGGCTGCGGCAAGAGCGTGACCTCGCTGGCCGTGATGGGCCTCTTGCCCAAGGCCACGTCCGAAGTGTCGGGTGCCGTGACCTTCGACGGCGTCCCCCTGCTCGATCTGCCGGACCGCGAGCTGCGCGACCTGCGCGGCGACCGGCTCGCGATGATCTTCCAGGAGCCGATGACCTCGCTCAATCCGAGCTACACCATCGGCGATCAGATCATGGAGGTGCTGGTCCGCCATCGCGGTCTCTCCGAGGCGCAGGCGCGCGAGAAGGCGATTGCGCTCTTGAAGCGCGCCGGCATTCCCTCGCCGGTGGAGCGGATCGACGACTATCCGCACAAGCTGTCGGGCGGCATGCGCCAGCGCGCCATGATCGCCATCGCGCTCGCCTGCGATCCCGAGCTCTTGATCGCGGACGAGCCGACCACCGCGCTCGACGTGACCATCCAGGCGCAGATCCTCGACCTGATGCGTGAGTTGAAGCGCACCAGCGATGCGGCGATCATCCTGATCACGCACGATCTGGGTGTGGTCGCCGAAGTGTGCGATGAGGTCGCCGTGATGTACGCGGGCGAGATCGTCGAGCGCGCGCCGGCGGACGCGCTGTTCGAGAACCCCGAGCACCCCTACACGGTCGGCCTGCTGGCCTCGATCCCGCGGCTCGATGAGCGCACGGATCGTCTGGCTGCCATCGACGGCGTCCTTCCGGACATGACGGCGCCGCCGATCGGTTGTCGCTTCGCAGACCGTTGCCCGTTCGTGCTGGAGGAGTGCCGCGCCGCTCCGCCGCCGGTCGTCGATCTCGGCGGACGCTGGTCGCGTTGCCTGCGCGCGCCCCTAGAGCGGCTCGTCGTCTAGGGCACAACCCATGGTGCCTATCATAGATTATTGTAGTATCCCCCAATCGTGTAAGCACGTGTCAAGAGCCTGATGGAACGAGACTCGCAACAAGGCGCACCGCAGCTCGAGCGTCGTGCGGTAATTCTGACGGCTCTAGCAATCGAATGTCGTGCTGTACTTCGTCACATTCGAGACCGGAAAGAAGAGGTAGTCCGTGATACAGTGTTTTACCGCGGCCGCTTTCACGACTGGGATATCGCAGCAGCCGAGGTAGGCGCAGGCAATCCGCGGGCCGCGGCAATCGCCGAACGCGCTATCCAGCACTTCCGTCCAAGTGTCGCGCTCTTTGTCGGCGTGGCCGGCGGGTTGAAGGACGTAAGCCTCGGCGACGTGGTCGTCGCAACGAAGATGTACGCTTATGAAGCAGGCAAGGAAAGTGGCCGCCGATTCAACTTTCGACCCGAGGTGCATATAACTGCTCATTTATTGGAGCAGCGAGCGCGAGCACTTCGCCAGAAAAATGCTTGGCGAAGCCGACTCGATCCTGAAATTGTTCATAAGAATCCGCAACTTTTCGTGGGCCCGATGGCGGCCGGGGAAAAGGTCGTTGCCTCATCGGAAGGTCATATCGCAAGATTTTTGCGAGAACACTGCAGCGATGCGCTAGCAGTTGAAATGGAGGGGCGCGGATTCTTAGATGGAGTGCAAATCAATTCGAGCGTTCGTGGTTGTGTAATTCGCGGTATATCTGATCTGCTAGTTAATAAGAGTGATGCAGATGCCTCCGGATACCAGTCTATAGCTGCCGATGCCGCGAGCGCGGTCGCGTTTGAGATGCTCGCCGATCTAACTGGCGATAATCAGAAACAAGATCCAGATGCCACCAACGACGGACGGAGTTTGAACCGGTCCGCTGATAAATCTGAAGACTCCGATCCGGCGGTGCATATCCTCCCGGACCTAGTTCTACTCGCTGATTGGCTTAATGACCGTAGAATTACGCAAGGATCGTCTCTTGCGATGAGTTCCGCATTTTCGGGCGCCGTCGAGAAGAGAATACAGTTTCGTTTCTCACTTCAGTTCAAGAAGGACGTTCTCGGCTATGGCGTAGACCCTGAGAGGTTGGCAAGGTTGATTATAGTCGAATTCACCAACCATTCTGTTTTCTTGCGAGGGCGAACCGGAAGAGATTTCAGTCCTAAATACTTTCCGATGCGAGACGGCTTGATATGCGTTCTATCTAGGTCTGGATCGATCTTTACGTTTCTGAGCTTCGAGCGTGCCGACATTCGTGCGGAGGCACAGGATTTTTGGGAGGTAGCTCTCATACAATATATTGGTTGCCGAAATTTAAAATATAGGGCCTCCAATGATGAGGCCATAAATTTACTTTTGACCAAACGCCACTTTCTCGAAACTACGAGGAGATTCCACGCATTACATACTGCAATCTCAAACTACGTGCTTGCCCTAGCTACTTCAAGCGAAGTAGAGCCGAGTGGCCTGTTTACGCTCTTTGAAGGTACTTGGGCTGCGTTGCAAGATACCTTGGACACTTTAAGTAGCTCGGAAGATGACGCCTCGTACGATACAGAGCTGTCTCGCCAACTAGGTGACTTGGTAGCCTGCTTGGAATCGCTTCTTTCACTGGCTCATAAGATGCTCTTGATAAAGAATATTACAGATGACGCGCGCGGAGTGATCGCTAGCTCTCGTATAAAGGCTAACTCCTACATGTCGGACTAGTTTCTTGCGCGCTCAAGAGCTAGTTGCGAGGGGCGCGACGTTAAGCGGCGCGGGTGAACGTCATCAGCTGCTGCGGCGGACGATGGTGCAATCGTTGGCCGCGTCCTGATGGTATCTTCGGTGTGTAAGAAGCTCTAGGAGTTCGGGGAAATCGGCGCCATCCAATCAATCAATCGCGGAGCTTGCACTGATTTCGGCCGTTCGTGTCGGAGGAATGCCGCGCCGCCGCCCATGGTCGATCTCGGCGGGCGATGGTCGCGCTGCCTGCGCGCACCGCTGGAAAAGCTTGTGCATGATCCCGAAAAATGGGAACCGGTTTTCGGTCAAGATCATGCACCAACGAAAATCTGACCGATGACCGCCCTCCTCGAAGCCGAAGGGCTGGTGAAGAAGTTCGTCGCGCGGCGATCGATCTTCGGCACGGCCACCGCGCATGTGAATGCGGTCGACGGCGTGAGCTTTGCGGTCGAGGCCGGCAAGACGCTGGCGCTGGTCGGCGAATCCGGCTCGGGAAAATCGACGGTCGGCCGGCTGGTGCTCCGTCTGATCGAGCCGACCGCAGGCCGGGTGCGCTTTGCCGGCGAGGACGTGTTCGCGCTCTCCGAAGCCGGGACCCGCGCGTACCGCCGCCAGGCGCAGCTTGTCTTCCAGGACCCGTACGCGTCGCTCAATCCGCGCATGACGGTCGCCGACATCATCGGTGAGCCGATCGCGCTGCATAACATCGTGCCCGCCGCGCAGCGCCGGGCGCGCGTCGCGCAAGTGCTGGAGATGGTCGGGCTGGAGCCGCGCTTTGCGCCGCGTTATCCGCACGAGTTTTCCGGCGGGCAGCGCCAGCGCATCGTGATCGCGCGTGCGCTTGCGGTGGAGCCGAAGCTGATCGTGTGCGACGAGCCGGTCTCGGCGCTCGACGTGTCGATCCGCTCGCAGGTACTCAACCTGCTGCGCGACCTGCAGCGGCGGCTGAGCCTCGCCTACATCTTCATCTCGCACGATCTCGCGGTGGTGAAGCATATCGCCGATGAGGTCGCCGTGATGTATCTCGGCCGCATCGTCGAGACCGCGCCGACCGATGCGCTGTTTGCCAACCCGCGGCATCCGTACACGCAGGCGCTCTTGTCCGCGATTCCGGTGCCGCGCCCGCGCGCCAAGCGCGACCGCACCATCCTGCAGGGCGACGTGCCGAGCCCGATCAACCCGCCGTCCGGCTGCCACCTGCACCTGCGCTGCCCGCATGCGATCGAGCGCTGCCGCGTGGAACGGCCTGCGCTGGTTGCGGACGGTGCACACGCGACCGCCTGTCATCGCTGGCGGGAACTGCCTCCCGTGGCGGCAATGCCGGCCGAAACCGGCCGCTCTCCGGCTTTCGAGCGTCTTATTGAGGCATTTGCCCGTCCAACGGACGTGCGCCCGGATGCCGGTGTTGGTACAGTTGGGCAAGGGCGCCAAAGCACGCCCGCCGGTTAGTGAGGGGAGATCATCATGAAGACCATGCGCCTCGCGGCGCTCGCCGCGTTTGTCGCGTTCGGCTGCGGAACGGCCGCCGCGCAGTCCCACTTGCGCATCGGGCTCGCCGAGGATCCGGACGTTCTCGATCCGTCGCTCGCGCGCACCTATGTGGGGCGCATCGTGTTTGCGTCGATTTGCGACAAGCTGTTCGACATCGACCAGAAGCTCAGCGTTGTGCCGCAACTCGCGCTCAGCCACGAGACGTCCGAGGACGGCAAGACCGTCACCATCAAGCTCAGGCCAAACGTCAAATTCCATGACGGCGAGAAGTTCGACGCGGAGGCGGCGAAGTTCTCGCTCGAACGCCACCTCACCATGCAGGGTTCGTTCCGCCGGCCGGAGCTGGCCGCGATCGACACCGTGGAGGTGGTCGATCCACTCACCGTCAAGCTGAACCTGAAGGCGCCGTTCTCGCCGCTGATCGCGCAGCTCACCGACCGCGCCGGCATGATGGTGTCGCCCAAGGCCGCCAAGGAGGCCGGCGACAGGTTCGGTCTCAAGCCGGTCTGTGCCGGGCCCTACAAGTTCGTCGAGCGCGTGCAGCAGGACCGCATCGTGGTCGAGAAGTTCGCGGACTACTGGAACAAGGACAACGTCCACATCGACAAGGTTACCTATCTGCCGATCGTGGACTCGACCGTGCGCCTCGCCAATCTGCGCTCGGGCGGGCTCGATCTGCTGGAGCGGCTGAACGCGACCGACATGGCGGCCGTGAAGGCCGACTCCAAGCTCAAGCTGAACGAGCTGCCCGATCTCAGCTACTTCGGGCTAACGATCAATGTCGCCAATGGCGACAAGTCGAAGAACCCCCTCGGACAGCACGCCAAGGTGCGCCAGGCGCTCGAGCTTGCGATCGAT
Source organism: Xanthobacteraceae bacterium (assembly GCA_049698215.1). Taxonomy (GTDB): domain Bacteria; phylum Pseudomonadota; class Alphaproteobacteria; order Rhizobiales; family Xanthobacteraceae; genus PALSA-894. The sequence continues at coordinate 3,948 of JBAVXH010000442.1, read as the reverse complement.
CGCGAGGCGCTCAACCAGGTCGTGTTCAACGGCGAGTTCGTGCCCGGCAATCAGTGGGTCAGCCCGACCAACGCCTACTATCAGAAGAGCATTCCGCTGCCGAAGCGCGACGTCGCAAAGGCGAAGGCGCTGATCAAGGAAGCGGGCGTTCAGACACCGATCGTGATCGATTTCATGGTGCCGCAGGGCGCCGAGAACAAGGCGGTGTCGGAGGTGGTGCAGGCGATGGCGGCGGAAGCCGGCTTCGATCTCAAGATCCGCGTCACCGAGTTTGCGACATCGCTGAAGCAGGCCGAGCAGGGCGAGTACCAGATGTACTTCATCGGCTGGAGCGGACGTACCGATCCGGACGGAAACATCTATTCGTTCGCAAAGACCAAGCAGCCGCAGAATTCGACCGGCATCTCCAGTCCGGAGGTCGACAAGGCGCTCGACGACGCGCGGCTCACTTCGGATGTCGCCAAGCGCAAGGCGATCTATGAGACCGCCGCCAAGGTCCTGCTCACCGAGAATCCCATCGTTTATCTCTATCACCGCAAGGTGCTGATCGCGCAGACGACGCGGGTCGAAGGCCTCGTACCGGTGCCGGACGGGCTGGTGCGCGTGGTGGGATTGAAACTCAAGTGAAGCCGCTTGCGCGGTCTTTACCCTCCCCCTTGAGGGGAGGGTCGACGCGGCGCGCCAGCGACGCGTCGGGGTGGGGGTCGATGCTTTTGGCACAGTCGTGCCTCACAACCGCGACCCCCACCCCCAACCCCTCCCCAGCGAAAGGGCGTTTACGCCCGTCTTCGACGGGCTATGGGGGAGGGGAGCCCAGCGAGCGTGGTGCTCGATAGATGCTCACCTTTCTCGCCAAGCGGCTGCTGCAGCTCATCCCGACGGTGTTTTTCGTGTCGGTGCTGATCTTTTCGCTGCAGCAGCTTCTCCCCGGCGATCCGGCGCTGATCATGGCGGGCGAGGACCGCGACCCTGAGGTGATCGAGCAGATCCGCAAGCAGTACCGCCTCGATCAGCCGATCCCGGTGCAGTACGTCTATTGGGTGAAGGGTGTGCTCACCGGCGATCTTGGCGAGTCGATGCGCTTCAAGCAGCCGGTGCTCGATCTGGTGCTGCAGAAGTTTCCCGTCACGATGCAGCTTGCCGTGATGGCCTTCATCATCGCGATCTCGATCGGGATCACGGCCGGCATCATCTCGGCCGTGCTGAAAGACACCGTCTGGGACTACGCCGCCAATGTGTTCGCGCTGTGGGGACTGTCCACGCCGAACTTCTGGCTCGGCATCATGTTGATCTTCCTGTTCTCGGTGCAGCTCGGCTGGCTGCCGCCTTCGGGCTACGTGCCGCTGACCGAGGACTGGCGTCAAAGCCTGCTCACCACCATCATGCCGGCCTTCGTGCTCGGCAACGCGCTCGCCGCCGTGCTGATGCGCCATACGCGCAGCGCCATGCTGCAGGCGTTGAACAGCGACTACGTGCGCACCGCGCGCGCCAAGGGGCTGCTCGAACGGTCCGTCATCCTCAAGCATGCGATGCGCAATGCGCTGATCCCGGTCATCACCATCGGCGCGCTCGATCTCGGCACGCTGCTCTCGGGTGCGGTACTGACCGAGCAGATCTTCACTATCCCGGGTTTCGGCAAGCTGATCATCGACGCCGTGTTCAACCGCGACTACGCCGTGGTGCAGGGCGTCGTGCTGATCACCGCAACGGTCTACATCTCGCTCAACCTATTGGCCGACGTGCTCTACGTGCTGGTCAACCCACGGCTGAGAACGTGATGAATTGGAGGTCGTCATCGCCCGCGAAGGCGGGCGACCCAGTAGACACCAAGTCTGCTTGGTGGAACGACCGCATATCCAATGCGCGTCCTGAGTTCACTGGGTACCCCGCTTTCGCGGGGTATGACGAAGGAGAGTTATGAGCACCATTGCCTTCGATCCCTCACTGGCTCGCGCCGACGAGACGGTCGAAAGCCCGGCGCGCCGCGCGTTGCGCCGCCTGTGGCGGCGCAAGGGCGCGGTCGTCGGACTGGTCGTGGTCGGATTGTTCGTCGCGATCGCGATCTTCGCGCCGCTGATCTCGCCCTACGATCCGGCGGCGCAAAGCTGGACCGCGGTGCGCAAGGCGCCCTCCTGGGCGCACTGGTTCGGCACCGACGATGTGGGGCGCGACGTGTTGGCGCGCGTGATCTTCGGGGCGCGTGCCTCGCTGCTCGCCGGCGTCATTTCGGTCTCAATCGCGCTCGCGGTCGGCGTGCCGCTTGGATTGATCTCGGGTTACCTCGGCGGCTGGATCGACGCACTGCTCTCGCGCATCACCGACGCGATGCTGGCAGTGCCGTTCCTGATCCTGGCGATCGCGCTCGCGGCGTTCCTCGGGCCTAGCCTGGGCAACGCCATGATCGCCATCGGCGTGACCACCACGCCGGTCCTCGTGCGGCTCACGCGCGGGCAGGTGATGGCCGTGAAGGTCGAGGACTATGTCGAGGCCGCGCGCGCCATCGGCAATCCGCGCTGGCGCATCGCGCTGTTTCACATCCTGCCGAACATCATGCCCGCGCTGCTGGTGCAGGCGACGCTCTCGATCGCGACTGCCATCATCGCGGAAGCCGCGCTCTCATTCCTTGGGCTCGGGCAGCAGCCGCCCGCGCCGTCGTGGGGATCGATGCTCAACTCGGCGCAGCGCTTCCTCACCACCGCGTCGTGGATGGCGATCTGGCCGGGGCTTGCGATCTTCCTGACCGTGCTGTCGTTCAACCTCGTCGGCGACGGCTTGCGCGACGCGCTCGATCCGAAGGAGCGATAGGACGGAGTTGTCGTCGCTGATACCGTCCCTATATTGCGGCGGACTCTGGCTCGCGCCGCGCGAGCCAAGCGGAGGACTGTCGTGCGCTGGCTCCTTGTCACAATCGCTGTTCTGCTCGCCGTAACGGCGCCGGGCTCAACCGTCCCGGCTCATGCTGGCGATCCGGCCTCGAAATACGAGCTGACACGGCGGGTGGCCGAAGCCGCACGGATGCTCGCCACGCACCCGCGCTTTCGGGGCATGTCGGAATCCCAGCGCGAGAAGGCGGTCGAATTCGTCGCCGGCAATTTGATCTTTGTGCTCGGCCACGAAGCGGGTCACGCCGTGATCCGCCAGATGGACATTCCGGTGACCGGGCGCGAGGAGGATGCGGCCGATATCTTCGCGACGCTGATGGCGTTGATGTGCACCGACGCCTTCGCGGATCGCGTGCTCGCGAACGCAGCGCTCGGCTGGTTCTTCAGCGACCGTCGCGGTCGCCGCCGTGGCGACAAGCTCGATTACTACGACGAGCACGGCCTCGACCTGCAGCGCGCCTACATCGTCGTCTGTCTGATGGTCGGCTCGAACATGACCAAGTTCGCCGGTGTGGCGACGGCCGCCAAACTGCCGGCGCAGCGTCAGCAGACCTGTGTGGATGATTTCCTCAACGCTGAATGGTCTTGGGGTAACGTGCTGAAGGCGCATTTGCGCAGCCCGGACGAACCGAAGACGGAGCTCAAAATCGTCTACGGCCCGGGCAAGGGAAAGTACGATACGCACGCCGAGATCGCGCGGCACATCAAGCTGCTCGAAGCCATCGCCGACAACCTGTCGGACCGGTTCGTCTGGCGTGTGCCGATCTCGCTCGAGATGCAGGCGTGCGGCGAAGTCAACGCCCGCTGGATCTATCGCGAGAAGCGCGTGGTCGTCTGCTACGAGCTCGCTGACGAGTTCGCGGAGCTCTATCGACAGTACGGCCGCACGATGGCCTTTTCGCTCGACCCGCAAGTCGCGGGCGCGCCAAAAGCGGGCCGCGAGGCGGTCGCCGTCCGGAAGCAGAAGTCGCTTCGCGCCAAGCGGGCGGTGCGATAGCCACTCCTGGTGAAGCGCCCTACAGCCGTTCCGACTCCTCGCCGCCCATGCGGCGCGGCCGGCCACCGT
>JBAVXH010000441.1:0-1761 GCA_049698215.1 Xanthobacteraceae bacterium | reverse complement strand
GGTTCGCATTGAGGAACTGCTCCACCGCCTGCGCGGGTGAGCCACGCTCGGCGAGCCGTACGTCGGCGAAGGGGTTCAGCGCGCGCGACAAATAGTACGTGGAAGCGAGCAGCGGCTGCGCGGTGTCGGCGGTCGAGCCGGTCACGACGCCGATCGAGCGGCGGCGCCAGCGCTTGTCGAGCAACTGCACCGCGCCGGCCGAACGCTCGCCGAATATTTCCAGCCGCGCGATGTCGTTGCGGATTTCGACCGGCAGGTCGAACGTCGCCTCGGTTTCGCGCTCGTTGCCCTTGAAGGCGAATTGCGCCTCGCCGAGCGGCAGGCCCTTCGGATCGAGCGCGCGCACGAGGCCGATATCGTTGTCCTTGATACCGGCGCGCAGCACCTTCACGGTAAGCGACCCCGCCGCATTGTCGGCGGCGGTCAACGCATGCGCGGGCGCGACGCCGCCCTCGACGACCGTGATCGATTTGCCCTGCGTGAGCTTGCCCAGCTCGCCGATGAACTCCGCACCCTTCGCGACATCAACGCCATCGGAGAGCCACAGCAGTTCCACCGACGGCGCGCCGGCGAGGAAACGTGTGATCGCGGGCAGCACCTCGGTGCGGTCGATGCTGTGCGGCTTCGGCTTGAGCTGGCGCAGCCGCACGCGCGCCGCGCCCGGCGTTTCGAGCGAGATGTCGCGGCCAACGTCGGAGAGCGCGATGATCGCGACGGCGCGGTTGTCGGTCTCGGCGCGCGTGATGAGATCTTCGGCGGTGCGGATGCGGGTATCCCAGGTGGCGGCCGCGCCCCAGCCGTCGTCGATCAGCAGCGCGAGCGGCGCGGAGGCCTGCGAGGTCGCAAGCGGCGGATTCCATAACGGCCCGGCCGCCGCGATGATGAGCAGCGCCGCGAGCGTGAGGCGCAGCAGCGTCAGCCACCACGGCGTGCGCGCGGGCGTCTCTTCCTTCGGCAGGATGTCGAGCAGCAGCTTTTCCGAGCCGAGCTTCTGCACCCGCGGACGCGGCGGAATAAGCCGCAGCAGCCACCACAGCACGGGCAGGCTCAAGAGCCCGAGCAGTACCAGCGGCTGCGCGAAGCCGAGCGGGAGGCCCATCATGCGGCGCTCCCGTGGAAATCGGCATGGCGCAGGTTGACGCCGGTGCCACCCGGTCCGGCGCCCATGCGGGTGTGCAGCGCGAGCAGCAGTTCGCTCGCCGGGCGGTCGGTGCGGTGGATGATGAAGCTCCAGCCGAGCCGGTCGGTCTCGGCGCGGATTTCGGCGCGGTGACGCTCGACGCGCGCCTGATATTCCTCACGCCAGGCCTCGGCGCGGCCGACCGTGATCGAGTGGCCGTCCTCGGGATCGACGAACTCGATGCGGCCGGAGAACGGGAAGGTCTCCTCGACCGGATCGACGATCTGCACCACGTGCCCGTGCGCGCCGTTGGCCGAGAGCTGCGCGATGGTGCGCAGCACGTCGGCGGCAGGGCTCCACAGGTCGGAGAGCACCACCACCTCGGACTGCGGCGCCGGCGCAAACGTGGGCGGCAGGCTCGCGCGTTCGGTCGGATCGTGCACGAAGGTCTCGGCGATCCGTTCGATGATGTTGCGCGTCGCGGTCGGGCGCATCAGACCGGGAATGCCGACGCGCTCGCCGCCCTCGACCAGCACTTCGGCGAGCGCAAACGCAATCACCAGCGCGCGATCGAGCTTGGTCTCCCAGACCAGCGCCGAGGCAAACACCATCGAGGGCGAGCGGTCGGGCCAGAGCCACAC
>JBAVXH010000440.1:0-7376 GCA_049698215.1 Xanthobacteraceae bacterium | reverse complement strand
GCCATTGGCGGCGGCGGGATGCGTGGTGGAGGCGGAGCACCGGGGGCTGTGGGGCGCCACTAGCTCACGCCAGCAAAAGCGAAACGGCGGGCTTCGGCCCGCCGGGTTTCTTGCGTCAGCTCGCTCCGAACACCCGCTTGAAAATCGTGTCGACGTGCTTGAGGTGAAAGCCGAGGTCAAAGTTCTCTTCGATCTCGGCATCGCTCAAGTACTTCTTCAAGTCCTTGTCGGCCTTCAGCAGCGCAAGGAAGTCGCCTTCGCCGCGCCACACCGGCATGGCGTTGCGCTGAACCATCGCGTAGGCGTCCTCCCGCGAAGCACCTTTCTGCGTGAGCACGGTCAGCACGCGCTGCGAGTGGATGAGTCCGCCAAGCCGGTCGAGGTTTTTCTTCATGTTCTCCGGATAGACGACCAGCTTGTCGATCAGGACGGTGAGGCGCGCGAGCGCGAAGTCGAGCGTCACGGTCGCGTCCGGCCCGATCATGCGCTCCACCGAGGAATGCGAGATGTCGCGTTCGTGCCAGAGGGCCACGTTCTCGAGCGCGGGCGTCACATAGCCGCGTACCATCCGGGCAAGGCCGGTGATGTTCTCCGACAGCACCGGGTTGCGCTTGTGCGGCATCGAGGATGAGCCTTTCTGCCCTTCGGAAAAGAACTCCTCCGCCTCAAGCACTTCCGTGCGTTGCAGATGGCGAACCTCGATCGCCAGCCGTTCCATTGAGGAGGCGACGACACCGAGCGTGGCGAAGTACATCGCGTGACGGTCGCGCGGGATCACCTGCGTGGAGATCGGTTCCGGGGTGAGTCCCATTTTCGCCGCCACATGCGCCTCGATGCGCGGATCGATCTGCGCAAACGTCCCGACAGACCCGGAAATGGCGCAGGTCGCGACCTCCCTGCGGGCAGCGATCAGGCGGTCCCTCGCGCGCGAGAACTCTGCATATGCCTGTGCGAGCTTGAGCCCGAACGTCACCGGCTCGGCGTGGATGCCGTGCGAGCGGCCGATCGTCGGCGTCATCTTGTGTTCGAAGGCGCGGCGCTTGAGCGCGCCGAGCAGCTTCTCGATGTCGGCGATCAGGATGTCGGCCGCGCGCGTGAGCTGCACGTTGAGGCACGTGTCGAGAATGTCCGACGATGTCATCCCCTGGTGCACGAAGCGCGCCTCCGGGCCGACAATTTCGGAGAGGTGCGTCAGGAACGCGATCACGTCGTGCTTGGTCTCGCGCTCGATCTCGTCAATGCGCGCGACATCGAAGGTCGCGTGCCGCGCCTTCTCCCAGATCGTGTAGGCGGCTTCCTTCGGGATGATGCCAAGCTCGGCCATCGCGTCGGAGGCGTGCGCCTCGATCTCGAACCAGATGCGGAAACGCGTCTGGGGGTCCCAGATGGCGGCCATCTCGGGGCGGGAATAACGCGGAATCATTGGCTCACTTTCAGGGATTGCGCCGTGACCTAGCACGGCGCGGCGGCTCGGAAAACTAGGCCGCTTCCCCGCGTGCCATGGCGGCGGCGTAGCGGATCGCCGTGATGTTCTTGGCGTAGGCAACCGGCCCGCCCTTGAACACGGCAGAGCCCGCGATCAACACGTTGGCGCCCGCCCGCGCCACGGCTTCGGCGTTCTCCGCCGTGACGCCGCCATCTACCTCGATGTCGATCGGGCGGGCGCCGGCCAAGGTGCGCACACGGGCGATCTTCTCCAGCGCGGCCGGAATGAAGGCCTGCCCGCCGAAGCCGGGGTTCACCGACATCACCAAAATCAGATCGACGAGGTCGATCACGTTCTCGAGCGTCTCGACCGGCGTCGCCGGATTGAGGGTGACGCCCGCCTTCTTGCCGAGCGCGCGGATCGCCTGCAGCGAGCGATGCACATGCGGACCGGCCTCCACATGCACCGTAATGATGTCGGAACCCGCCTTCGCGAAGGCCTCGAGGTAGGGATCGCAGGGCGTGATCATCAGGTGCGTGTCGAACACCTTTTTCGAGTGCGGCCGCATCGCTGCAATCGCGCCTGGCCCGAACGAGATGTTCGGGACGAAATGCCCATCCATCACGTCGAGGTGGATCCAGTCGGCGCCGGCTTCATCGACCGCGCGCACTTCCTCGCCGAGCTTGGCGAAGTCGGCGGCCAGGATGGAGGGGGCGATGCGGAGAGGGCGCATGACGGCGCTCGGTATCATGCCGCCCGAGGCGGAGCAACGCGCCGGGCCAGCGGCTTCAACATCGCCGGCATCAGGTAGATCGGGAGCTGCGCGATCGCGAAATAGAGCCAGGTGAGCTCCGGCACCGCGGCCCCGGCAGCCGCCAGCATCAGCCCCATATTGCGGTTTCCGGCGGCCAGGCCCAGCGCCAGCGCCTGCCCCATGCCCAACCGCGCGAATACGACCGTGGTCAGCGCCATCAGTCCGAAGGACAGTGCGAAGGAAAGCAGAGTCAAGCCAAGGACTTTGAGCGGTTCGCTGATGATCGACGCGAGCACGCCATCCATCAGCCCGACCGCGAAGAAGAACAGCGCTACGACCGACAGGCCGTCGATGCGCTCCCCCTGCTGCGCGATCCAGGCCTTCCCGGCAAAGCGGCGCACGAGCGCAGCGAGGATCGCGGCACCGGCGAGCAGCGCCAGCAGCTTTGCGCCGAGCGTGACTGGCGAGATCGTCATGGCGGGGCCGACGAACAGCGTCGCGAACACCGGCGCGGTGAAAGGTGTGACCGTGGTGCAAATGACGAGCGTCGCGAGCGAGAGCGCCGCGTCGAGCCCCATCAGCGCGGCGAGCGTCGGCGCAGAGATCACCGGCGGCGCGGCGGCCTGCAGGATCATCGCGACGTAAAGACCCGGTAGGCGGTCGTCGATGCCGAGCGCGATCAGCGTCAGCCCGATCAGCAGCGGGGTCGCCAGCATCATCCAGGCGGCGGCCGCGCCGACAATCAGCGGGCGCGAAAAATGCGCGCGCACCTGCGCCGGATCGACGCGCAGGAAAGCGAGGCAGAGCAGCACGAACAGCGCGTAAGGAAAAACCGGTTTGAACAGCGCCGCAAGCGGCGGCGTGAAGATGCCGACGAAGATCGAGGTCGCGACCGCCCGCGTGCCCTGCCGGCCGAGCCAGGACAGCGGCGCGGCCAGCGCGGTCAGCGGCATCGTCAACTCCCGGCAGGCTCGTGGCGAAGCGATTTTCGCGGCATATCAGCCATGCTTGGCGTCGTCGAGTGCGGATGCGATATGTACGCCTCGCACGAGACATTCCCGCGAGGACCGGCATGGCGCAACGTACCGATGCAATCGTTCTGGGAGCCGGCATCGTCGGCACATCGGTCGCGCTGCAACTCGCGAAGCGGGGGCTTTCCGTCGCGCTGATCGACCGGCGTGGTCCCGGCGAAGAAACGAGCTATGGCAACACCGGCGTGATCGTCGGCGCCAGCGTGTTTCCGACCGCGTTTCCGCGCAGCCTCAAGAAGCTCATTCAGGTCGCGCTCAAGCGCGCGCCGGAGGCAAATTATCACTGGGGCGACCTGCTCAAGATCGCGCCCTGGCTTGTCTCCTACTTCCGCTTTTCCTCGCTGGAGAACCTGAAGGACAGTGCGGTGAAATTGCGGCCGCTGATGAGCCGCGCGGTCGCCGAGCACGAAGAGCTGCTGCAGGACTCCGGCGCGATGAAATACTTTCGCAAGACCGGCTGGATCACGCTCTACCGCAGCGACGCCGCCTTCGAGGCGATGAAGCCGCAACTCGAATTCGGCGCGCAGATCGGGGTTGCGGCGCAGCCGCTCGACACCGAGGGGACGCGCAAGCTCGAGCCGAACCTCAATCCGGTATTCCGCCATTCCCTGTTCTGGCCGGATGTCGCGTCGCTCTCCAACCCGCTGATGGTGACGCGCGCCTACGCGGCGCGCTTCGCGGCGCTCGGCGGCATCGTCATCAAGGGGGATGCGCGTTCGCTGCACCGCGCCGACGGCAAATGGCGCGTCGATACCGACTCAGGGCCGGTCGATGCGGAGCATGCCGTGGTGGCGCTCGGGCCGTGGTCGCCCGACGTGCTGGAGCCGCTCGGGATCAAAGTGCCGCTCGGCATCAAGCGCGGTTATCACCGTCATTTCGATGCGAAAGGCAATGCCTCGCTCACGCGTCCGGTGATCGATACCGAGTACGGCTATGCGCTGACGCCGATGGAGCAGGGCATTCGCCTGACCACCGGCGCCGAGTTCGCGAGCCGCGATGCGCCGGCGACGCCGGTGCAGTTCGATCGGCTGATGCCGCATGCGCGCGAGCTGTTTCCCCTCGGTGAGCCGAACGAGGCAGAGCCGTGGCTCGGGCGACGGCCGAACATGCCGGATGCGCTTCCCGTGCTCGGGCGCGCGCCTGGCCAGAACGGGTTATGGCTTGCGTTTGGTCACGGGCATTGGGGGCTGACGCTCGGGCCGGTGACGGGGCATCTTATTGCCGATCTGGTCACCGGCACGACGCCGTTCGCGGATCCCGCGCCCTATCGGGCGGATCGCTTCGACTAAGGTGACCTACTCGAAGTCGGGGTCGACGCCCCGAAATCGGGAATTGAACGCGGCCCACTTGTTGTGCTCGCGGCGCCAGGTTTCCACCTCTGCGTCCTCGCGTTCGGACTGATCGCGTGCCTGCTCGAACCAGGAGCGTCCGAGCTTCTTGAGCTCGTCCTGGTGCTTTGTCTTGCGCGTCAGTGAGGGACGCGGGTTCTCATCGTCGGGCGTCGCCATGGCGGCGATTGTCCACGGCAGCCATTACCAATGGCTCGCGCGGCGCATCGCAATTTTAGGAGATTATGAGCCGAATTTGTCCTTCCAGGCTGGTTGCGCGCCCGGGAAGGGCAGCGCGCACGCCTCATAGACGCCGCGCGCGACCGCGCGGGCCAGCACGTTTGCGGCAACCGCACAGAGCTCTGTGAAAGCCAACAAATCCGGGGCTGCGCGCTTGCAGGTCGCGGCCGAGAACACGGTGTCGCCGTCGTGCGGCATGTGGACCGGGTAGATCGCGCGCGCGAGGCCATCATGCGCGACCATTGCGAGACGGTGGGCTTGCGCCTTGGTCAATGTTGCGTCGGTCGCAACCAGCGCAATCGTGGTGTTCTCGCGCACCCCGCCCTTGACGCGGATCGCAAGTGCGTCCGGCGGGAGTGGAGAGGGCAAGCCGCGCCCCCCGAACTCAGCCCCTTGCTCGAACGGTGCTGCCCAGAAGTGCGGGCCATCTCCAATGGTCACGCTGCCAAGCGCGTTGACGGCGGCAATCGCCCCAACCGTTGCGCCGTCGCGCGTCGTGGCCGAGGCCGAGCCCAGCCCGCCCTTGAGATTCACGGTCTTTGCGCCGTGGCCGGCGCCAGCGGTGCCGAGCGCGAAGGTAAGGCCGACGCTGGCGGTCGCCGCGTAGCCGAGATCGCGATAGGGCGGGAAACGGCCCCAGTCCTTGTCGCCGCCATTGGTCAGGTCGAACAGGATCGCGCCGGGCACGATCGGCACAACCACTGGCCCGAGCACAAAGCCGCGGCCATGTTCGCGCAACCAGGCTTGCGCGCCGCCCGGCGAATCGAGGCCGAATCCCGAACCGCCCGACAGCACGATCGCGTCGACGCGCTCAATCGTTTCGTCCGGCCGCAACAGGTCGGTTTCGCGGGTACCGGGCGCGCCACCGCGGATGTCGCCAGACGCGACCGCGGGCTCCTCGAACACGATCGCGGTCACGCCGGAGGCGAGTTTCGCATCGTCGGCGTGGCCGACCAGAACGCCGGGCACGTCGGTAATCAGGTTGCGCATGTCACGTCCGATCACATCCCGGAAAGCAAGCCAGGAGCGTGGCTTGCAGGAAGGCGTGCCGTCTGCACATTAGGGGTACATGGCTGCCGACGTCACCATTCTTGCCGCCCTCTTCGCCGGGCTGCTTAGCTTCCTCTCGCCCTGCGTGCTGCCGCTGGTGCCGCCGTATCTTGTCTACCTCGCCGGCACCTCGCTCGAACGCTTCGCAGACGCCGAGCCGGAGCCGCGGGTGCGCTGGGAGACGGTCGGCGCGGCGGCGTTGTTCGTGGCGGGGTTCTCCACCGTGTTCGTCGCGCTCGGCGCCAGCGCCAGCGCGTTCGGATCCCTGATCCGCATCTATGCCGACAAGCTCGCTATCGTCGCTGGCATCGTCATTATCGTGATGGGACTGCATTTCCTGGGGCTGACGAAGATCGCGCTGATGTACCGCGAGAAGCGGGTGGAGGTGGCGAAGCCGGTCGGCCTCTGGGGCGCCTATGTGATGGGGTTCGCCTTTGCGTTCGGCTGGACACCGTGCATCGGACCGATCCTGGCAGTCATCCTCGCTATCGCGGCCTCAGAGGCGACGGTCGCGAAAGGCGCGGGCCTGCTTGCCATCTACTCTCTGGGCCTTGGCATTCCGTTCCTCATCGCGTCGTTCGCGGTCGAGCGCTTCGCCGCGTTCCTCGCGCGCTTCCGCGCCTACCTGCCCTGGGTCGAGCGCACCATGGGCGCGCTGCTCGTGCTCACCGGGATCGCATTCCTCACCGGCTTTGTGAGCGAGGCAAGCTACTGGCTGCTTGAGGCATTTCCGGTGCTGGGGCAGATCGGCTAACCAGCGTCATTGGGCTTGACCCGGCAATCCATCCTCCTTGAGGAGGTGTTGCTTGATGGATGCGCGGGCGAAAGGGCGTTTACGCCCGTCTTCGACGGGCTATGCCCGCGCATGACGATCAGTTCGGCGGCTTCGGCCAGTTCGTGATCGGCCCGCGTGCGGTTTCCCAAGCCTTTGCCATGCTCAGCACGCCGTGGTCGTCGAAGCGGCGGCCGATGATCTGCACGCCGATCGGCAGGCCAGTCTTCGTGAATGCCGCATTGATCGAGACCGCCGGCTGCTCGGTGAAATTCCATGGCACCGTGAAGCAGATATGCTCGAACGGATGCTCGGGATCGTCGCCCGGCGAGGCGCGCTCGGCGGCGAAGGCCGGGATCGGCGCGGTGGGCGAAATCAGATAGTCGATTTTGCCGAACAGGAGCGCCGCAAGGCGGCGCAGCTCCATGCTCTGGTTGAAGCCGCGAACAACGTCGATGCCGGAGAGCTTTTCGCCGCCCTCGGCCCACTTGCGGGTGTAGGGATGAATCTTGGCGCGTTGCTCTGCGGGCAGCGCTGCGATGTCGCCCCAGGACCGCGCGCGGAAGAATGAGTCGAGGCCCTCGAGGATCCCGCGCGACATCACACCCTGCACCGGCTCGACCGCCGCACCTTGGCTGGCGAAGAACTTGGCAACGTTCTCGACCGCCGCCTTCACCTCCGGATCGACCGGCATCCCGACGCCCGCATCGAGCAGCAGGCCGATGCGCTTTCCCTTGGCACTGCCTGACAGGTTCATCCAATCGATGTCCTGGAC
>JBAVXH010000439.1:0-3840 GCA_049698215.1 Xanthobacteraceae bacterium | reverse complement strand
CCCTGGAACGCCTCGAACAGATGCGCGCGCGCCCGATCGGGGACGCCGGGCCCGGTGTCGGACACCTCGATCGCCACCACCGCCCCTTCGCGCCGCCCGGTGATGCGCAGCTGATCGCGGCCCGGCTCGTTCGGCGCGCGGCTTTCTAGCGCCTGCAGCGCGTTGCGCGCGAGATTGAGGATGACGCGGAAGAGCTGCTCGGTATCCGCGTCGACAAGAAGCCCGCGCTCGACGGATGTGATCCAGCGCACCCGCGACTCCGCCGAGATGCCGAGCGTCTCGCGCACGTCCTCGACCAGGCTTTCGAGGGCGACCGGCTTTCGCTCGGGCGGCGGCTCCTTCACCTGGCCGTAGGAGAGCGTCGACTGGCAGAAGGCGATCGCGCGCTCGAGCGATTGCATCAGCTTCGGCGCGAAGCGCTGTACGTTCGGGTCCGGCACGCTGGCGAGCCGGTCGGAGAAGAGCTGCGCGGACGCGAGCAGGTTGCGCAGGTCGTGATTGATCTTCGATACCGCGAGCCCGAGCGCCGCGAGGTGGCTCTTCTGCTGCAGCATCGAGGTGAGGTCGCGCTGCATGGCGCCGAGCTCGCGCTCCGCGATGCCGATTTCGTCGGAGCGGCCGGACGGCCGCACGATAAGCGAGGCGTTCTCCGGATCCTCGCGGAAGCTCACCATGTTCGTCGTCAGCCGGTTCAGCGGCCGCACGAACAGGTAGTGCAGTGAGAGATAGACCAGCGTCGCGGTGATCGCCGAGATCAAGAGCGAGAGCAGCAGGATGTTGCGCGAGAACGCGAACATCTTGGCGCGCAACTGGCTCTGGTCGATGACGATCTCGATGAAGTCGGTGCCGGGCGGCCCCTGCCCGATGATGCGCATGACATCGGTATCGGAGGAGAACAACAGCGTTTCGAGCGCCCGCCAGATGGCGCGCATCGAGTTCGACTCGCGCAGATCGATGTTGTGATGAATCTCGTGCGGCATGTCGTTGACGGCGAGCAGCTTGCGCTGATTGCCCATCTTGACCGCGACCATCGTGGCGCCGAGGTTGTCGAGAACCTGCTGGACGATGTTGTCGGGCAGCTTGAATTTTTCCGGCTGGCCGGGAACTTCGGTCGGCTCGTTGTTGGCATTGAGCACGATCGCGACCGTGCGCGCGACGGCAAGACGATCCGCGAGCCAGTTCAGGCGATAGTTGGCGATCGACGGCACATAGATCAGCACTTCCGCGATCATCACGAACAGGATCGTGAGGAGCAGAAGCTTGCCCGACAGACCGAAGCGCGGCGCGTGCTCCGTGTCGTTTTCGCTCGATGGCACGGTCATGATCGCAACGGTATAGCTCAGCCGAATCTGCGCAGGAAGTTTATCAGACGGCGCAGCCTCGGATTGTTCAAACTAGGCGAAAAATAGCTGATTGCCGCCCGTTTCCCGAGTTCCGACAAAGTCGGATACGGCACCACAATTCCGGTCATGGCGCGGATATTCAGCCCGCGCGAGAGCGCGAGCGTCCAGGTGGTGATCAATTCGCCCGCCTGCGCGCCGACGATGGTCGCGCCGAGGATGCGGCCATTTTTCGCGGTGATCACCTTGATGTGGCCCTCGGTCTCCCGCTCGGCCTGCGCGCGATCGTTGTCGTGGTAGGGCCAGCGCAGCACGCGGATCTCCTTGTGGCGCTCGCGCGCCTGCGCTTCGGCCAGCCCGACATGCGCCAGCTCCGGCTCGGTGAAAGTGACGCGCGGGATCAGCTCGTCGTTCACCTTGGCGCGCAGGCGGAACAGCGCATTGCGGATCACGATCCCGGCGTGCTCGTTCGCGGCGTGCGTGAAGTGGCCGCCGGCCACGTCGCCGATCGCATAGGCCCGCTTGTTTGACGTCTTCAATCCCCTGTCGACCGCAACCCCAGCATGGCCGTATTTGATCCCTGCCTTCTCGAGTTCAAGGCCGTCGACGTTGGCGCGGCGGCCTGTCGCGATCAAAAGATTTGATCCTTCGATTGTTTCCTCGCCCTGCGACGTTTCGATGACCGCCTGGATCCTGCCATCGGTGTGACCGATGCGTGTCACCTTGACGCCGGCGCGGATTGCCACGCCTTCGCGCGCCAGGTGATCGAGCACGATCGCGGCACATTCGGGATCGTCCCCGGCGAGGGGCGCTGCTGCCTCGAGCACGGTCACTTTCGCGCCGAGCCGCCGATGCGCCTGCGCAAGCTCGAGTCCGACCGGGCCCGCGCCGATGACGATGAGATGCTCCGGACATTGTTTGAGATCGAAGATCGTCTCGTTGGTGAGAAACGGCGTCTCGGCTAACCCCGGGATCGGCGGTATCGCGGGCGAGGAGCCTGTCGCGATCACGAAGCGCCGCGCCTTGATCTCGAACTTGTCGCCGACCGCGACCGTCGTGGCATCCTTAAAGCGCGCAGCGCCTTCGATCACCTGCACGCCGAGCCCGGTGAAGCGCTCGCGTGAATCGTTGGGCGCGATCGCCGCGATCACGCCCTGCACGTGGGCATGCACCTTGGCGAAGTCGATCTCCGCGCGCGGCTGGCTGAGGCCAAAGGGCGTGACACGGCGCGACGCAATCGCGTGCCTGGCGGCGGCGAGCAGCGCCTTGGACGGCACGCAGCCGTAGTTGAGGCAGTCGCCGCCCATCTTGCCCTTTTCGATCAGCACCACCGGCACGCCGAATGCGGCGGCCGCGGCCGCGACCGAGAGGCCGCCCGAGCCGGCGCCGATCACGCAGATGTCCGGAGTGAAGACCTCGGCCACGCCCCCTCGCCAGCTCTAAGTGAGCGGTGCAGGGCTTGAGCGCGCATGACGCGCGCGCAGCCGCTTCACGAGAACGGGGACGAGCGCGAGCGCGCCGAGCGCCGCGAATGCGGCAAGCAGTTGCGGCGTCACGATCGCGCCGATGTCGAAGTGAACCGGGCACTCGCTGCGGCCCGCGGCGAGGCACGCCCGGTACGGGCCTTCCTGCGCGGCGAGCACGCTGTCGAGCCCGGAGCCGAAGAACGCGAAGGCGAAGGTCGCGGGCACGATGCCGATCGCGGTCGCGGCCATGAAGGTGCGCAGCTTCACCCCGGCGATGGCCGGCACGAGATTGACCAGGAAGAACGGAAACGCGGGCACGAACCGCAGAAACAGAAGGTAGCTGAAGGCGTCGGCGCGAAATCCCGCGGCGAGCTTGCAGGCGAGCGGGCCGGCGCGGCGAATGAGGCTCTCTCCGCAGGCGCTTCTGGCGACCAGGAAGATCAGGGTCGCCCCAATGGTCGCGCCGACGACACTCGCGGCTCCGCCGATGAGTGTGCCGAACAGGATGCCGCCCGTGATCGTGAGAAACAGCGCGCCCGGAATCGAAAGCGCCACCACCACGATGTAGATCGCGACGAAAGCGCCCAGCGCGGCGACCATGTGATGGTCCATGAAGGCATCGATCGCCATGCGATGCCGCAGCAGCGTCTCGAGCGAGAGCTGGCGATGGGCGCCGCTGGCAAACACCGCCGCCATGGCGAGCGCGATGACCGCGACAGGGGCGAAGCGGCGCAGGCGGCTGCGCAGGCAACTTTCACCGCTTGCTCGTCGCTCGATGGCCATCAGGGCAAGGTCTTTGCGTTCTCGGGCAAAAGCTATACACGAGAGCCTTAAGGAACCAGCATTCTCACCGTCATTTGACGCTGCGTCGAGCCGCGCTCCCGGCCGCGTGAAGGGCTGCTTTTCGGCTGATTTTCCTGCCGATTCACCGTGCGGGCGCAGCGGCCCGGTCGCGTTGACTTGAGCCCCCCGCCTCACCTATAAGCCGCGCCAAGCTTGAGCGGGCAGCCTGCCGGTTTCAGCGCAAAATTCAT
>JBAVXH010000438.1:0-9747 GCA_049698215.1 Xanthobacteraceae bacterium | reverse complement strand
CTGTGGGGCGCACGACACGCCGCACCGATCGAGACCGCGGCCGCCGTGGCGCCTGCCGCCAATGCATCCGGGCCGGGCAGCGGCGCGGCCGTTAACGCACCGCTCGATCTCTTCCGCTTCCTGAGGCCATCGGCACGTCGGCCGGCCTAGCGCCGCAGTTGCTTCCTCGCTTTAACAATCCGCTAACAATCCCAAACAGTTATGGTGAACCGTTTGTTAAGCCGCATGGCTTAATGTGGCGCAATCGCCGCGCGTGATGCGGTCTGTTGCGTCGGTTGGGTCATGATTGTTCGTCAGTTCCTCCAGTGGGTGCGGACCGCGGAAGCCGCCGAGCGCGCGGAAGCGACCAGCGCACTCGCCCGCGCCTATCTCTATTCCGATCTTACGCCGGACGATCGCGCCGCCGCCGAAGGTGCGATGATCCTGCTGCTCGACGATCCCTCGCCGATGGTGCGCTATGCGCTCGCCGATGTGCTCGGCGCGAGCGACGAAGCGCCCGCGGCGGTGGTGCACGCGCTGGTCAACGATCAGCCGGACATCGCGGTCATCGTGCTGGAGCGCTCGCCGCTGCTGCTCGATTCCGATCTCGTTGATTCCGTCGCGGTCGGGGGCGCGCTCATGCAGAGCGCGATTGCGCGGCGCGAGATGCTGCCGCGCGCGGTCTCGGCCGCGATCGCGGAAGTGGGATCGGCCGAAGCCTGCCTGACGCTGATCGAGAACCTGAGCGCCGACATCGCGGAGTTCTCGCTCTCGCGCATCGTGCAGCGCTTCGGGCATCTCGCGGCGATCCGCGAGGCGCTGCTCGCCTGGCCCGATCTGTCGGCCGCGATCCGCCACACGCTGGTGGTCAAGCTCTCCGAGACGCTTGCCGGCTTTGTGGTGGCGTGCCGCTGGATGGAAGAGAGCAGGGCGCACCGCATCGCCCAGGAGGCCTGCGAGAAGGCGACCGTCATCCTGGCGGCGGAGTCCCAAAGCGACGTGTCCCCGCTGGTCGGGCATTTGCGCGAAACCGGACAGCTCACCGCCGGTCTGGTGCTGCGCTCCTTGCTCTCCGGCAACATCGACTTCTTCGAGCAGGCGCTTGCCGAACTGGCGGACCTGCCGGCCACGCGCGTCAGCGCGCTGCTGCATGACCGCCGCGCGGCGGGCTTCAAGGCGGTCTACGAGCGTGCGGCCTTGCCGGCTTCCGTCTATCCGGCGTTCCGCGCCGCCATCGAGGCGATGCATGATGATGGTTCGGCTGAGCCGGGCGGCGCCACGCGGCTCAAGCGGCGCATGGTCGAGCGTGTGCTGACCAGCTGCGCCGGACTGCCGGCCGGCGACGTCGAGCCGTTGATGCTGCTGCTGCGCCGCTATGCGACGGAGGCTGCGCGCGACGAGGCACGGCTGTTCTGCGACGAGCTCATCGAAATGGACAACCTCGTGCCGGCGAACGACACCGGCCGCATGGTCGTGGCGGCGTAGAACTCTCCGCAACGCTAGCTGTGCGGCACCAGCGACGGCGACAGGATCGACTCGATGGTGTCGGGATCGCCGCGGTTTTCGCGCAGCAAAAACTCGTCGGTCACGTGCCGCAGCTTTGCGGCAAGCTCGGCGGCGTACTTGCCGGCATCGCCGCGCGTATTCCTGTGAAAGATCGCGCGCACCGCATCGACATGCTGATCGATCAGCCGGAGCGGCAGGCGCTCAATGTCCGGCGTGTGCTCGATCAGGCGGCACAGGCTGTCGGCGACCGGCGCAACCTGCGAATAGCCGAAGGTCGCCGCCTCGCCCTTGATGTCGTGCGCGGCGCGGAACAGCACGTCCTTGTTGCCCGGCGTGATGCCGGAGGCCTTGACGGCGTTGCGCGCGGCATCGAGGCGCGCGCATTCACTGTCCATCCACAGCGAGAAATCCGCCGCGAGTTCCACGAGCGCCGCCTCGGCGCGCTCCACCGGATCGAAGGGGACCTTCTCGCCTGGCTTGAGCTTCTGCACGGCCTTTTTCAGCTTGTTCGGCGGCACGATCACTTCATGATCGGCGAAGGTCGAGACCGCCGCGAGATTGGCTTTTTTCTCGCTCATCGACCCGGTCCCGTGGTGACGCCGGCTTTTTCCAGCAGCGGCGGCTGCTTGATGATGTCCGCCTTGCCGCCCTTGCGCCGCTCCGTCCCGGCGTAGTTCGGATTCGTATTGCGCCGGCGGTCGGGCCCGAAGTAGCTCCGCGTGCGGATGAAGGGACGCGGATTCGCCACCACGTTGAGCACACGCTGATAGAGCGCCTTGGCGGAGATCGGCTTGGCGAGAAACTCGGTGACTCCGGCCTCGCGCGCGGCGATGACGCGCTTTTTCTCCGAGTGTCCGGTCAGCATGATGATGGGCACATACGGATTGTTGTTCGCGCCCGGCTGGCGGATCATTTGTGTGAGCTCGAGCCCGTCGAAGATCGGCATCGCCCAGTCGGTGATGACGATGTCGGGCGAGTAATGGGTGAAGGCTTCGAGGCCCGCCGCGCCGTCTTCCGCCTCGTAGACCTCGCGCGTACCGAAGCCGTGCAGCAGCGTGCGCAGGATGCGGCGCATGTGGGCGTTGTCGTCGATGACGAGGAAACGCAGGCGGTTGAAGTCGATGCGGACCATGAAGCGCGCGGCCTGACAGGCGCGCCGGCGAATGCCGGCACGTCAGTGTGAGGCTAGGGAATCGCCGTTAAGGAAGTGTTTAGGATACGGGGCGCTAGTACCCGAATTGCTCGCGCAAGATCCGCTCATCGAGGCTGTGACCCGGGTCGAACAGCATCGGGATCGAGATCTTGTGGTCCATCCCGATCTCGACCGAGCGCACGTCGCGCACCTCGTCATGATCGGCGACCGCCGCAACCGGGCGCTTCTCAGCCTCCAGCACTTCGATCACGACTTTTGCGCGGTCGGGCAGCAGCGCGCCGCGCCAGCGCCTCGGGCGGAACGGGCTGATCGGGGTCAGCGCCAGCAGCGGCGCGTTGATCGGAATGATCGGCCCCTGCGCGGAGAGATTATAGGCGGTCGAGCCCGCGGGCGTCGCGACCATCAGACCGTCCGCGACGAGTTCGGCGAGGCGCTCCTTGCCGTCGATCAGGACGCGCAAGCGGGCCGCCTGGTACTTCTGCCGAAACAGCGAGACCTCGTTGATGGCATGCGCTTCGTGGCGCTGCCCATTCGCATCGACCGCGCGCATCAGCAGCGGATGGATTTGGGTCTTCTGTGCCTCAGCGAGCCGCTCAGGCAGCCGCTCCTCGGAAAACTCGTTCATCAGGAAACCGACGGTGCCGCGGTGCATGCCGTAGATCGGCTTGCCCGAGGTCATGAACCTGTGCAGGGTCTGCAGCATCAGGCCATCGCCGCCGAGCGCGACCACGATGTCGGCCTCTTCGGATGCTGTGTCGCCATAGCGTTTCGCGAGGCGGGCGCGAGCGTCCTGCGCCTCGGCGATCGGGCTTGCGACGAAAGCGATCCGCGGGTGGCGGGATTGTTCGCTCATGGGTCCAAATCGGGCTGTTTTGCGGCTAGTGGTCCGATTCCAACATTCGCATCCCCGTTCGGCAACGCATCTTTGCGAATGTTGGAATCAAAGGACCACTAGCAAGTTTAGGTGCTAGTGGAGCTTTGGATTTGACATTCGCTTCACGGACTCGCTGCTAGGTGGGTAGCGAATGTCAAATCCGCTCCACTAGGCCCGCCGGGAGGATGCTCATGAGCGAGCGCGCGGTGTTCGTCTATACGACCTATCCCTCCCTTGTCGAGGCGGAGCGGATCGGCAAGGCGGTGCTGGAGCGGCGGCTCGCCGCCTGCGTGAACATCCTGCCCGGCATGATCTCCCACTATTGGTGGCAGGGTAAGATCGAGCGCGGCGAGGAGGTCGTGATGATCATCAAGACCCGCGCCTCGCTCGCCGAGGCCGTGCGGGTGGCCGTCAAGGAGCTGCACTCCTACGACACGCCCGCGATTCTGGTACTGCCGATCGAGGGCGGGGAGGCGGGGTATCTGGAGTGGATGATGAAGGAGACGGAGGGAGAGAAGGCTTCGTAGGGTGGGCTAAGGCGCGAAGCGCCAAGCCCACCGCCCTTTCAGTTCAACCAGCCGGTGGGCACGCTTGTCTCCGCTCCCGCTGCGACAAGCTTTGCCCACCCTACAAGGTGAAAGTCAGTACGAGACCGTGCCTTCCATGCCGCCCTTGAGGTCCTGGTACTCCTTGCACCCGGTGCCGCAGATCAGGCGGATCTTCTCGAGGTAGTCGGCGGCCTTGAGCATGTTGCCCTGCTCGACCTGCCACATGCCGTAATACTGCCAGGTGCGGACGTGCTTCGGGTCGTTCGCGAGCGCGCGCTCGTACCAGTATTTCGAGAGCTCGTAGTCGCCGAGCTTGCGTGCCGTGTAGCCGAGGTAGTTGGCGACATCCGGCGTGTCGTCGGCGTCGAGATCCTTGAATGTGGCAAACGCCGCCTCGAATTGCCCGGCCTGCACCAGCGCATAGGCGAGGCGATAGCCGTCGTGGAACTGCTGCTCGGACTTCTGGTCTTTCTTTTTCTTCGATCCGGTCGATTGCTTGGTGCCGGATGCGGGCGCCTGCGACTTGGAGGGGCCCGGATTGCGCGCGCCGGGCGGATCGGGCTCGCCTGCGGCGAGCGCGGCACCGACGCCAAGCGAGAGCGCAAACAGCGAAGCAGTGGTCAGAACAGACAGGCGGCCAAGACGGATCATCGGGTTCCCTCCGTGGGCAGATGCTGCCCTATCATACACGGAACACGGCTGTGCTGCACCGCATTCCGGCGCGCCAATTCAACTCGCCGTGATTGGGACTGGAGGGCCAGCCCGAGGGCTGGCCCTCAGCCGTCAGTTCGTCCGCACCTTCACGCCCGCATAGACCGCCCCGCCGGGGGAGCGATACGAGTAGACCTCCTCATAGCGCCGGTCGAACACGTTCTCGGCCCGCACATAGATCGTCGACCACGGCGTCGTGTCATAGGAGATCATGCCGCCGACCAGCGTGTAGGCATTCAGCGTGGTGGTCGAGGACGGGAAGGTGAAGATCGTATCCTTCATCTGGCCGTTGTAGATCACGTTGAGCGTCGCCTTGCCGCGCCCCTGGTCGAACAGCACGGTCGCGGAACCTGATGCCGCGTGGGGCGGACGGCGAATCTCCTCAAGGCCCTGGTCGTCACGCGCGTCCGTGTAGGTGTAGACCCCGGAAAGCGTCAGCCAGTCGAACGGCCGGAACTTACCGGTGACTTCCACGCCCTGCCGCGTCGAGGTGCCATTGAGATTCTCCGCAGTCGTCTTGAAGTTCGGCAAAGACTTCAGGACGATCTCGTGCTCCAGCCGCGAATTGAAATACGTCACATCGAGGAACACGCGATCGTTCCAGAATCTCTGTTCCCAGCCGGCATCCCAGCCGATCGAGCTTTCCGGCACGAGATTGGGATTGGGCTGGAAGGTTTTCACGACAAAGCCGAACTGCTCGATGAAGCTCGGGTTAGTGACGCCGCGGCCGACACTGGAATGCAGCCGCGCGCCGGTCATGCCCAGTTTCTGCGAGATCGAGTAGCGCCAGGTGTATTCGTCCTGAAAGGGCTCGTTGAAGTCCTGCCGCTGCGCGATCGAGATCGTCGTGCCGGTGCGCGGGACATCGAGCACATATTCGCCGCCGATGCTGTTGGTGGTGCGCGAATATCCGTTGCGCGCCGCCTCGAGGTCGGGGCCAAACAGGAAGAAGCTGTCGAAGGAGAACTGCTGCCGCTGGCTCTCCAGCAATCCAGTGATCCGGTGCGTCTCGCCGCCGGCGAAGTTGCTGTCGAGCAGGACGCTGCTCTTGTAGGTCAGGGTCTGCGCGGTGCCGAGCGAGGCCGAAGCCTGCGCGAAGTTGTCGAAGCCGGTGACGCCGGTGCGCGATCCGGTCCACTTCGCCGACTGGATCCATCGATCCTCGAACAGCTTCAGCGTGCCTTCGACGCGCGCCAGCGTCTCGTCGGTCCTGGTATTGTAGCCCGGAGCATCGACCACCAGACCGGTGTTGAGGAAGAACGGGTCCTGCGGATCGGTCTGCCCATTGCGGTGGAGGTTGCGGATAAACCCCTCGACGTTGAAGTAGGGCGTGATGTCGACGCCCGCCTTGGCGGTCACGGCCGCACGCTTGGCGCCGTCGGTTTCGTTTCCGTCGCGCGCGATATTGAAGCCGTTGGTGGTCGCGTAGGTCGCGGTGGTTGAGTAGTAGAATGGCCCGAGCGTGCCGCGGAAGGTTGCCGAGCCGTCGGCGGACCGCTGCGAGCCGCCCTCGACGCGCGCATTGAACTCGGGCTTGGCCAGCCCGCGTCCGGACTTCGTCTCGATGGTGAGCACACCGGACAGCGCGTTCGCGCCATAAAGACCGGATTGGGGCCCGCGCAGCAGCTCGATGCGCTGGATGTCGTCGAGCGGAATGTCGGCGAAATTGTATTCGCCATCGGCCACCGAGTTGGCCGGCACCCCGTCGATGATGACGAGTAGGTGGTTCGCCTCGGTGCCGCGCACGCGGAACTGCGTGAGCGAGCCGCGCGAGCCGGACTGGTTCACCGCGACGCCCGGAAAGGTGCGGATCACGTCAGCGAGCTGCATGAAGCCGGTCGCGCGGGCTTCGTCGCCGGTCTTCACCGTGACCGACGAGCCGGTCTTGGAGGCCGCGATCGGCTCCAGGCTCGGCGAGATGACGAGCAGTTCGGGCAGGAGGGTGGCTTGGGCGTTGGCCGCGCCTGCGAGCGCAGCCAACAGTGCGCCGGCCGCGAGGCCGGATTTCAGTGTGGCAAGGTTTGCCATGACATGCTCCCGAATGGGTTGAACATGTCGCGGAGACGCAGTTGCGCCCAGTAAGTCTGGCTTTGAGAGAAACGATGCACCCCAGCGCCCCGCGACGGTTTCAGCACGTCACCGCTGCGGAGACCGCCCCGATTGCACGCCCCGTGCATCGGAAGGGTGACTGGTCCAGGCAGGTCTCCTGACTCGCGGGTCGCTGCGCTCCTCCGCCTTCCCGGGGGAAACCCCAGTGGCATCGTGGAGAAGCGCTCGCCGCTCACAGTTGCGGGGGCAGCTCCGGGATCGGTTTGCCGAACATGGCTCACCTCACCGGATTCCCTTTTGGCCGGCCCAACCGGGGACGGCACACCTGTACCGAAGGCGAGTGAAAAAGGTGGAAGGGATGGAGTCAACGGAGCGGACATCGCGCGATCCATATTCTGAATGGCTGTTGCCGAAATGCTGCGCAGGAACGCACGCCATTCACGATTGTCATCCCGGCCGAGCCTAAAGCGCGTTTACGCGCGTCTGCGACGCGCTATGGCGAGAGCCGGGACCCATCTCGCCCAAGTCGCGAACGGACGGGCCGACGCGCGTGTGGTGCGCAAGGTCCGAACCACTGGCTGGATTGCCGCGTCTACGCGATAGCGCTCGCGCATCATGCCGGGCTCTGGGCCTGGAGCGAAACCAAGTGGGCGCAGCGCGCCGCCGAGCTCGCCGCTCTCGTGAAATCGGCGGTGCCGGATCTGTTCGATCTTGTCGCCGACACGGGCGCGGCCGTCGCGCCGGTGCTCGACGAAGAGCCGAATGATGAAGACGCCGCCCCGCCGGTCGTGCGGGCGGTGCCGCTCGCCGCGATGAAGCGGCCCGAGGTGCTGCGGCCCGCGCCGGTCGCGGTGGTGAATGACCCGTACGTTTAATTCTGCAAATTTGCAGGTTTGTTTCAGTTACCCCCCCGAGAGTGCCGCACGGTCAGCGTACGAAACCGAAAGGGAGTAGGCGCAGTCTCGCGTCCCGTGGGGCCCATGCGGAGAGCAAGCGGCAAATTTGCCGGTTGCGATTTAGAAGTCGCCAGTCTTGCATTGGTTCGCGATCCGCTCCGGCGCACCCTTGACCTCGTAGGCCACGGCGCCACCGCCCTTTCGCTGCGTCGTGGTTACGATCCTTGTGGCCGGCTCATTGTAGGATGTTGTCGGTTCGAGTGCGACGATGTGATCAGTATTGAGGACGAAGTCCTCGCGCTCGCCGATTGGCGTCACCTTGATCCACATGGGCGTTCCTCCTTTGAAGGCCTGCCAACCTATGGCCGATCTCCCCACCCTGCAAACCTGGCTCAGCGAAGCCGAGATCGCGCGGCATCGCCTGGCGATCGGCTCGCTGCGCGAGACCGTGCGCTACAACGGCACGCAGGAAGTCACCTTCGCCAAGACCGACTTGGCCAAGCTCGATGCCTACATCGCGTCGCTGAAATCGCAGATCGCCGCGCTCGAAGGCAATTCGCCGGCGAGCCGCAACGCGCCGATCCATTTGATATTTTGATCTCTGCCGTGTCTCCACCTGAAAGGGCTGCGACAAGTGGCCTTTTCTGGGGTCCTCAGGCAGTCATATTTCACCCGTACACTGCGGGGACTTGGAACTTAACCGTTGCGCAACCGGTTAGGCCCATATAAGGAAACGGCGGCTCATCGCCGCCGTCCCCCTCTGATCCTGCCGACAAACCTGATCAGATGATGTGGAGGTAGGAAAGGATCACCCTCGCTGCGACAAGTACGATCAACGAGACAGTGGTCTTTGCTACAATATGAAGAGCGGCTCGCCGCTTCCGAACGGCGAGCTGCTTGACCTCGTCAGAAGCCTCGGTGCATTCCGAGGTCAGGAAATCGCGGGCTCGGTCACGATCACCAATTTCTTGCAGAAAGTCGAGATGCCGCTCGATCATGGTGATGATCGCGAGACACTTCTCTCTTTCTGGATAGGCTCGTCGGAGCAGATCAAGCTGATCCGGCGTTAGTCGGATTGGAGGGTAACGTGGCGAAGGACGAGGCCGAAGAAGGTCCGTCATTTCGTACTCCTTTATTGCGGCTTTGGAGGGGGGCAGTCAGGCCGCTCTGACTGTTCGGTTCGTTGCGCTCCCGGGGAGGTCAGTCGCCGGAATGGCAGAACCGATTTCGAAGTTCGTTTACATTTCGAAGAGCACCCTTATTTGTTTTGTTCGTTTTGCTAGGCCGCGAGCTGCCGCGTGTTCAGAACCGCGAGGCGGAAAGCTTCCTTGCCGCGTTCATTGATCCCGTAGGCAGTGGATGGACGGACGTCATCCTCCTTCTTTTCGCGGCCCTTGACATTGAGCAGTTTCCGCGCCGTCAAGCCGCGGAAGGTGTTGTACACTGTGGTGGCGTTCATCTCCTTGCCGCGGAAGCGATAAGTCAGGCGCAGCACATCGTTGTAGTCCGCGCTTTTGCCCAGGTGCTCCATGTACAGGACACACGCGAGCACGGTCACTTCGTTGTGCGACAGGGGGTCGGTGAACTCCTTTTCCGCCAAGGCGATCGCGATCATCGCCTCATCGTAAGCGCTGTTCTGGGCGGCAGGCAGCAACAGCTCCATCATCAGCTTGGATGTGATCGCGTAACTTTCGGCTCGGATGAGGCGTGAAACGCGAGCCTCGAATTCAGCAGCAACCGGAATGTCCGCTCTCTGTGATGCGCACAGCCGAAGACTGTGAGGCAGCAACGTCGGAGCGGAGGCAACGATCTTCTTCATGGTCATCTCCCTTTCATAGGCATCCTCGGGGACCTCTCCGGGGATGCCCCATGATGATATTATAACGAACTGAAATCAAGGGAAATTATAAGGCATTAGAATAATTGCAAAACTCAATGAATTCAAAATGATGAGCCTCCCATGACAGTCCCCACCCCGCGCACCAGCGTGCCCGTGATTCCGCGCCGCTCGGCCTCCGCATCGTTTGATGC
>JBAVXH010000437.1:0-13420 GCA_049698215.1 Xanthobacteraceae bacterium | reverse complement strand
TTGCTGCGCGGCTTCGGCCGCCTGACGCGCGACTTCGGCAGCCGCCTGCGCGCGGTCGGCGGCTTCCTGAGGATTGATCGTGGCCATTTGGACTAGTCCTTTTGCTGCATGATCTTATCCGAAAACCGGTTCCCACTTTTCGGGATCATGCAGCTGATTTGGGCTGGAAGCTCGAATGCACCACGGCGCCATCCTTGGTGAGCGCGGTCGCCTTTACGATCTCGTCGTCCCAGGGAACGGCGAGCTTCTTCTCTTTCTTGTCGACGAGGATGTCGAGGAAGGCGATGAGGTTTTTCGCGTAGAGGCTCGAGGCCGACGCCGCAAGGCGCCCCGCCACGTTGGTGTAGCCGACGATGGTCACGCCATCCACGCGGGCAGCTTCGCCCGCCTTCACGCCTTCGACATTGCCGCCGCGCTCGACCGCAAGATCGACGATCACCGAGCCCGGCTTCATCGACTTCACCATCTCGGCCGAGATGAGCCGCGGCGCTGGGCGCCCCGGGATCAGCGCGGTGGTGATCACCAGGTCCTGCTTCTTGATGTGCTCGGCGACGAGCGCGGCTTGCTTTGCCTGATACTCTTTCGACATCTCCTTGGCGTACCCGCCGGCGGTCTGCGCGTTCTTGAATTCCTCGTCCTCGACCGCGAGGAATTTCGCGCCAAGGCTTTCGACCTGCTCCTTCGTCGCCGGACGCACGTCGGTCGCGGTCACGACCGCACCGAGGCGCCGCGCCGTCGCGATCGCCTGCAGGCCGGCAACGCCGACGCCCATGATGAACACGCGTGCAGCCGGGACCGTGCCGGCCGCCGTCATCATCATCGGGAACGCCCGCCCGAACTCGGAAGCGCCGTCGATCACCGCGCGATAGCCCGCGAGGTTTGCTTGCGACGACAAGACGTCCATCACCTGCGCGCGGGTGATGCGCGGCATCAACTCCATCGCCAAACCCACGACGTTGGCTTTCGCCATCGCGGCGAGAGCCGCCTCGTTGCCATACGGGTCCATGATCGCCAGGACCAGCGCGCCGGGCTTGTAGCTCGCGAGCTCCGCCTCCTCGGGGCGACGCACCTTCAGCACCACATCGGCGTCGCGAACCGTATCGGCCGCGCTCTGCGCGATCGTGGCCCCGGCCGCCTCGTAATCTGCATCGAGCAGGCCCGACTTCACGCCGGCGCCGGCCTGCACCACGACGTCGGCATAGGCCTTCAGCTTCTTGACGGTATCGGGAGTGGCGGCGACGCGCGGCTCGGAGTCAGCTTCGGCGGGGATCGCAACCTTCATGAGGCCTCCAGACGCCGATCAGAGTGCGGACAATCAGACGAGGAAATAGGCCATTCCAAGCAGCAGGATCATGAGGAACCCGATCATCCACTTGGTCAGCGTCAGGAACATCTCGTAGGTGTTCTCGTGCTCGGCGTAATCGTTGCCGTCCGCCGTTGCGTATTCGACCTCGCCGTGGTCGGCCATTGTCGCGTCTCCAGATCAGGAAAGCCCTTCGGGCCGGGGATAGCGTAGTTGCCGCGGCAGGGCAACGGCAGCGGACTGAGGCTGTGTTTCAGCTAATCAATCGGCCGCATCGCGCCCCGCCGCCCATTTCAACAACGCGTCGAGCGCCGGGCATAAAGCCTGCCCCCAATCCGTCAGACTGTACTCGACCTTCGGCGGCACCTGATGATGAACGATCCGCCGCACGATCCCGTCGCTCTCCATCTGACGAAGCTGCTGGATCAGCATTTTTTGTGAGATCGCCGGGATCGCGCGCTCCAGCTCGGAGAATCGAAGCACCTTTCCGCCGAACAGATGGAAAAGGATCACAAGCTTCCATCGCCCTTCCAGGATCCTGAGCGCCTCCTCGACGCCGCTCGCAGCGGAGACAGGCGTGTACTCTTCGCCCTTACTTCGAGGTGAGTACCTTACTTTTTCGTTGGTTCTTGCCATTTCGTATGCATAGCGACACCTTCAATCGTGCGCAATCGCGTCGATCCCAGGAGGCAAGCAATGTCCATCGATCTGGAGTCCGCAATCGATCTCTACGTGAAAGCCGAAAACTCCGGCGAGGTGAGACTGCTGGCGGACTGCTTTGCGTCCAATGCCGTCGTTCGCGACGAGGAGCACACCTACGTGGGACTGGCTTCAATCCAGCAATGGAAAGCCGAGACGAAAAAGAAATACAGCCACACCGTCGAGCCGCTTCAGGTGACTCATCGTGACGGAAGAACAATCCTGAAGGCGAAGCTCGCAGGAAATTTTCCGGGCAGTCCCGTGACACTCAATTTCAGCTTCGTCCTCGAAGGCGGAAAGATCGCATCGCTGGACATAGGCTAATGAACGGCGATCCGGAGCAACAGGGAAAACGCCGGGTTCTCGGGGGCGGCACCAAGGACGTCGTCATCACGATCGTCGCGGCCTGGCAGAGTCCCCTCGGAGCTAGGCCTCACGCTGCACTGGCCTCGGAGAGCCCCACCTTCTTCAGCGCCGCCGCCTGCCGCTTGCCGACCTCGGCGACGGAGAATTTCTCGATCGCCTCGTTGAACAGCCGGTAATAGTTGAGCCGCGCATCGAGATGCAGGAACACGCCGCCGAGCCCGATCGCGGCACGATCCATGAACACGAACTCGCGCGGCACGCGGACGCGGCCTTGTCTCTTCAGGCCCTGGTGCACGCGGAAGGCCTCGCGCCGCCCGTATTCGGAAGGCTTCACGCCGTCCGCGATGGTGCGCTCGCGGTCGTCGAGCAGCGGGCCGTAGATGAACTTCGCCCAGATGTTGAGGATGTCGATCACGTCGCGCGACAGGCCGGTGAAGCCCCACGTCTCGTAAGCGTGCACGACCAGATCGTGGTCGTCGCGCAGCAACCCGTTGTAGAGATCGACTACACCGCCGACGAACTTCGGCGGGAAGATCCGGATGCAGCCGTAGTCGAGCAGGTTGATGCCGCCCGGCGTGCCGCCCTTGTCGAAGACCGTGTAGTTGCCGAGATGCGGATCGCCGTGGATCACGCCGAAGCGGCTGAACGGAAACCACCAGGCCGTGAACATCGCGCGGCCGATGATGTTGCGGTGCTCGGGCGGCGCCTTCTTGTGGGTCAGCAGCTTCGTGCCATCGAGCCAATCGAGGGTGAGCAGCCGGCCGGTCGAGAGCTCGGGCCGCACGCCGGGCACGCGGATCAGATCGATGCCCTTCAGCATCAGCCGATAGAGCGCGGCGTGCTTCGCCTCGCGCCGGTAGTCGAGCTCCTCGCGCACGCGCGCGGCGATCTCCTTGGCGATCTCGGTGGTGTCGATCACCGGATCCATGCGGCGGTGGAGCGCGAACAGCCAGTCGAGCTGCTGCAGGTCCGCCTCCACGGCCGACTGCATGTCCGGATACTGCAGCTTGCAGGCAAGCTCCGCGTTATCGAGCGAGCGCGCGCGGTGCACCTGCCCCAGCGAGGCTGCGGCCGCCGGCTTGTGCTCGAATTCGGCGAACTTGCCCTGCCAGTCCGGCCCAAGCTCCGCCGACATGCGCCGCTTCACGAACGGCCAGCCCATCGGCGGGGCTTCGCTCTGGAGCTTCTGCAGTTCCTCGACGTATTCGGGCGGCAGCAGGTCCGGGATGGTCGCCATCAGCTGGGCGACCTTCATGATCGGGCCCTTCAACCCGCCGAGCGCGGAGGCGAGATCGGACGCATTTTTGCCGCGGTCGAGCGCGAGGCCGAGCAGTCGGCTCGCCGCAAAGCGCGCCGCGACCCCGCCCATGTTCGTGCCGACGCGCGCATAGCGCGCTGCGCGAGCGGAGAAGCGGTTTCTTTCGCTGTCCGACATTGAACCTCGGAATACCCTGACGGCACTAAACATAGGCCTTGATATTGCCGGCGCCATAGCGCGCGCCCGATTGCTTTTTATTACGGACTGATTTCCATGCGCCGATCTTGTGTTGCAATCCTCGGATTGATGCTGTTTGCCGTGCCCGCCGCCGCGAGCGACGGGAAGATGGCTGCCGCACGCGCGGTTGGCGCCGCCCACGCGCTGCAACAGCAGGCCGCACAGGCTGCCGCGGCCGGAAGGCGGCTCGATCTGACTGCCGCACCCGCGTCCGAGCATCTGCGCCGCATTTTCGATACCAAGCGCTTCGCCGAGCTTCCGCCGGTCGCGCCAAGCGACATGCCATGGATCACCGATTGGCTGGGTGCGGCCCGCACCACGAACTACACGCTGCTCTACTTCGGCGCCGATCCGAAGCGCCCGCTGCAACTGGAGCCCGCCGCGTTCGCCAGAAATGTGCACGAGTACGAAGACCAGATCGCAGTCGCCATCACGTTCCAGCAACGGCTTTTTCCGCGCGCACTGGAAACCGCATTCGGCTTCCTGGAAACCTTGCCGGAACAGGACCGCACACCGGTGCGGCTCGAAGGCCTCCGCAAGATGGTGGACGGCTATCTCGACAGTGTCAGGGGCGCGCTCGGCTTCGCGGCGGACAGCACCACCAAGCCGGCGAATGCGCGCACGATCATGGTTGCGGTGCGCGAGTCGGTCGAGATCTGGATCACGTTCGTCGAGCCTGACGCACGCAAGAATTTCATCGCGCTTGCGACAGCCGGACAGCAGCAAACGAAGGACAAGGAAACCGCGGAGCATTTCCGCGCGATCCAGGCTGCGCTCGAAGCCGCGAAGTCATGAGCCGGTGTTTTCAACGATTGCAGCGCTGCTGCTCATTCTCACCGCGCCGTTCGCGAACGCCGGCACCGCGACTTTCAAGTTCGGCGGCGGGAAAGCCGCAATAGCGTCTAGCGGCGCCGATCACAACGTGGCGAGCAACGCCGTCGGGGTCGGACTCAACCAGTACGAATTGACATAGACTTCTCCCGTTGTACGGCGCCGTCGCGCGACCAGGGAGAAGACACATGTGCGATCAGGATCATTTCGACCACGACGAAGAGGAATTCGAAAAGCGCGGGCTCGTGACGCGCCGGCAGTTCGGCGTGCTGCTTGGCGCGGGCGTCAGCATGATGCTGCCGGCGGTCGCCAACGCGGTCGCCGTCACCGAACAGGACGTGACGATCACGACGCCGGACGGCACCGCGGACGCATACTTCGTCCACCCGGCGACAGGCACGGCGCCAGGCATCCTCGTCTGGCCGGACATCTTCGGGCTGCGCCCGGCGTTCCGGCAGATGGGCAAGCGGCTCGCCGAGTCGGGCTACTCGGTGCTGGTGGTGAACCAATTCTACCGCGTGAAGAAGCCTCCGATCGGCACGAACGGCTCCCAGACGCCAATTCCGGAGTTGCTACCACTTGCGCAGGCGCTGAACGAAACGACGCACATGACGGACGCGAAGGCGTTCATCGCCTGGCTGGACGGTCAGACGTCGGTCGCGAAGGATCGCAAGATCGGGACGCAGGGCTACTGCATGGGCGGCCCGATGGCGTTCCGCACGTCGGCAGCGGTCCCGGATCGCGTCGGCGCAGTCGCGTCGTTCCATGGCGGCGGTCTCGTGACCGACCAGCCGAACAGCCCGCACCTGCAGGCGTCGAAAACCAAGGCGCAGTTCCTCGTCGCGGTCGCGTCGAACGACGACGCGCGCTTGCCGAACGAGAAGAACGTGCTCAAGGAGACGTTCGCGAAAGCGAACCTGCCGGCCGAGATCGAAGTCTACTCCGGCGCGCACGGGTGGTGTCCGCCGGACTCGCGCGTCTACAACGAGCCGGATGCCGAAAAGGCCTGGGCGCGTCTGCTCGCGCTGTACGGCAAGGCACTCGCCTCGTAGTTACGCCCATGTTCCGTCAGGGCGGACCGCACGCGGAACGCCCTGACGGTTTCAGCGTTTACGCGCCTGCCCGCTTCAATATGGGCTATTGCCGGCCCTGTCGGACCAACTCCTCCCCAATGTCGCGTGCCCCATGAAGGATGCGCAGGATCTGAACGATTCCATCAAGCGAGTCCGGATCATAGAAAATCAGGTACGGCGCAACAATCCGCATCCGAACATTCGCGCCGAGCTCATGCCGCGGCGCGCCAATATGAGGTAAGGTAGCGAGGTTGTTGATCGCCGCGCGAATGGCACGAGCATAGCGAGCCGCAATGCCCACTCCGGCAACCTCAGACAGATAAGCAACGATCTCGTCGAAGTCTTCCTGTGCACGCCGTGACAGCCGGACTTGCGGCATGCGCTCAGCGTAACGTCTTCAGCTTTTCGTCGACATGGGCGTTGAACTCGTCAAGCGTCACGAACTCCCCACGCGCAAGTGACGCTCGGGCCTCGTCAATGTACGGCTTCGCCCAGGACAAATCCTTGTCGATGGGGCGCATGAACTCCGCGACGGCGACCTGCACGGCCTCTTCGACCGAGCTGAAATGGCCCGCCGCCACTTCAGCCTCGAGCCAAGCCTGTTGCTTGGGTGTCAGCGTGATCGTCATGGAATAGTTCTATCACGAAGTCGGGCAAAAGTCCTCTCGTGCCGCTGTTCAGACTCACTCATTTGGCCAAGGCTTTATAGGTGGCCGAGTATTTCCGAAACGACCCGCGCGCAATGTCCATAGCTTTGCTATGCTTCTCCATCCCCTCCAGCTCCCCGATCATCCGCTCGATCACGGAGAGGCCGCCCTGCCAGAACTTGGGATCGCGCGCGTCGAGCCCAAAGGGCTTGAGCAGTTCCGAGTGATGCTTGGTGCCACCGGCCGAGAGCATCGCGAGGTAGCGCTCGGCGAATCCCTCGTGCGATTTCTCGTAGACCGCATAGAGCGAGTTCACCAGGCAATCGCCGAACGCGTAGGCGTAGACGTAGAACGGCGAATGGATGAAGTGCGGGATGTAGCTCCAGAACACCTCGTAGCCGGGCTTGAGCTCGATCGCGGGACCAAGGCTCTCGCCCTGCACGCTCATCCAGATCTCGTCGAGCTTCTCCGCGGTGAGTTCGCCCTTGCGCCGCTCGGTGTGGACCTTGCGCTCGAAGGTGTAGAACGCGATCTGCCGCACCACCGTGTTGATCATGTCCTCGACCTTGGCGGCGAGCATGGCGCGGCGCTGCTTCACGTCCTTGGTTTCGGCAAGCAGCTTCTGGAAGGTGAGCATCTCGCCGAACACACTCGCGGTCTCGGCAAGCGTTAAGGGTGTCGGCGCCATCAGCGCGCCGTTCGGCGCGGCAAGCACCTGATGCACGCCGTGGCCCAGCTCATGTGCGAGCGTCATCACGTCGCGCGGCTTGCCCTGGTAGTTGAGCAGCACGTAGGGATGTGCGGATGGGACCGTCGGGTGCGCAAAGGCGCCGGCCTGCTTGCCCGGCCGCGCCGGCGCATCGATCCAGTGGCGCGAGAAGAAGCGCTCCGCGACGTCCGCCATACGCGGCGAGAACGCGCCGTAGGCAGTCAGCACCGTGTCCTTCGCCTGATCCCACGGGATGGTGCGCTGCTCGACCTTGGGCAGCGGCGCGTTGCGGTCCCAGTGCGGCAGGCGCTTCTTGCCGAACCACGTTGCTTTCAGCGCGTAATAGCGATGCGAGAGCCGCGGGTACGCGTCGCGCACTGCGGCGACCAGCGCATCGACCACTTCTGGCTCGACGCGGTTCGATAGATGCCGCGCATCCGCAATATCCTTGAAGCCGCGCCAGCGGTCGGAGATCTCCTTGTCCTTCGCGAGCGTGTTGGTGACCAGCGTGAAGACGCGCTGGTTCTCCTTGAAGGTCTTGGCGAGCGCCTCGGACGCCGCGCGGCGCCTCTTTGAGTCCTTATCCAGCATCAGCGTGAGCGTCTGCTCGAGCGGCAATTCCTTTCCGTTCACGCGGAAGCGCAGCGCCGCCATCGTCTCGTCGAACAGCCGGTTCCACGCGCCCGCCCCGGTCACCGACTTCTCGTGAAACAACTCCTCGACACGGTCTTCGAGCTGGTAGGGCTTTTCCTTGCGCACGTCCTCGATCCACGGCCGGTAATGGCCGAGCGCCGGATCGGCCATCGCGTTCTCCAGCGCCGCATCGTCGAGCCGGTTGAGTTCGAGCGTGAAGAACAACAAATGCAGCGAAGCCGCCGTGATGCGCTCCTGCATGTCGCCGTAGAATTTCGCCCGCACCGGGTCGGTGGTGTTGCCGGTGTAGAACAAGCTCGCGAACGAGATCAGCCGCCCGAGCAGGTCGTCGAGCGCCTCGTAGCGCTTCACGGCTTCGGCGAGCTTCGCCCCAGCCCCCCCGCCCGCTGCGAGCCCCGCGAGTTTGCCCTTGTAGGCTTCCTCGAACGCGACGCATTCGGCGTCCGCGCGCTCGAGATCGCGCTTCACCTCCGGCGAGTCATGTGAGGGATAAAGATCGGCCAGATTCCATTCGGGCAATGTGCCGAGGGCGTTGGCTGCAGCCGGCGATTTCGCGGACTTTCGCGCGGCAGGCTTGGCGAATTTGGCTTTTTTCTTTGCGGCAGCGGGCATCGGGCACCTCAATGTCGCGCGCAACATAATCGGGGCGAGCGGCGGTTCAACCGCGCCGGGCGTGTTACCCGACGCTTAACAGGGCGTTAAGCCGCCTCCGCCATGGTGCGCCAATTCGGCACAGTTGCCGTGGAGTCACCATGCCCGAGCTCATCCTCATCGTCGACGACGATCCCGTGCAGCGCCGCCTGCTCGAAGCCATGGCGCGCCGCGTCGGCTACGACGTGATGACGGCGGACGGCGGCGATGCGGCGGTCGCGATCCTGACCGGACCGGATGGGGGCCGCGTCGACGCCGTGATCCTCGATCTGGTGATGCCCGATCTCGACGGCTACGGCGTGCTCGCGCGCATGCGCGACATGGGGCTCGGCATTCCGGTGATCGTGCAGACCGCGCATGGCGGCATCGATACGGTCGTCTCGGCGATGCGCGCGGGCGCGATGGACTTCGTGGTCAAGCCGGTCGGCGCCGAGCGGCTGCAGGTCTCGCTGCGCAATGCGCTCTCCGCGGGCGCCCTTGAAGCCGAATTCCAGCGCATGAAGCGCAGCCGCGCCGGCACGCTCAGCTTCAAGGACATCGTGACGCGCAATGTGCGCATGCAGGCGGTGCTGCGCACCGCCGAGAAAACGACCGCCTCGCTCATCCCGGTGCTGATCGAAGGCGAATCCGGCGTCGGCAAGGAGCTGATCGCGCGCGCCATTCATGGCTCGGGCGAGCGGCGCGCCAAGCCCTTCGTCGCGGTGAACTGCGGCGCGATCCCCGAGAATCTCGTCGAGTCGACGCTGTTCGGCCACGAGAAGGGCGCGTTCACCGGCGCGACCGACAAGCACATCGGCAAGTTCGTCGAAGCGTCGGGCGGCACACTGTTTCTCGATGAGGTCGGCGAGCTGCCGCCGGCCGCTCAGGTGAAGCTGTTGCGCGCGATCCAGGAGGGGCAGGTCGACCCGGTGGGCGGCCGCAAGCCCGTCAAGGTCGACGTGCGCATCATCTCGGCCACCAATCGCAATCTGATCGCCGACGCCAGGAGCGGACGCTTCCGCGAAGACCTGTTCTATCGGCTGCACGTGTTTCCGATCACGGTGCCGCCGCTGCGCGAGCGGCCGGAGGACATTCCGGATCTGGTGCGGCACTTTCTGGTGCGTTTCGCCGCCGAGGAAGGAAAGCGCATCCGCGCCGTCTCGGCCGATGCGCTGGCGGTGCTCAATGCGCATCCGTGGCCGGGCAATGTGCGCCAGCTCGAGAATGCGGTGTTCCGCGCGGTCGTGCTCGCCGACGGCGACGAGATCGGCGCGAGTGAATTCCCTCAGCTCGCGCTCCACACGCGAGTACCGGCGCCGGCAATCGCACCGACTGACGAGATGCCACACGAGCGTACCGCCGCACCGCTGATCCTCGAAGAAGCGCCGGCCACGAGTCCGCATGCGCCCGCTGCCGCCGCAGCCGACGCACTGCCGCTCACCGATGCGTCGGGCCAGGTCCGCCCGCTCGAGGAGCTTGAAGCCGACGTGATTCGCTTTGCGATCTCCCGCTATCGCGGGCAGATGTCGGAAGTCGCCCGCCGGTTGCGGATCGGACGTTCGACGCTTTACCGGAAGCTCGACGATCTGGGACTCGGCGCTGCGAAATCCGGTGAGCCGGAAGAAAACGTGGCGAGCGGGTGACACCGGCCGCGAAATGCGCGCGGCCATGAACTTGCCGCGTTCTCATTGGTTGATTTCGTTAGAACTTTGGAGTCAGGTCCGTCCTCGGGTGGGGATGATGCGGCTTCCCCGGCCGCATGCGTTTGGGGTCCTTGGTTTTGCGTTTGCCCACGGGGGGTTAAGGGATTGCCACATGCCAAGCCGGCGCTTTGATTGCATTTTGACCGGGACCGCCCTCGCGCTGGTCCTTGGCCTCGCCGCGGCGGCCAATCCGGCGCTCGCACAAGACGACAAATCGATCGAAGCGCTCGTCCCGATGCCGGAGCCGGCCAACATGCCGCCTCCGACCGCAGCGGACGTCGGCGGAGCGCCTGAAACCACCGGCTCGACCGGTGCGAGCGCGATCGTGCTGCCCGACCCGCCCGATCTGCCGCCGCCGACCTTCAAGGACGTCGCAGCGCCGACCACCCCGCCTGCTCCGGAAGCCGCGCCCGCGACCGTCGCGACGCCTGCTCCGGCAGCGGCCCCCGCCCCAGCACCAGCGCCCGTGGTCGTCGCTTATCCGGATCAGCCGATCCGTGACGCGTTGCGCGAATTCGTCGGCAACGGAGCCAAGCTCGGCCGCATCGTCGACCGCAAGGCCGACCGCACCGCGGTCGAGGCGTTCTATGCCTCGCGCGACTACGAGCCGATCTGGGTCGGCATGAACGGCGCGACCGACCGCGCGCGCCAAGCCATCAGTCACCTGCGCAACGCCGACGCCGACGGCATGGACCCGGCCGATTATCCGGTGCCGACGATCGCGGCGGATGCCGGTCCCGCGGCGCTCGCCGAGGCCGAGATCCGGCTCACCGAATCCGCGCTCGATTACGCGCGCCATGCGCAGACCGGCCGCGTGCACTACTCGCGCGTCACCGGCGACATCTTTTACGAGTTGAGCCCGCCGCAGCCGCTCGACGTGCTGAGCAAACTGGCATCGGGCAACAACGCCGGGCAGGCGCTCGACAGCTACCAGCCGCCGCACGCGGCCTACCGGGCGCTGCGCAAGAAGCTCGCGGAAGCGCGCGGCAACAAGGGCGGCAACGCTCCGGCGCAGATCGCGCGCGGCCCGGTGCTGGAACTTGGTGTCGACAAGAAGACCAAACAGACGATCCTGATGACGGACGAGCGCGTGCCGCAGCTGCGGGACAAACTGGGACTGCCGACGGTACGTGACGACCTGTTCTACGACAAGCCGCTCGCCGACGCAGTCGCGCAGTTCCAGAAGGAAAAAGGCTTGCCCGCCAACGGCCGGCTGACCAATCAGACCGTCGATGCCTTCAACGGCAAGCGACACGAACGCGACGATCAGGTCATCATCGCCAACATGGAGCGCTGGCGCTGGGTGCCGCGCGACATGGGCAAGGCGCATGTGGTGCTGAACATTCCGGACTTCACGCTGCAGGTCTACGAGAAGGGCGCGTCGATCTGGAAAACCAAGGTCGTGGTCGGCAAGCCGGGCACGCACGCGACGCCGCTTTTGTCGGAGACGATGAAGTTCGTCACCGTCAACCCGACCTGGAACGTGCCGCCGTCGATCGTCTACAACGAGTACCTGCCGGCACTGCAGCAGGACCCGACCGTGCTCAAGCGGATGGGCCTGAACCTGACGCAGAACCGGGACGGCTCGGTGCACATCTCGCAGCCGCCGGGCGCCGGCAACGCGCTCGGGCGCATCCGCTTCAACTTCCCGAACAGGTTCCTGGTCTACCAGCACGACACGCCGGACAAGCACCTGTTCGCCCACACCAAGCGCGCCTACAGCCACGGCTGCATGCGGGTCGAGAACCCGGCGAAGTACGCCGAGGTCATGACCCGGCTCGGCATGCCCGGATCGAACTACACGGCCGAGAAGATCCAGAGCATGTTCGGCAACTCCGAGATCGACTTGCGCTTCACCAACCCGATCCCGGTCCACATCACCTATCAGACTGCATTTGTTGACGAATCCGGCCACCTGCAGATCCGCGAGGACCTCTACGGCCGGGACACCCAGACGCTGGCCGCCCTGAAAGGCGGCAATCGCCGGGAGCTGGAGATCCCGGTGGCGCGGGCCGGGTCGAGCCAGGGCCGGCCGCCGGTCCGGCTGCCGAACGGGGTCGCGGGCGCCTACAGCGACTGGAACAGCGGCGGGTCGTTCTTCGACCGGCTCTTCGGCAACCCGATCCAGCCGCCTCCGCAGCCGGTCGGCCAGCGCCGGGCGAGCCGCGGGACGACCCGTTAGCGAGTTATTAACCGTCCCGAAGGCTCTGGCGGAATTGGGCTATTTTTCGCCACACTCCCCCGTTAGCCATATTTGCTAAGGGGGGACGGGCCTGACGCTAAGCTCGCGTTAACCCATCCCGACAAGACTACGGTAACCATTCGCGGCAGGGGACTGCGCCGCGAGTTCGGTTTGTCGAGACGGCGGGGTACACGTGCCGAGACGCGTCGCGCGCCAGGCTTATCGTCATTCGTTGCGTGCAGTCTGCAGCGCGAGCGTTGCGGCGTTGGGACTCATGGCGAGCGCCGGCTCCCTGCAGAACCTGGTCGCCAACGGCGACACCCGCGCGATTTCCCTGCAGCACACCCACCGCGACGACGCCATCACCGTCACCTTCAAGCGTAACGGGCGCTACGACGAAGAGGGCTTGAAGAAGCTCAATTACTTCCTGCGCGACTGGCGCAACGACGACGTCACGCGCATGGACCCGCAGCTGTTCGACATCCTGTGGGAGGTGACGCGCGATCTCGGCACCGAGGAACCGATCCGCATCGTGTCCTCCTACCGCTCGCCCGCCACCAACCAGATGCTGCGGCGCCGCTCGCGCGGTGTCGCCCAGTTTTCCCAGCACATGCTCGGCAAGGCGATCGACTTCAACATCAACGGCGCGCCGGTCGAGCGGCTGCGCGAGATCGCGATGCGGCTGCAGCGCGGCGGCGTCGGTTTTTATCCGGGCTCGTTCGTGCACGTGGATGTCGGCTCGGTGCGTCACTGGCCGCGCATGAGTTACGACCAGCTCGCGCGCCTGTTCCCCAACGGCCGCACCGTGCACGTGCCGTCGAACGGCCAGCCACTCTCGGGTTACGCGCTCGCGCTCGCCGACATCGAGAAACGCGGCGGCTCGATGCCGTCGAGCGTATCGCTGGCCTCGGCGCGCAACGCCGGCGCGATCGGCGACGAGGAGCGCGTCGAGCGCGTCGCGTCCGCCGGCAAGCCGAAGAAGGGCAACTTCTTTACCAGGCTGTTCGGCTTCTCGACGGATGACGAGGAGGACGAGGACCAGCCGGCCGGTAACACGGTGGTCGCGAAGGTGCAGGAGCCGCCGGCCGCGCGCGTGCCGCTGCCGCAGGCGCGCCGGCAGATCCAGGT
>JBAVXH010000436.1:0-34865 GCA_049698215.1 Xanthobacteraceae bacterium | reverse complement strand
GAACTGTCCGATGCGCGAAGCACCCTCGAAACGCTTCGAGGGGAGATTTGGAAAGTGCGTCCGCGAAATCGGGAGGTAGAGAAAGAACGGCTTCCCCGCCGCCTTCTGGCGTTTCATGAAATCGACGCCGCGCTCCACCAGCTCCCAGTCGATGTCGCGTCGCACCTCTTCGGTGTAGGGCTTCACCGCTCGCAGCGGCTCGCCGCGCTTGGCCTCGACAACGTGCGGCCCTTTGTCCAGCGGGAGATCGAGCGCCTTGGTCTGGCGGCCCTGGCGGATCATGCCGAACACGTCCCAGGTGTCGCCCGGCGGAATGCCGTAGAACTCGTCGAAGCCCTTATTCTGCGGCTGGCTGTAGGGCTGCGACCCGAGATGCCATTTGCCGAAGATCGCGGTTGAATATCCGGCGTCGCGCAACATCTCGGCCATCGTGACTTCGCGCGCGGGGAGCGAGATGTCGGTCCCTTCGACTGCGACCAGCGACAGCCCGGAGCGGATCGAATACCGGCCCGTCATGAACGCCGCGCGCGACGGGGTGCAGCTCGGCTCGACCAGAAACTGGGTCAGGCGCAGGCTCTCAGCCGCGAACCGGTCGATGCGCGGCGTCGGTGCGCCACGCAGCTCGCCGCCGCCATAGACCCCGATGTCACCGTAGCCGACGTTGTCGGCGAGAATGAAAAGGATGTTCGGCTTCTGCTGCTGCGCCGAAGCCGGCGCGTATGCAATCGCCACGGAAGCGAGCGATGCCAGCAGCGCAAGCCGAAGGGTCGAGCCTCTGCTCATTCTGGTGCCCTTTCGACGGCGCGGGCCTATCGCTTGCGCGATGCGCGCTCTGCCGCTTCCACCTTCGACAGCGTTTCTTTTCCCCCGTAGCGATAGAGGTCGCCAAAGTCGTCAGCGAGTTCATAGCAAATATAGAGTTTGCGGGCCGTGAGATCCCAGCGGGCGTTGGGCTCGTTGCATGTCATCGTTTGGACTGAGATCGGAGCGCGCAGCACAAAGCGATCCGAGATGAGTTCGGCCAGGCGTTCCAGGAGCTGGAGCTCACGGAAGGCATGGGCGTAGACCGCGTGCTTGTCGGTCTCATCGTACTTCACGGCGACCGGGATCTTGGCCTGATCGGGCTTGCGCGTGTGAGGCGCGAGCGCCTTCTCCCACGACCAGGATGCATTGCTGAAGTCGCCCTGGCAGTTTCCCTGCCGTTCCGCGGGCATTTTGGCGAGGTCCGCGGCTTTCGAGAACTTCTCCGGATTTCCTCCGACCATCATGCATACGATGTTGTAGGCGCGCTGCCGGTCGAGGCCGTGTGCGTCAAAGAATACCATCGGTGTCTTCTGTTTCTTGGCGCGCCGGTCGCTCAGGAACCAGCCGCGTGAAGACTGGATCAGGCTGTCGTCGGAAAAATGATTGCCTATTTTCAGCAGGTACACGACCGCGAAAGAATCGGCGGCGTCCTCCTCGCGCCCGAGGACCGTCAGTCCCATTTCGTGGATCGTCATGTGGCCGACTTCGTGCAATGCCGCGAAGACCACGTTTCCGATCACGAACTCGATGCGGTCCCGAATCTGATCTTGGGAGAGGCCCTTGAAGCGCGGATCGCGGGAATGTTCTTTGATGACCGCATCGAGCTTCGCCGCCATCGGACTTGCGGCCGGCGCAGTGGTGGTTGCAGCGGGTGGTGTTGCTTGCGCGGCCGCCGAGGCGGCGCCGAAACACAGAAGACATGCGCTCAAAAACGAGCGGCGAAGGAGTTGATGCAACTCTGGCAGGCAGCTTACCAACCGCGTCATACCGATCTCCTGTTCGCGTGATCGCTGAAAGCGGGCCCTTGCTGCGCGAAGCGATCGGTCAACAAGCACAGGCAAGTATGTTCGCGTTCGAGCCTCGCCTCATGAAGTTCGAGCCCAGCCAAGGTTCCGCATTGATTACCGAGAGAGCACATTCGATTGACGGTATCGGCGGGCGCCTTGATGGGCGCCCCCCGCAGCTCACGTCAGCCGGTTAGTCGCTGCGACCAGCAGTCTTGGCATTCTTGATCTGCTCCATGACCTGGTCCAGGTTGTAGCTCGCCGGGTCCTGCATCGGCGGGAATTGCTTGTAAGTTTCGAGTTCCCTCATCCACAGCGCCTGGCCGATTGGCAGCATGTTCCAATCATAGATGTAGGCGGTGGAGGGAGAGCCGATTGTGCCGCCCATGCCCATCAGTGTCTTGTATTGCGTGCCAATCGACGTCTCGAAGGGATCACGCTTGATATTGACGACCTGGGCCCAGTGGTAAGGAAGAGCTCCGGCAAGAAAGCCCGCCGGGTTATCAGACACCATCGTGAAGTAGATTTTCCAGTTCTTGTAGCGAACCGCCGACGGCTCCTTGCCCGAATAGTAGAAGAAGGTATCGCGCGCCGACTTTTCAGAACGTCCGGAAAGATATTCGACCTGATCGACGCCATCGAGCGTTGTCCTGACGATGCCGGGATACTGACCGGCCTCGATGCGCTTCTTCAGCTCGTCTCCCTTTGCGCCGCCGGCGATGTTGACGAGCGTGGGCAGCCAGTCGAGCGACGCGAAGATCTCGTTCTTGATAGTGCCGGGCCTGATGACGCCCGGCCAGCGAACGAGCGCGGGAGCGCGCATGCCGCCTTCCCAGGTGCTCAGCTTGCCGCCCTTGAACGGCGTGGTGCCGCCGTCCGGGAAGCTGATGGTCTCGGCGCCGTTGTCGGTGGTGAACACGACGATGGTGTTGTTGAGCTGGCCCATGTCTTCGAGCTTCTTCAGCACCACGCCGATGTTGTCGTCGAGCTGCTTCATGCCGGCTTCGTTGAGGCCCCAGTCCTTGCCGCCTTGCTCGCCGATCATGGCCTCATACTTCGGCGGCAGCACGGTCGTGACGTGCATGCGCGCCGGGTTGTACCAGGCGAAGAACGGCTTGTTCGTCCGCCGCGGATCGTTGCGGTCGAGGAAGTCGACGACCTTGGCGGAAATTTCCTCGTCGATACCCCTCGATCGCTCGAGGGTCAGCGGTCCCTCGTCCTTGCACGTCATGTTCCGGGCAGTGCCATCGGAGGACGTGCAGGCGAGCATCGGTCGCGGTGGCGTCAGGCAGATCGTTGTCTTGGGATCCACCGCGCCGGGTACTTCAGCGAGACCGGGGATCGGTGTGTTCCGGCATGGCGGCGCGACCGTCTGCAGGGTCGGCGTCTTGTTGATGTCGGGGAAGCTCACCCCCTGCATCGCGTCGAGGTGATACAAGTAGCCCCAGAATTCCTGGAAGCCGTGCGCGGTTGGCAGCGCGTCGGTGTGGTCGCCGAGATGATTCTTGCCGAACTCGCCGGTGTTGTAGCCGAGATCGAGCAGGAACTTGGCGAGCGCCGGCGTGCCGGGGCGCAGATAGGACGGGCTGCCCGGCAGTTGCGGGGGGATCATGCCGGTGCGCAGCGGATGCATGCCGGTGAAGAAGGCATTGCGGCCGGCAGTGCAGCTCTGCTCGGCGTAATAATGCGTGAAGAGCGCGCCTTCGTTGCCGATGCGGTCGATATTGGGCGTCTCGCCGACCATCAGACCGCGATGGTAGATGCTCGGCTGATAGAGGCCGATGTCGTCGCCCATGATGAAGAGGATGTTCGGCTTCTGCGGCGTCTGTGCTGTGGCCGGCGTACTCGCCAGTCCGGACGCCGCAATCAACGCTGATGCGCCGAGCAGCGCCGCGCAGGTGCGCGCACGCAAGCTCGTCCTTGTCTTGCCGGCACCGCCTCGGGTGCTGGCTGGTGTGTTGAGTATGCCTTCAGTCATGGCTTGCTCTCCTGTTTGTGATGATCAAACCGCTTCTCGCCTCACGCATCGAAAACCGACGTGGCTGGTGGACGTGTCGACCTCCTTCGCGTGACGCGCAGCAGGCCGGTAGCGCCGGCAGTAGTTCGGCGCGCACAAATGCGAGCCGCCTTTGATGACCTTGCGAGGGATCTTGGTGTTGGTCGTCGCGGGGTCGTAGCTGCCCTCCTCGCGCCCGCCGCGCGGATTCTCCGGAATGCAGCAGGCTTTCAGCGCATCGGCTTCGTGCCGGGGCGCATACCAGTCGGCAGTCCATTCCCAGACATTGCCGATCATGTCGTAGAGGCCGTAGCCGTTCGGCGGGAACGCGGTGACCGGCGAGGTACGCTCGAAGCCGTCATCGTTATGGTTCTGGCGCGGAAACTCGCCCTGCCAGGTATTGGCCATGTGTTTGCCGCCAGGCACGAACTCGTCGCCCCAGGCATAGTCGGCGCCATCGAGCCCGCCGCGCGCGGCGAATTCCCATTCGGCTTCGGTCGGTAGCTCTTTTCCAGCCCAGCGCGCGTAAGC
This sequence comes from Xanthobacteraceae bacterium, assembly GCA_049698215.1. Lineage (GTDB taxonomy): Bacteria > Pseudomonadota > Alphaproteobacteria > Rhizobiales > Xanthobacteraceae > PALSA-894. The sequence goes on along the minus strand of JBAVXH010000436.1, from coordinate 30,530 downwards.
GAGCGCATCGCTGAACGCCACGTGCACGACCGGATGATCGTCGAGCCCCTTGATGTTGTTCTTGAGCCCATACGGGTGGCGCCAATTGGCGCCCTTTGTGAATGACCACCACTGGCTGAAGTCGCGCAGATCAAACACATGCTTCGGCGGCGTGAAGACCAGCGAGCCCGCGTAGATCATGTGCGGCAGGATGCCAGGATAGTCCTTCGGGTCCGGAGGAATTTCGGCGACCGTAACGTGGCCGGTCGCGTTGACGAATTCCTTGAACTGCCGGTTCGTCACCGGATGGCGATCGATCCAGAAGCCGTCGACCGTGACGCGATGGACCGGCGCTTCTTCCGCGTAGTGCTTGTCCGAGCCCATGCGGAAGGTGCCGCCCGGGAGGAACTGCATGTCCCGGGATGGCGGGCGGTCGAATGCCTTGACCGCGAGTCCGCTCGCCGCCGGTTCGAGAAGAACAGGTTGCATCAGGTCCATCGCTGAATGAACGGGTCGAGCCGCTAGCGGCTCGTTGCGGGCGGCTCGCCTCGTGACTGAAACACAGTGCGGAGGAATGACGTTTCAGTCCACGAGGCGAGTTCGCGCGCGCGTCGTGTCAAAGCCAGTGACTTACGGCCTCTGGCCCGCGGCCGCCATGCACGACCGATAGACATCCGTGCGGGCGCGCATGGTGGTTTCTTCGCCCACGTTGGGGAAGCGGGCCTGCGCCTCGTTGATGCACTTGTGGATCGCGGCGTCGCGCGCGGGGGAATCCTGCGCCGATGCCGGCAATGCGAAGTTCGCAACGAAAAAGCCCGCCAACGCGACGAAGGTCAACTTGCTTACGATTGCCATGGTTCATCTCCCTGGATGGATCCGCTCAATGGACAGAGTGGATTTGCAAATTGACGCTAGGCCAGTCAGGCGGGAGCGAACCATCACGACGAACACGTGCCGAACTAGGTGGAAACACCTGTGCGCGCGGAAACGGTATTCTGTTGCTGCGCGTAGACTCGCCACGCACATCCGCAATCAAGCGGCTGGCAATTGATTGGGATGGATGGAGGGCGATTCAGACAGGAGCGCCGATTGCCCGGCGCACGACCGAGCGTAGCCGGCGATCGGAAAACGGATGCTCGAGAAAATCGAACGCGCCGGCGCGCACCAGTTCGACCGCGCTGTCGAGCTCGGAATCACGGCCGATCACCACCACTGCAAGCGGAAGGAGCCTGCGGTTGATCTCAGCGATCAGCGCGCGCAATCCGATGTCGGGGAGGTCGATCGGCGCGACAACGCATCCGGACGCATGCGCGCCGACCTGCTCGAGGAATTGCGTGCCGCTCTCGTAGATCTCTATCGTGACGCCTTCGTCCGCCAACGCAGTCATGATCCGGCTGCGCTCGTCCAATAGCGGATCCACGATGAACAGTGTTTCGGCCATGAGCCCTCGCCGGGCCCTCAACACACGACCGATGAGATTGGCGCGCCACGAGCGCTGCGTCGCGCCTGGCCGGACGTCGAAGGCTGCGCGTCGAGAGTGGTCGGCGCCGCGGCAAGGAACAATATGAGCAAATGCGTAGGCTACGTAGGCCGCGTCGTCTTCTGTTGCTCGACGACGAGCCGGATCAGCTCGGCGAGCGAATGGGCGCGCAGCTTTTCCATGATGTGACTGCGATGCAGCTCCACCGTTCGGTAGCTGATGTCGAGCACCTTGGCGATCTCCTTGCTCGACAGTCCTTTCACCACCTGCGTCAAGACGCCGCGCTCGCGCTCGGTCAGCGTTGCCAACCGTTCGGCGAATCCCTCGGTGCCGCTGGTGGCGCGACGGTATTCGGCATCGCGCCGCAGCGCATCGTTGATGCTGTCGAGCAGTTGCTGCTCGCGATAGGGCTTCTGCACGAAATCCACGGCGCCGGCCTTGATCGTCTTGATCGCAACCGCGACGTCGCCATGCCCGCTGAGAAACACGATCGGAATGTGTGCGCTCATCGCATTCAATTCGTCCTGCAATGCGGGACCGCTCATATGAGCCATGCGGACATCCAGCACGAGGCATCCAGGCTGCTCAGGGTCGAAGCTGTCGCGAAACTGCTGCGCGGAGCGAAACGTGGCGGCGCGCAAGCCGACCGACGTCACCAGTTCGGCAATCGAGTCGAGCACCGCCTCGTCGTCATCGACAATGAATACGGTTGGCTCCGACATGTTGTTAGCGCCCCTCGTTCATAGCCGGTAGGGTGAATCGAAAGATGCTTCCGCCGTTCTCGTTTGGCGCGAGCCACAGGTGTCCGCCATGCGCTTCGACAATGGCACGGCAGATCGACAGGCCGACGCCTAGTCCGGCGCCCTTGGTCGAATAGAACGGATCGAAAATGCGTCCGGCCTCATCCGGTGGAATTCCCGGACCGGAGTCCGCGACACTCACCGCGACCTCACCGTGTCCGTTTCCTTGCACTCCGACTTTGATCGTGCCGGTTTGCCCCGTCTCCTCTATCGCCTCAATGGCGTTGCGCGTCAGGTTCAACACCACCTGCTGAATCTGGATTCCATCGACAAATACCGGAGGCAGGCCGGGCGCAATCGAGGACTCCAGCCGGATGTCGCCGCCGCGGCTCTCCAGCTCGGCGAGTCGTAGCGTCTCGGCGACCAGCGGGCCGACGTCGACCTTGGCTCGCGATGATTCATGTTTCTTCACCATCGCGCGGAGCGAATGCAGGACATCACCCCCGCGCGAAGCCTGCTCCTCGATCTTGTCCAGCAGCTCTTCGACCTTGGACGCGCCGCTGACGCCCGAGAGCCGCCGCCGTGCCGCGAATGCGTAGTTCTTGATCGCCGCGAGCGGCTGATTGATCTCGTGCGCGATCGCGGTCGACATCTCGCCAACGGTGTGCACGCGCACCAAATGCGCAAGACTCTCGCGGTATTGTCCGCTCTCCGCTGTCGCCTTGCCGGCTTGCGCGGCCGCGCGCCGGCGAAGGTCGCGCTCCAGCAGCAGCCATGCGATCAACGCGGCTTGCAGCAGCACGACCGCAAAGGCTGCGATGACATACGAACGGTACTGGTCCCACAGGCCCGGCCGCTTGAACGAGACGATCGCGCCCGGCGGGAGCGCGGCTTCCTCCAGGTCCCAGTGCTTCAGCGCATTCGCGTCGACCATATACTTGTGCGGCGGCTTGGTCTGGCGCGGCAGCATCGTGAGGTCCTTGCCCGCCAGGATCTCGAGCGCAATGTCAGCGGCGGCGGTGCCCTGGTCTTCAAAGCTGTGCATGTAGCCGCCGACGACCCCGCGGCCAAACAAAGTCGCAAGCGCGGAATAGACCGGAGCCGAAGACGCGGCGGCGATGCCATCTGCAGCGTCGGTTTGGAAAAATCGCCGGCCGGTCGCATCTGCAAAGAGCGAAATCTGCAGTACAATGGTATCGCGCGGCAGGCGCGCTACCTCCTTGAGCACGTCGTCGTACGCCATGTCGAAAAGAGTGCGAACCTGATAGCGCTGCAGGTACGGCGCGAGACTGGTGAGCGCGCGCTCGCGCCACTCTTTGTCCAGCTCCGACGCGCCCGAAATCAGCACCAGGTTGCGCGCGCCGGGCTGCAACTGAGCGGCAAGCGCCAGCGTCTCGGCCCAATTGTATTCCAGGACGACGCCAACAACGTCGCGGGGAAGGTTAAGCGCATCGACGGCGCCCGGTGCAGCGCAGCAGTAGACGATCGGCACGCCTGGCGCGATGGTGTCGCGATGGCGTACGAGCAGGCCCAATGACCCTGGGTCCTGGGGCGCAAGCAGATGGGGCGGATTCTGGGCAAACTTCTCACCGAGGAAGCGGACCAGCCGCTCCTCGTGCGCCCTGCCGGGAAATCGCCCGAGATCGAGATAGTCGAGGTAGAGTTCGTGATCGACCGGAGATTTTTCCTTAAGACGCTGCTTGAAGGCGCCGATTGATGCCACACCTCCCGGCTGCCACGGCGCCAGGCCTTCGAAGAGGTAGATGCGCCGTGCTTGCTGGGCTTCCGCGGGCGGGGAGGACGAGAGTACTGCTATGAGCAGCGTGCAGACGAATACGGCCCAGGCGTGATGCGCACGATCACACAACACTGCGACGGGGCAGCGGGGTCCGTCGCCGCTTTGTCTTGCTGCCGCTTTGATGAGAACTGTGAGCCGCATGTGGCATGAAGACAGGATCAGTGCGGTTGCCGAATGGGCCCTGCCTTCTTGCTTCACGCGCTGTGCAGGCCCCCCGTGAATGAGGCGCGCGTGTCATCGTAGTTGGCGCATGACAGCCAGCAACAATGCGTTGGTGTCACGGCCATGGCCTAAGGGATAAAGCGCTTCCCCGGCTTCGGCTGCGAAATCGCCTGAACGCCGCCGGCCTTACTCATGTACCACGATGGCCCCGCATATCCGCGAAGCGAAAGCCAAGAGCTGTTGCCACGCACACCAATGCGCGGCAACAGCCCTTCGTCTACACCGAGTCCGACGGGTGGCAGCCCGGTTACTTGGCGAACTTGGCCTTTTGAGCAGACGTGCACGGGGTCATTTTGCCGCCCTTGCCTTTGACGTGGCAGGCATCCGACGCCTTCCAGTTGGGGTTTGCCGCCTTGTAGCTCATCGAGCACGGAAGCTTCCGGCCGTAGCCATCGTCGGTCATGCAGCCCCAGGTTTGAGCCGACGCCTGCTGCGTGATGGCGAACGTTCCAATTCCGACGATAAGAGCGAGGCATTTTCCAATCGATGACATGGCCGTGTTCCTCTTGTGTGAGCGGTTGATGAAGTTCGCGCCGGTCGAAAGTCGGAGTGCCGCAGGGCAACTCAGGAGCACACTCTCCCAGCACCATCGCTTGGACAATATGTGGAAACCTATAGGACACGTACGAGGTGCGGACGTGTTTGAAGCGGCGCCGCGCGGCGACGGACCGCACGCGACGACTCAATTGCCGGCGTTCATCAGTTTTCTCAGCATCGCCGGCACTGACTTTCGCGCATCATAAGCCCTCCAACAAGCAACCGAATTTCCGGTGGCGGAACAGAGTTTCAAGAAGGGTTCCCACCACCTCACACGAACTGCAACGAAATGCTCCCAAGCGTCCCAAAATCGGCGCGCACGGTGTCGCCCTTCTGCGCCCAGATCACGCGCGTGAACGACCCGGCGAGCACGAGATGACCCTTCTCGAGCGCGACGCCGTGTGACCCGAGCTTGTTGGCGAGCCACGCAACGCCCATTGCGGGGTGACCGAGCACGCCGGCCGCAACGCCCGTCTCCTCGATCTCGGAATTGCGCATCATGAGGCCGCCGACCCAGCGCAAGTCGACATCCATGGGCCCGACCGGACGGCCGCCGACGACGATCCCTGCCGCCGCGCCGTTGTCCGAGATCGTGTCGAAGATCTTGCGCGGATTGATGATGCGCGCGTCGACGATCTCGATCGACGGGATGACGTATTCGGTGGCGCGCAGCACGTCGGTGAGCCCGACGCCCGGGCCTTTCAGCTCCTTGCCCAGAACGAACGCAAGCTCCACCTCGACACGCGGCGCGCAATAGTTCTCATGCGGCACCTTGGCGCCGTCCGCCACAATCATTGAGTCGAACAGGTAGCCGTAGTCCGGCTCGTCGATCTGCGAGGATTGCTGCATCGCCTTGGAGGTAAGGCCGACCTTGTGGCCGATGAGCTTTTCCCCGGCCGCCATCCGCCGCTTGGCGCAAATGGTGGAGATCGCGTAGGCGTCCTCGAAGCCGATGCCTGGGAACGTGACGGACATCTGCGTCGCCTGCTTTCGGGTTCGTGCCGCCTCCATCAGGATGTCGGCGGCCTTCTGGCGATCGGTTTCGGAGAGCATTGGTCCTCGCGTTCTCTATTCGGCGGCGATGGGCGCGGCGGCCGCAGGATCGCTCAGCAGCTGCGCGATCGCGTTGGCATAGTAGCGCAGCATGATCTCTTCGGCCGGATTGGCGCGATAGAGCCCGTTCTCCTCCAGCACGAAGTGGCGCAGCAACAACATGCGCAGCCCGACCTCGATCGCATAGTCCTGATCGGCGCGCGGAATGTGGATATGCGCCCCGCTCGCCAGCAATCTGCGGATCAGGATTTCGACCTCGCCTTTCAATTCAAGCGCCGACAGCGCCTTGGCGGCGCCGAGAATGACGGTCGCGACCAGCGATACAGGGAGCGCCGGCACGACCTCGCCGACCTTGCGCATCAGCATCTGGCCGAGCCGCTCGATTTCGGCGAAGCGGCGGGCATCGTCCGCCGTGCGGAAGTCGATGCCATGCTCGGTGCAGTATGTCCTGAGCGAAACCGGCCGGCCGAAGCTCACACAGGCATAGCCATAGCGGTAGAGCCGACCCTGCCAGCGCAGCTTGATGCTATTCGCCAGGAAAGCGATCAGGACCCCCGGCGAAAATTTGAAGCGCGGCTTCTTGCCCTCGGGCGTCATCAGCGCGCCGACCTGGATGCGATCCTCGAGCACGCGATCGTAGTTGAGCCCGACCGGGACGAATACGGCGTCGCGCGGGCCATGCGGGTCGAAGCCGGAGACGATGTAGCTGAGCAGACCGAGTTTGGGCGGACGCAACTTGCCGTCGCGGGTCAAGCCGCCTTCCGGAAACATGGCCTGCGTGAGCCCGCCAGCGATCGCGAGATGGACGTAGCGCGAGAGTACCTTGCGATAGAGCGGCTCGCGTGAGTCGCGGCGCACGAAGTAAGCACCCATCGTGCGGATCAGGTTCTGCAGCAGCCACACGCGCGCCCATTCGCCGACCGCATAGGAGAGCGCCGACGAACTGGACGCCATGTAGGTGACCAACACGTAATCCATATTGGAACGGTGATTGATCACGAAGATCACGGCAGCGTCGGGATCGACCGTCTGCATGGCCTGCTCGTCGAGGTATCCGAGCCGCACGCGGTAGAGAAACGTCGAGAGCCAGCGCGCGAGCCGTGCGCCGATGCCGAAATACGCGTAGGCCGAAAACGACGGCACGATTTCCTTGGCGTAGTCGCGCGCCCGCGCCTGCGCGGCTTCGCGCGAGACCTTGTTCTCCGCCGCATAAGACTCGATCGCACGCAGCACTTCGGGATCGAAAATGAGCTGGTCGATCAGCGCCTGGCGCTTGGCGAGCTTCAGCGGCTGGATGCGCAGCTTGAGCTTCGTGTTGAGCTCATCGATGGCGCGGTTGAGACGCCGCCGCATGAGGTAGCGCACCGCAGGCACGACGATGCGCTCGAACGCCGCCCAGATCGCCAGCGCGCCAATGAGCAGAGCCAGCCATAGTGGCAGCGTAACCTGCGACGTCATGCGCCCCTCCCCGTGCGGACCTTAACAAGCCTTCCGCGGCTTGTCGCGCTGGCGGTCAGCGCGCCGTCGGCTGGCGCGGGTGCACATAACCCTTGAAGATCTCGAAGCCCTTCCAGGCAGGCTCGACCGGATCGCAGCCGGGCTGCGGCACATAAACCGAAGGCTCGGCAAGCTGCATCTTCGGAATGTAGCGCGGGCAATTCGGGAAGATCGCGCGCGCCTTCACGCGCACAATCATCTGCGCGCCGACGGTTTCGGCAAGGAGCGGGTCCTCGCGCGACACCGTCGCGGTGCCGTTGACGCGCAGACGGCGCGGGCGCTCGTGCAGATCGATGAACAGCAATCCGACATTGGGATTGACCAGCACGTTTCCGAGACTCTTGAACATACCGTTGCCGTCATAGTCCGGGAATGCCAGCTCGGACTCGGCGGTGATGCGCACGAAGCCGGGCGGGCCGCCCTTGAACGAGCAATCGGGCCGCCCTTCGACATCGGCCGTCGACATGAAGAAATAGATTGTGCTCTCGATGAACGCCTTGTCGTCCGCGGTGAACGCCGTGCGCGTGAGTTTCTCTTCGAGGCGATCCGAGATGCGGCGGCTGTCGAACTGATCCTGCAGCTGGCGATTGCCGTCGTGATACATGATGCTCATGGCGGACTCCCCTGGAGCCGCCATTGTCGGCTCAAGCCGTCTCCTCCGCAATCCGCTTGCGGCCGCTCATGTAGGCGCGGCCATCGTTAACGGCGTCAACCGCGATCAGCTTGCCGTTCCGGCGGTACTCGACCGAGAAGCGCGCGGCGGCGACATCGCCCACGGTCTTCGCGTCATCGTAGCCTTCGCTGAGCCCCGCCATCTGCAGCTTCAGCTCATACTGATCCGACCAGAACCACGGCACCGGATCGTAGAGCTGCGGCTTTCCAAGGAGCGCGGATGCGACCGCCTTGGCCTGGTCGATGGCATTCTGCACGCATTCGAGCCGTAAGTTGCGGCCGTAGCGCTTGCTGGGGAAGCGGGTGCAGTCGCCCGCCGCCCAGATCGCCGGATCGGCGGTGTGGCCGTGTCCGTCCACCACAACGCCGTCTTCGCAGGCGAGGCCTGCCGCCGCCGCAAGGTCGTCGTTCGGTTTGGCACCGACCGCGAGCAGCACCAGATCGGCGGGCAATTCGGTGCCGTCCGACAATTTGACCTGCGACACCTTCGCACCGCCTTCGATGGCCGCGAGCCGCGCGCCGACACGGATGTCGACACCGCGCGCGCGATGGAAGTCCTGCATGAAGTGCGAGATCACCGGCGAGGTGACGCGCTTCATCACCCGCTCCTCGGCTTCGAGCACGGTGACCTCCCTGCCTTCGCTGCGCGCGACGGCCGCCACCTCGAGGCCGATGTAGCCGCCACCAACAATGACGATGTGCCTGGCGGCATCCATCGGGCCGCGCAGCGCGCGTACGTCGTTGATTTTACGCAGCGAAAACACGCCATCGAGGCGCGCGCCGGGCAGCGGCAGGTCGCGCGCGCGGGTGCCGGCCGCAAGAAAGAGGGTCTCGTAGTCGATGTGTCCGTCCGCAACGGCCACCTGCTTGGCGGCGCGATCAATGGAAAGAACTGGAACTCCATAATCGGCCTGCACCCCCTGCTCGCCCCAGAATTTCTCCGGGCGAAAATAGAGCGTGTCGGTGGGCGGGCGCTCGGTGAGGAACTTCTTCGACAGCGGCGGGCGCTGATACGGCGCGTAGGGCTCGTCGCCGATCATGCGGATCGGCTCCTTTGTGCCGCCCTGGCGCAGGCTCAGCACGAGCTGCGCAGCCGCCTGCCCGGCGCCGACGATCACGATCATGCGGCTTCCCGGGTGCGCACGTCGATTTCGGAATGCAGCGTGCGGTGCACCGGGCACTTGTCGGCGATCTCCATCAATTTCGCGCGCTGCTCGGCCGACAGGTCGCCTTCAAGCGTCACCTCCCGATCGATGCGGTCGATCTTGCCCTCCTTGGTCTCGCAGTTCTCGCAATCCACCGCGTGGATCTTGTCGTGCTTGAGCCGCACGGCGACGCGCTTGAGCGGTAACTTCTTGTGCTCGGCATAGAGGCGGATGGTCATCGACGTGCAGGCGCCGAGCGCGGCGAGAAGATATTCATAAGGGCTCGGACCGCTGCCGTTGCCGCCGGCCGACACCGGCTCGTCGGCGAGAGAGCGATGCTGGCCGGCGACGACCGACTGCTCGAACTTGCCGTTCCCGGTTTCGGCCACCAACACGCCTTCGATCGGCTCCATGTCGGGCTGCGGCACCATCTCGAGATAGCGTTCGGACCAAGCGGCGATCACGTCCGCCACATACACCGCATCGGCGCGCTTGCTCAGCAGATGATCCGCCCCGCTGAGCGAGATGAAACTCTTGGGGTGTTTCGCGGCGGTGAAAATCGCGCTTGCGTTGTCGATGCCGACCAGATCATCCGTCGGTGAATGCATCACCAGCAGCGCCTTGCGCAGATTGGCAAGGCACTGATGCAGCTTCTGTTCGGCCACATCGTCCAGGAATTCCTTGCGGATGCGGAACGGCCGCCCGGCGAGCGCCACTTCCACCTCGCCTTGCGCATGGATGTCGCCCACGCGCTCCCTGAACAGGCCGGTGACATGCGCGGGATCGGCGGGCGCCGCGATGGTCGCGACTGCGCGCGCCTCCGGACAATGCTGGGCGGCCGCGAGCACCGCCGCGCCGCCGAGGCTGTGGCCGATCAGGAGCCCGGGTGCGCGATACATCTTTCGCAAGTGATTGGCGGCGGCGACCAGGTCGGCGACGTTCGACGAAAACGTCGTGTTGGCGAACTCGCCTTCGCTTGCGCCGAGGCCGGTGAAATCGAAGCGCAGCACCGCGATGCCGCGCATGGTCAAACCTTCGGCGATGCGCTTTGCCGCCAGCACGTCCTTGCCGCAGGTGAAGCAGTGCGCAAACAGCGCATACGCCATCGGCTCCCCCGCCGGCCTGTCCAGCACCGCGGCGAGTTTCTCGCCGCGCGCATTGGGAAACTCGAAACGTTCGGACGGCATGGTCATTCCCTCAACGTGAGCCACGGGTGTGCCTTGCTCAAATTGCGGACGATTGCACCGATGATGTTGGAGTAGTCGTCGGTCCAGATGCGCTGGTTCGGATCAATACTCAGTTCGGTCCAATCGCTGTCTTCGAGCAACTGTCCGAAATCCTTTTCCTCGCGCGCGTTGACCACCACGTTCGAGGTGAAGATGTATCTTGCATCGTCCTCGCCCTCGCGTGCCGCGCGATTGTTGACGCGGCTCACCAGGCCGTTGGCATGCGCGATCCCGGCAACCACCGAGGCAAACTCCATGTGACGGTTCGAGATGTGCATCATCACAATGCCGCCGGGCGCGAGCTTCGACACGTAGATCGCCATCGCCTCGCGCGTCATCAGGTGAACCGGGATTGCATCCGAAGTGAATGCGTCGAGCACGATCAGGTCGTATTTGTCCGGGCTTTCGGCCAATGTCAGGCGCGCGTCGCCAAGCACGACCGGGATGTCGGGCCCACATTGCTCAAGGTACCGGAACCGGGCGGGATCGCGCGCGAGCTTCTCCACGCTCGCGTCGATCTCGTAGAACTTGAAGCTGTCCCCCCGCTCCGCGAAGCACGCGAACGTGCCGGTGCCGAGCCCGACCACCGCGACCCTGATCGGCCCGCCGATACGCGCGCGCACGGCCTTCACGGTCACGCCCATCGGCGAGTTCGGGTGGTAGTAGGTGATCATCGGCGGCTGTCCCGTGATCGGCTCGCCGTTGTCGTCGCGCAGCCGCTCCGCCCCGTGGATCGTCGTGCCGTGCAGGAAAACGCGGAACGCGCCGTCCGCCGTTTCGGTGATCTTGTGCACACCGAAGAAGCTGCGCATCGTCTGGCGCACTTCGCTGTCCGGCCGGTACGCGGTGCCAATGATGAACACGACTGCGATCACGGCCGCGAATGGCAGCGGCTCGCGCGAGACCAGCCCGGCGACCACCAGCAGCCCGCCGATGACGTAATAGAATGTCGTTTGATCCGTGACATAGCGGTCCGCAATGCCCGGGTATGCGGCAATCGCGACAACCGCAATCGTGCCGGCCCAGAGGAGCTGGGTGCGCCAGTTGGTCGGCAGCTCGAGCCCCGGCCGCAACAAGATCGCCGCGATGATCAGCAGCGGATATTCGAGCACCCAGGAGAAGACGTTCGGTGCGATCAGCCCGGCGAAGATGCCGCCGATCACGCCGCCGGCCGACATCCACATGTAGAAAGCCGTGAGATGCTGCGCCGGCGGCCGGCTGCGGCTGAGCTCGCCATGACAGACCATGGTGATGACGAAGAACGCGACGACGTTGAGCGTGAGGAGGCCAAGTACATACTGGCGGATATCGAGGACAATGATGCCGGCGATCGCCACAATGAACAGCGGCTCGATCGCGATCATCCAGTTGTGCGGCAGGATCGGCCGGTTCGAGAACACGATCACGAACGTCACGAGATAGAGCGCAAGCGGGATCACCCACATGAACGGCGCGGCCGCAATGTCGGTCGAGATGTGCGACGTGACCGAGACGAGGAGCGCCGACGGGACCGCGGCGAGCACGACCCAGCGTGCCGCATCGCGCCAGGCCGGCGGTGGCTCCGCGCTCGCCTGGACTTCAGACGCGTCTGTGCGCGGCGCGCGCAACATCAGCCAGCCGCACCACGCGATGAGCACGATCAAGACGATGAACAGAACCGCCCAGCCGCGCGTCTGCTGGCCAAGCGTGCTCAGCGGCTCCAGCACGAACGGATAGGAGAGCAGCGCGAGGAAGCTGCCGATGTTGCTGGCCGCATAGAGGAAGTATGGATTGCTCGCACTCGGATGGTCCGTGCGGGCGAACCAGGCCTGCAGCAGCGGTCCGTTGGCCGACAGCGCGAAAAACGGCAGGCCGATCGATACGCCGAACAGCCCGAGCAGCCAGAACGCGGCGGTCGCGTCGGCCGGCGGCCGCCCCCACCACGGCGCGATCGCAAGCGGCAGGAACAAGGTCGCGGCACACATCACCACGAGGTGCACCAGGATCGAGCGCTTGCCCGGCAGATACTTCGTCAGCGCATGCGCGTAGGCGTAGCCCGCGAGCAGCACGGCCTGGAAGAACACCATGGCGACCGACCACACCGCGGGCGTGCCGCCGAGCTTTGGCAGCACCATTTTGGTGAACATCGGCTGCACGGCGAACAGCAGCGCGGCGGACAGAAAGATCGCCGCGGCGTAGACGCGCAACAGGACGGCAGGGCTGGTCGCCATTCGACTGGTCTTCTCGGTCTCGACGTCGCCACACAAGAGGGGCGCGGACGGCCCTGCGCGCGGCTCCAATACCGCGCCGCAGCACGGTCGGCAATCAGGCCCGGAGGCGCGCCCGCAGGTGCCGCCAGCGAACGGGAGCCAACAGCAGCGCGAATGCCAGCAATCCCAGGCCCGCACCCCATCGGATGCGTTCGCGCGCCCGCGCGCGGACCTCGTCCATCACGAACTGTTCGCCCTTGCGCATTTCCCCGTAGGATTTGAGAAAGGACGAAATACGCGCCACGCTAAAATCGTCGAGCGCCTCGCCTTCGGTGCGGTTGCGCCTTTCACGGTCGTTGAGCTGCTCCGCTTCGGCGCGGTAGCGCTCCGCATAGGCACCGGCATCCGCGAAGGCCGCCTGCTCGGCCGATGACAGATAAAGACTGCGCAGCGAAGGAATGAGGTATTCGGCTAGATCGATGAGCGGCTGATCCCCGCGTGGCACTGCCGCAAATTGCAACGCGGAGGCAGCGAGAACGGCCGCGACACTCCAGCGCGCGGCCGCAACCGTGGTGCGTAGCGCGTGGACGCGGGCGCCGCGCAGGAACGGGTAGAGCATTCCGGCAATCGCCAGTGAGGTGCCAAAGGCGCACACCATCGCGGCGCCGGTCGGCAGGTCGAGCAGGAAGGAGCCGGCGAGGCCGAATGCGCTCGTCACCGTCCCTGCGATCCAGCCGATGGCAAGCTGTCCACCGAGCGTTGAGGCGAACATCACACCGATCGCTGCGGGAATGATCAGGAACGAGAACACCAGCAGCACACCGGCGATCGCGACCGAACTGGTGACCACCGCGCCGAAGGTGGCATAGAAGATAAACTCCCACGCGAGCGAGCCGGCGCCGGTGAGGCGGCTGCGCAGCGACCAGTGCAGCAATCCGATCGCCGCGTAGAGCGGCACGATCAGCGCAAGATCGTGTGAGCCGCCGGTGAGGATGTTGCCGGTGAGGATTTGCTTGAGATGCTCGGCGCCTTGCGGGGCGCGGTCGATCATCAGGATCGCCGCGGCGGCCGCGACCACATAGATCACGCCGATCAGCGCCTCCTGCGGCACACGTCCGGCCCACGCGCGCGTGAAGGCGAGCAAGATCGCGGCAAGCAGGGTAAAGGCGAGCGAATAGCCGTAGGTCGCAAGGCTCTGGGCGGGGTGGCCGAGCATGAACGCAGCCGTCGCGCCGAGCGCGGCGATCTGCGCCAGCGCGAGATCGACGAAGATCACTTTGCGTTCCAGCACCTGGATGCCGAAATAAGCGTGGATGCCGACGAGGCAGACGGCGACCAGGAACGGCAGCCAGAGGAATGCCAGCGCTTCGCTCATTTGCTGGCCGCCGTTAGTGCCTCGACGTTGGCGTCGAACAGCGCGATGTAGTCGGTTGCCTGCGGTACCGCCCCGACCGAGCCTGCGAGCGTCGCAATCTTCGCGCCGGCCTTGTCGGCGACGAATGCGACATCACGTTGCGGCTCGTGCGGTTCACGCACCACGATTTTCACGCCGCGCTGCTTCATCAGACGCACGATGCCGGCGAGATGGCCGGGGCTCGGCGGCACGCCGGGCTTCACCTCGATGAAGCCGATGAAGTCGAGCCGGAAGCGGCGCGCGAGATAGGGCCAGCTATTGTGATAGGCGACGAGCGGCATGCCGCGCAGCGGCGCCAGTTTGCGGTCCCACTCGGCGCGTTTCTCGGTGAGGCGCGCCAGGAACGCAGCACGGTTCGTCTCATAGGCGGCGGCGTGATCCGGATCGACGCGCGAAAGCCCGGCGGCGATACTCGCAGTGATTACCTCGGCGTTGTGCGGATCGAGCCAGTAGTGCGGATTACCATGGCCGTGCGCATGTCCGTCGCTAGGGCCGACGCTCATGCCGCGCACCTCCAGGGTCGCGATCCCGAAGGAGGCGTCCACATAGCCCGGCCCGCCGCGCCGGATTGCCGGATTGCCGGCGGACATCAGCAGGCGGTCGGCCCAGAGGTCGTAGTCGAGCCCGACCCGCACAAACGCTCGCGCGCTCTTCAGGCGTAGCGCGTCCTGCGGCTTCGGCTGGTACTCCTCGGCGTCCATGCCGGAAGGAACGAGATTCGTGACCGCCACGCGCTCGCCGCCAACCGCCTCCGTCAAGCTGCGCAGGTCGGTCGTGGTGGTCACGACCTCGATGCGCTCTTGGGCGAACGCCGCCGACGCAAAGGCGCACCACGCGGCGAGCGCCGCCGCGAGGTGCGCGCACCCCATGCGAAAGCTCAGCGCTTGGCGACCCAGATGCTCTTCGGCATCAGGCAATGAACGTTCTTCTCGGTCGCCGAGATCGCGCCAACCCGGCAGTCCATCGCGACGCTCGCGAGCCCATAGGCATCGAGGCGCGCGACCTTCTTCTCGGACTCGAGCAGCTTGATCATGCCCATCGAGGCGTCGTTCATCGCCTTGTTCAAATCGGCGTCCTTGGCATGGAAGACGAGATACTTCGCGGTTTCCTTGGTGGGTCGCTCCATGTCCTCCTTGTCGCGCGCATTTTTCGGATTGAGGCAGTGGATGCCCTTCTTGACGTTGACCACCTGACTGACACGGCAGTCCGAAACGGTGGTCATCAGCTTCTCGGCCTGGTCGGCGGGGACATTGCGCTGCTCGCTCAGGAACTTGACCGTCTGCGCCTTCGCCTGATCCCACGCCTTGTTCAGGTCCTGGTCGAAGCCCATCGTGATCCACGATTTCGGCGTCTCGATGCGCGGGAAATCGAGCGGCTTGCCCTTGATCACCTCGACCGTAAGGTTGAGCTCGCGGTAGGCGGTCTCGATCGCGGTGAGGTTGACCTCGCCATTGCCTTGGCCCGCATGCGAGTCGCCGCTCCACAGCAGCGCGCCCGGCACATGCACGGGCACATAGAGCGAGGTGCCGACGACGAAATCGCGGATGTCCATGTTGCCGGCATACTCTCCGGGCTGCACGGTGCTGTAGCGGCCGGGCTCCTTGCGCGCGACCGCGGTGGTCCCCGGGAACGGCTTGAGCGGGATCACGATGCCGGGCAGGAACTCGGTCGTCATCTTTTCAAGGTCGAGATAGAGATATTTGACCTGCCCATCCTGGTAGACGGTCGGAAACTGGCCGAACATGCCGGGCACGTTGAAATTCGCCGCGTAGGCGCGCGGCACGATCTTGTTCAGCGTCACCTTCAGCACGTCGCCGGGCTGCGCTTCCTCGATGTAGATCGGTCCGGTGAAGGTATGCGGCCCGCGGCCGGGGAAGTCGGTGCGCAGCTTCTTGATCTGCTCGATGGTGGTGCCGGGCACCACCTGATTGTGGCTGTGCATCATCGTCTCCATGACGATAGTGTCGCCGGAATTCACGCGCAGCACGGGCGGCTGCGCGTTGTCGAACCAGCCCCATTGGGTGGTCTCAAGCGTCGCCGGCAACAGATGCATCTTCTTGCCGTTGGGCAAGGTTACGGCGCGCAGCTTGTCATCGGCAGTCCCGACGCCGGGATAGCCGCTGCCGAGCGTCGCGGTCGGCGGATAAGGCGACGCAGGTGCCGCCGCGGGTGGCGTGGTTTGTGCCAGTGCTGCCCCGGCGATCAAAGCGCCGCTGAGGCCGAGCGCCGCACGACAAAAAAGCAAATTGGAGCCCATGATCTTCCTCCCCAGAGTGTCCCCGTTTGGCATGGAGCCAGCGTAAGCCAGCTTGGCTGACCCCGGCAATCCTCAATGCTGGCGGCACTGTAGCATGCAGATTTTTCGGACGCTTCTGGGCGGCTTGCGCGCCGCGCAGCCGCAGCCCGGCCGCTACGATCGACCAGTCGGTCTGGCGCAGCTAGTGCTTCATGTTCTGCATGTTCTGCATGTTCTGCATGTTCTGCGTAGCGGGCATCCCGCCTATCGCCTCGACGGTAAACTCGACGTCGACCTTGCCGGCCTTCTCGAACGTGAGTGAGCCTTTGACCTTCTCGCCCTTCGCGAGCGGGCGCGACAGGTTCATCATCATGATGTGATACGAACCGGGCTTGAGCTCGACGGTCGCGCCAGGCGGGATTTCGAGTCCGTTCTTAATTTCGCGCATCTTCATCACGCCGCCGTCCATGCTCATTTCATGGACCTCGAGCTTGCGTGCGACCTCAGCGGAACCGCCGGTCAACCGGTCGGGCGCGCTCCCAGTGTTGGTGATCTTCAGATAGCCGCCGGCGACCGTCGCGCTCTTCGGCGTCGCGCGTGTCCAGGGGTGAGCGATGACCAGTGACCCGGCCGTGTAGTCGTGCGCGTGAGCGCTGCTCGCGACGAGGATGGCAACGACGGCGGTTGTGAGAGTGCGGATCATGGAAAGCTCCTTAAGCGAGCCTTACCAGCAAAAATGAGAGCCCGCATCCAATCACTATTTCGCTATCGCCGCACCATTCGTCACGCGCGACGCGCGGCAGTTCGTCGGCCATAATCGGGCGAATCTCAATGGGATGCGATGCAAGCCACAGTCACCGAAGGCATGACAGCCCTGCGCGGCACGATCGTGACGTGCCGGGATGACCCCTTCCTGACCGATCCGGGCCGAGCGTTCGCGACCGAGCCCGACGGCATCGTGGTTTGCCGCAATGGCGTGATCGAGCAGGTCGGACCGGCGAACGAGATCATTCGATCGCTCCCCGCCGGCACACAAGTCACACACCACGAGGGCTGCCTGATCGCGCCGGGGTTCATCGACACGCACGTCCACTACGTGCAGACCGGCATGATCGCCTCCTACGGCGAGCAGCTCCTGGACTGGCTCGATCGCTACGCGTTTCCCGCCGAGATGGCTTTCAGGGATCCGGCGCATGCCGAGGCGATAGCGCGGGTGTTCTGCGACGAGCTGCTGCGCAACGGCACGACGACGGCGCTCGTGTTCTGCGCGGTCTATCCGCAATCGGTCGACGCGCTCTTCGCGGAAGCCGAAGGCCGCGGCATGCGAATCATCGCCGGCAAGGTGCTGATGGATCGCAATGCGCCGGAGGCGCTGCGCGACACGGCCCAGCAAGGCTACGACGAATCGAAGGCACTGATCGCGCGCTGGCATGGGCGCGGGCGTTCCCTCTATGCGATCACGCCGCGATTTGCAGGTACGAGCACGCCGGCCCAGCTCGATGCGGCGGGCACGTTGTGGCGCGAGCATCCGGGCGTGCTGATGCAAACCCACATCTCGGAAAACCGGCGCGAGATCGAATGGACGGCCGAGCTCTTTCCCGAGCGCAAGAACTACCTCGACATCTACGATCATCATGGGCTGATCGGGAAACGCGCGGTGCTGGCGCATGGCGTGCATCTCTCGGAAGGCGAGATCTGCCGCTGCCATGAGAGCGGCGCCGCCATTGCGCATTGCCCCACCTCGAACCTGTTCCTCGGTTCGGGGCTGTTCCAGGTTTCTCGCTTCAAGGATCCCAAGCGCCCCGTGCATGTCGGTCTCGGCACGGACGTCGGGGGCGGCACCAGCTTTTCGCTACTGGCGACGATGGGCGCTGCCTATGAGGTCGCGCACCTTGGCGGCCGCGCGCTCAGCGCGGCCGAGGCGTTCTATCTGGCGACGCTCGGCGGTGCGCGCGCTCTCGCGCTCGACGACAAGATCGGTTCCATTGCGTCGGGCCGCGAAGCCGATCTGATCGTGCTCGACCCAAGGGCGACCCCCCTCCTCGCGTTGCGGAACGAACGAGCCGATTCAATTGAGGATGTGCTGTTCGCCTTGATGATGCTGGGCGATGACCGCGCCGTTGCGGCAACCTATGTGGCGGGTCAACTCGCACATGCGCGTGACGCCTGACGGAAATCAAAACGGCGCTCCCGCAAAAGTGCTAGAATCGCGACATGTCGTCCGATGTTCCGGATAACGAGAAGGGCCGCGTGCTGCCTTTCCAGCGCCGCGGGCAGATGCGTGTGCCCCGGGCCACGCAAGGCGAACCTGTTGAAGGCATCGAGAAATACGCCGTTGCCGAGCCGGACAACTATCGCCAGCGGATGATCAACAATGGGCTGGCGTTTGCCTTCGTGCTGCTGCTGGTGGCCGTGGGCGTTTGGCTTGCGGATACGATTGCCGAAATGCGCCGCAATCAGGATTGCGTGCTGTCGGGCCGGCGGAACTGCGCACACGTGAACGTGCCACCCACCGGCCCGAACAGATAGCGGCTAGCTCTTGCTCACGACCGCGAGCGAGACCGGCGCCAGCCCGGACATGCCGATGGCGTGAGCGCCCGCGGGCGTCAGATCGATCACGCGGCCGCGCACGAACGGGCCGCGATCGTTGATCCGTACCACCACCGACTTGTTGGTGCGGGTATTGGTGACGCGCACCATGGTGCCGAACGGCAGGCTCCGGTGCGCGGCCGTCAGACCGCCCGACGAGACGCGCTCGCCGCTTGCGGTGCGGCGCCCGGCGTAGCCGTCCGCCTTGGAGCCATACATCGAAGCCAGTCCTGAATGAGTGTTTCCGCCCGAATGAGAGTGTTTTTGATTCCGCGCCTCTGCGACGCCTGCTGAGATAACCAAGAGTCCCGTAAGCCCCAAATACCCAAGTTTCCGCATAACCATTCGCGGCGTCCCTTCTTTTGTTGTGGATAGGGGGAACCGCTTCGCCAGCAAATCGTACGATTTCCCGGTCGAAAGCTGGCCAGAAGAAGGAATCAATGTGGCAGAGACGCTGCCTGCGATCGTATTAACGCTGCGATAGAAGGTATTCCGTGACCCTACAGCACTCGATGGTCGTACGCTTCACTATTTGTGAAGGCATGTAACTGCGAAGCACTTCTTCTGATCACCAGCGTCTTGGCTAGAATTTCTTTCAAACGGCAACGATCTACTTACGCGAGTTCATTGACACGCGATCCGCACCACCAAACCCGACCGTTCAACAACAACCGGCGAGCGCCGCGTGAGTTTCACAGCGCTCGCACGCCATCGTTCGCGCGCCATTGATTGTAACCCAACCCCTTGGCTATACGGGGCCCGCGCGATAAGACGGCGGGCGGGTGCCCGGCTCCCGGCCGGGGGGATGTGCGCGATCCGGCGCCCCTGCCAAAAACAGACTAATTTCAGAGGGTTGCCGATGTCCTCGACTTTCGACACCGTGGCCAACATCATTTCCGAGACGTGCGACATCGAGCGCGCGAAGATCACGCCGGACAGCCACGCCATCGATGATCTTGGTATCGACAGTCTCGACTTCCTGGACGTCGCGTTCGCGATCGACAAGGCGTTCGGCATCAAGCTGCCGCTCGAGCAGTGGACCCAGGAGGTCAACGACGGCAAGGCGACGACCGAGCAATACTTCGTGCTGAAGAACCTCTGCGCGCGGATCGACGAACTGATCGCCGCAAAGGGCGCCGCGCCCGCCTAAATCGAGATCGCATGCGCCTCGAGTACTTTCTCCTCCTCGACCGGATTGTCGAACTCAAGCTTGACGACCACACGATCCGCACCGAGGCGACCGTTCCGACCACGTCCACGATCTTCGAGGGCCATTTCCCGGGTCATCCGCTGATGCCGGGCGTGCTGCTGATCGAGACGATGGCGCAGACCTCCGGCTGGCTCCTGATCGCGATGCACAAGTTCACCCGCATGCCGTTCTTTGCCGCCGTGAAGGACGCGAAGCTGCGCACCTTCGTCACGCCGGGTCAGAAGCTCGCGGCCTCGGCGAGGCTGGTTCACGACGGCTCCGGATATGCGATCACCAAGGCCGAGATCAGGTGCGAGGGAAAGCCGGTGTGCAACGCTGAGCTGACCTTCCGACTGGTGGAATTCCCCAATCCCTCATTCCGCGCCAGCATGGAAAATATTGCCGCGGAGATCGCATTCCCCATGGAAGTGCTCGCCCATGGCTGATGCGCGTGAGGTCTGGATCACCGGCGTCGGAATCGTCAGCTGCCTCGGCGAGGGTATCGAGGCGCATTGGCAGGCCCTGGGCAAGCCGTCCACCGCCGACACCACGGCGTTTGCGCCCTATGTCGTGCATCGCGCCGTCCCGGTCGATTTCGACAAGCAGATCCCGAAGAAGGGCGATCAGCGCCAGATGGAGGCGTGGCAGCGCTATGGCGTCTACGCGGCGGGGCTCGCGCTTGAGAGCGCGGGCATGAAGGGACATGCGGAGCTGCTTGCGCACACCGACATGATCGTTGCGGCGGGAGGCGGCGAGCGCGACGGAAAGGTCGACATCAGCGTGCTGGCAGGACTGCGCACCGCGAATGATCGCGGCGCCTATCTTAATCAGCGCTTGATGAGCGATCTGCGCCCGACCCTGTTCCTCGCGCAGCTTGCGAACCTCATGGCCGGCAACATCTCGATCGTGCATGGCGTCACCGGCTCCTCGCGCACATTCATGGGTGAAGAGCAGGCCGGCGTCGACGCACTGCGCATCGCGCTCGCCCGTATCAAGGCCGGGCAGAGCAAGATCGCTCTGGTCGGCGGCGCCTACAATGCCGAGCGCTTCGACGTCATTCTCTATTACGTGCTGGCGAAATGCCTGACTCACGACCGGCACACGCGCGTTTGGGAACGCGATGCGATCGGGGGCGGCATAGAGCTTGGCTCCATGGCGGCGTTTCTGGTGCTCGAAGAGAAGCAACACGCGATCAAGCGCGGCGCCAAGCCGCTTGCGCGGCTGACCAGCATCGAATCCGACCAGGTCAAGCGCGCGCCGGGCGCGATCACGGGCTCGCTTGAGCGCATGTGGTCGGGCGTTGCGCAACGGGTGAAGCCGGGGAACGCGGCTGTCCTCTCCGGCGCCACGGGTGTGGAGCCCATCACCGCGGAAGAGCGCGCATTCCTGGCGCAACATCCCGGCCTTGCCGTGCGCGCGACCGGCACCCATCTCGGTCATGGGCTTGAGCCGCAGTTTCCGGCTAATATCGCGCTCGCCGCCGTCGCATTGCGGCACGGCCAGCTGTTTGCGCCGGCCGATGAATCCGGGGTCGAGCGGGCGATGGATGCGCCGCTGCGGCAGGTGGTGGTGACGAGCATCGGGCATCGGCGCGGCGAGGGTCTCGCTCTCGTCGAAGCGGTCGACTGAGGGAGATGCGCAATGGCCAAGACTGATCAGGCAGGCCGGCCGATCGTCGTCGTCACCGGCATGGGCGTGATCACGTCGCTCGGCGCGGGGCGCGACGACAACTGGCGCAAGCTCACGGCCGGCGAGTCGGGGATCCACGAGATCACGCGTATCTCGACCGAAGGCCTAAAGACCCGCATCGCAGGCACCATCGACTTCATTCCGGTCGAGCACCATTCTTCGCCCGGATTGTCCGAGCGGCTTGCCGAGATGGCGGCCAAGGAAGCCATTGCCCAGTCCAATATCGGCAGGCCCGGCGATTTCCCCGGCCCGCTTTTCATTGCGGTCGCGCCGGTCGAGATCGAGTGGGATCAACGTGAAGAGCTGGTGCGCGCGTCAGGCGCGAATGGCGACCTCGGTTACGCGGACCTGATGCGCGCGGGCGAAACGGGAAACTTCCGCCACATCTACGAGCGCTTCCTGTTCGGTTCGGTCGCGGGCAACATCGCCGAGCGCTTGGGCACCAGGGGTTCGCCGATCTCGCTCTCAACGGCCTGCGCGTCCGGCGCCTCGGCGATCCAGCTCGGCGTCGAAGCCATCCGGCGCGGCGAGGCGAGTGCCGCCTTGTGCATCGGCACCGACGCCTCGGTGAACGCCGAGTCGCTGATCCGCTTCTCGCTTCTTTCGGCGCTCTCGACCAGCAACGATCCGCCGCAAGGAGCTTCGCGGCCGTTCTCGAAGGATCGCGACGGCTTCGTGATGGCCGAGGGTGCTGGCGCCCTTGTACTGGAACGCCTCGAAGCCGCGCAGGCACGCGGCGCGAAAATCCTCGGCGTGCTGGAAGGCTGTGGCGAGATGGCCGACAGCTTCCACCGCACCCGCTCCAGCCCGGACGGCAAGCCGAGCATTGGCTGCATGCACAACGCGCTCAGTGATGCGGGCCTCACCCCGGAGGATATCGACTACATCAATGCGCACGGCACCAGCACGCCAGAGAACGACAAGAACGAGTACTTAAGCGTCTCGGCTGTGTTCGGCGAACGCGCCAAGAGCATTCCGATCTCGTCGAACAAATCGATGATCGGCCACACCATCTCGGCGGCCGGCGCGGTTGAATCCGTGTTCAGCCTGTTGACGCTCGAACATCAGCGCATTCCGCCGACCATTAATTACAAAAATCCCGACCCGACGATTCCGCTGGATGTCGTCCCGAACACGGCGCGGGATGCCCGGGTGACGCATGTCATCTCCAACTCGTTCGGCTTCGGCGGACAGAACGTCGCGCTGGTGATGGGACGGGAGCCGCGCTGATGGCAGACAGCATACGGCGCGTTCTGGTGACTGGCGGCGGGCGCGGGCTCGGCTCGGCGATCGTGCGCGGGCTTGCGGCGGCAGGCCACGATGTGACCTTCACGTATCGTTCGGCGAGCGCCGAGGCGGACGCGCTGGTGAAGGAGCTGACCGCTGCGTACCCCGGGCGCGCATTCGCGGCGCACCAGGCCGATCTGGGCGACAAGGCCGCCGTGAACCAGCTTGTGGCGACGCTCGAGAAAGAAGCGCCCTACTCCGCCTTCGTGCACAACGCCGGACAATCCTACGACACGCTCGCCGTGATGCTCGACCAGGACAAGGCCGAAGCCGCGATGCAGGTGAATTTCTGGTCGTTCACACGCCTCGTGACCGGCCTCGTGCGCGCCATGATGCGCGCCAAGGAAGGCCGCGTGGTGGTGATCGGCTCGGTGACGGCCGAGCGCGGCAACCAGGGCAACGCGGCTTACGCTGCGACCAAGGCCGCGCTGCTCGGGTACACGCGCACGCTCGCGGTCGAGATCGCGAGCCGCAACATCACGGTCAACTACGTGGCACCGGGGTTCATCGACACGGAGATGCTCTCGAAGTACGAGAAATTCCGCGAGCACATGGAAGGCCAGATTCCGGCCAAGCGCTTCGCCAAGCCCGAGGATGTCGCCGGTATCGTGACGTTTCTACTCTCGCCCGCCGCTTCCTACATCACCGGCACCTACCTGCCGGTTGACGGTGGATTGACGGCGGCGCTAGGCATCCACCGCTGATAAGCATCCTCATCCTGAGGAGCGACCGAAGGTCGCGTCTCGAAGGATGACATCTCGTTGCCATCCTTCGAGGCTCGCTCCGCTCGCACCTCAGGATGAGGACCTGAAAAGGAATTCGCCTTGATGCGTGCGCTGACGCTTGTCGCCGACCGCAAGCTCGAGCTGATCGACGTGCCGGAGCCGCCCTCGCCGGCGCAGGGCGAAGTGCAGATCCGCATCAAGGCGATCGGGCTCAATCACCTCGACGTGTGGGGTTGGCGCGGCATGGCGTTCGCCAAGCGCAAGCTTCCGCTGGTCGTCGGCGTCGAGGCCGCCGGCGAGATCGTGGGCGTCGGCACCGGCGTCACCGCCCTCAAGCCGGGCGATCGTGTCGTCACCTATGGCGGGCTCACCTGCGGCACCTGCAAGGCCTGCCGCGAGGGACGCGATAATCTTTGCGAAAACGTGTCGGGCGTGATGGGTTTTCATGCCGACGGGTTCGCGCGCGACCTCGTCAACATGCCGGCACGGCTGGTGATCCCCGTCCCGGACGGCGTGAGCTTCCGCGACGCGACTTGTGCACCCGTCGCCTTTGGGACCGTGCAACACATGCTGTTCGACAACGCCAAGCTGGAAGCCGGCGAGACCATTCTGGTGCAGGCGGGCGGCTCCGGGATCGGCACAGCGGCGATCAAGATGGCGAAGGCGATCGGTGCGACCGTGTTCACCACCGTCGGGGACGACGAGAAAATCGCGAAGGCCAAGGTGCTCGGCGCCGACCACGTGATCAACTATCGCACCGAGCGCTTCGAAAGCATCGTGCGCAAGCTCACCGGAAAGAAAGGTGTCGATGTCGCGTTCGAGCACGTCGGCCCCGATACGTTCAATGGCTCGCTGCTGTGCCTGAAGCGCGGCGGGCGGCTCGTCACCTGCGGCTCGACATCGGGGCAATCGACGCAGATCAACCTGTTCCAGCTTTATCTGCAGCAATATCGCATCTTCGGCTCGTTCGGCTGCGCGATGCGCAACGTGCATGAGAGCCTCGCCAAGATGGCGGCCGGCTTGACGCCGGTGATCGATACCGAAGTGCCGCTCGCGGAATTCGAGAAAGGGCTTGCGCGCCTCGAAGGCCGGCAGGTGTTCGGCAAGATCATCGTGACGTTCTGAACGCAACGATGGCGCGCAGGTCGACCACGCTCAAGTTCCTGCGGCCGGTGAAAGGTGCATTCGAGCGCGTTCTCGGATGGCTCATCGTTGGCGCGCTTGCGGTCCTGCGTCGCATCAATCGGCAGCGCATGGCGAATTTCGCCGGGCATCTGATGCGCGTTGTGGGACCCTGGTTTCCCGAACACAAGGTTGGCCGCGAAAATCTCCGCGCGGCGTTCCCAGACAAGTCTCCAGAGGAGATCGAGAACATCCTCGGCGGCGTGTGGGAGAACCTGGGCCGCGTCGCGGCGGAGTTCGCGCACATCGACCGCATCGTCATTCGCGACCCGGCCAATCCCGGACGAACGAGTGCCCCGGACGTGATGATCGACGACACGACCCACGCGCGGCTCATGACTCTCGGCGATGCCGCGCAGCCGACCGTCGTGTTCGCCGCGCATCTGGCGAACTGGGAAATTCCCGCGCTGGCGCCGCACTCCTTCGGGTTCAAAACGTCGATTCTTTACCGGCGCCCGAACATCGGAGCAGCAAGCGATGCGATCGTCGCGATGCGCGAACGCTGCATGGGCACCATGGTGGCAGCTGGGCTCGATGCGCCGCTCAAGCTCGGACGCGCGTTGGAAAGCGGCGGCACTGTCGCTCTGCTGGTCGACCAGCACACAAACCAGGGAGTCGA
Organism: Xanthobacteraceae bacterium; assembly: GCA_049698215.1. GTDB lineage: Bacteria > Pseudomonadota > Alphaproteobacteria > Rhizobiales > Xanthobacteraceae > PALSA-894. Next base: position 5,062 of record JBAVXH010000436.1, on the reverse strand, counting down.
TGTCGTTTTCTTCGGCCGCTGGGCCAAGGCCAATCCGCTCGCCGTGCAGCTTGCGCGGCTGACCGGCGCGAAGATCCGCGGCGTGCGCGTGATACGGCTGCCGGATGGCAACAATTTCCGGGGTGAGCTGACCGATGAAATTGCCCCGGTGCGAAACACGGAGGGCGAGATCGACCTTCAGGCGACGACGCAGGCGATCGCCAACGTTGTCGAAGGCTGGGTGCGTGAGCACCCGGAGCAATGGCTCTGGCTGCACCGCCGCTGGCGCTGATCACTTGCCCGTCTTGATCCTGGTCCACAGCCGGTTGATGAGCCGCTGCGATTTCTGGTCATGCGCGGTCAGCGTGTAGAACGTCTTCATCGTTGCGTCGTCGGGATAGACCGTCTTGTCGTCGGCGATCGCCTTGTCGATGAGCGCCCGGCTCGCCGCGTTGCCGTTGGCGTAGGAGATGAAATTGGTGTTCTTCGCCGCGACCTCGGGCTTGAGCAGGTAGTTGATCAGTGCGTGCGCCTCGGCGACGTTTTTCGCGTCCTTCGGGATCGCGAGATTGTCGAACCAGAGCTGCGCGCCGCCTTGCGGGATCGCATAGTCGACCTCGACGCCGTTCTTGGCCTCTGCCGCACGTTTTTGCGACTGCTTGATATCCCCTGAATAGCCGAGCACCAGGCAGATTTCGCCCGACGCCAGCGCGTTGAGATATTCGGACGAATGGAACTTGCGCACCGAGGGGCGGATCCTGGTCAAGAGATCGGCCGCCTTTTCGAGATCCGCCTGCTCCTTGGTGTTGGGGTTGAGCCCGAGATAATTGAGCGCCGTGGCGAATGCGTCGTCAGGCGCGTCGAGGACGTGAACACCGCAATCCTTGAACTTCGCAATGACCTCCGGCTTGAAAACGATGTCCCAGCTGTCGATCCTTACGTCGGAGCCGAGCGCCTCGCGCGCTTTCTTCACATTGTACCCGATGCCGATCGTGCCCCACATGTAGTTGACGGCGTACTGGTTGCCCGGATCGTAGACGGCGAGACGTCTCGCGATCTCGTCCCAGGCGTTCGCCAGATTGGGCAGCTTGCTCTTGTCGAGCTTCTGGAACACGCCGGCCTTGATCTGGCGCTCCAGGAAATAGGCCGTAGGAACCACCAGGTCATAGCCGCTGCGGCCGGCGAGCAGCTTGGTCTCGAGCAGGTCGTTTGAGTCGAATGTGTCGTACTTCACCTTGATGCCGGTCTCTTTGGTGAAGTCTTCCAGCACCTTGGGCTCGATGTAGTCGGACCAGTTGTAGAAATTGACGGTCCGTTCGTTTCCCCGTTGTCCCGACACTGTCCCGCTCAGCGCGGCAAGCGCGCACAGCGCGAGGATAACTCGCTTCATCAATGTCTCCTTCGTCGCCCGGCGCGCGACGCTAGCCGCCTCGACCGGGCATCGCAAGGAACCGCGCCATGGCTTTCCCCAGCGCCAGCCATGGAACAAATCGTGATGAAAAAACCACAGCGTCGGCGAACGTCAGCCGCGCCGGAACGCACCACAAATCGCTGCGTTCTCGCCGCAATGCCGTCTTGAGCGGTCAGTAACCAGCCCGCTTCAAGCGGACCGTGGGGCACGAACTTGCTAACTGGAGAAGAGAACAAGATGCATAAGGGCACGATGCGTAGTTTGCTTGTCCTCGCCGGACTTGCGGGCGCTCTGCTTTCCTCAGGCGCGATGGCGGCCGACATCGCGCGGCCGGTCTACAAGGCGCCGCCCGCCGGCGCGCTGCCGGTCGCGTATGACTGGACCGGCTTCTATGTCGGTGGCCACGTCGGGTATGGCTGGGCCAAGAAGGACTGGCAGGACAGCTTCGGTCTGTTCAACCTTTCGACCGACGCGAACGGCTTCCTCGGCGGCGGACAGGTCGGCTTCAATTATCAGATCGGCCAGTTCGTGCTCGGCGCCGAAGGCGATTTCTCGTGGACCGGCATCAATGGCGGTTCGACGCTCACCGGTGTCGTGCCGGCTCCCGGGCGCTCCTTCAACACCGACGTGAACTGGACCTCGACGCTCACCGGCCGCCTCGGCATCGCGTTCGATCGCTGGCTCGTCTACGGCAAAGGCGGCGTCGCCTGGGCGCACGACAAGTTCTCGACCGATGTCTACACCTTCCCCGGCACCGTCAACGTGACCGACACGCGCATCGGCTGGACCGCCGGCGCCGGCGTGGAATACGCCTTCGCGCCGTCCTGGTCGGCAAAGCTCGAGTACAACTACATGGACTTCGGCAACAAGGCCGTGTCGTTCGCGCCGGGAACGTCCACCGACATCGATCAGCAGATCCATACGGTGAAGCTCGGCATCAATTACAAGTTCGGATTTCCCGGCATGGCGACTGCCCGCTACTAGGTCCGTCGCCAAGCTTCGGTTCGGAACCCCGGAGCGCCCCGCTCCGGGGTTTTTCGTTGGGTAGACCTCTTTCGCCCGACTCTTGCTATGCTCTTGCCGGGGCGCTGGGGACTTTCATGAATATCGTTCTTGCTGTCTTCGCCGGCATCGCGGCGCTCGTCGGATTGGGCCTGCTGTGGTGGCGCTGGCGCGTCGCCCGCGAGCTCAGAGTGATGTCGTCCGTCGATGTCAGCGGCGCCGGCAGCGTTGCCGCGATGCCGCCCGGCCAGGTGGTCGAGGTCGCAGGGACCTTGCGCGTGCGGGAGCCGCTCACCGGCGAGTTCTCCGGCCAGTCGTGCGCCTACTACAAGGCCGAGATCGAGCGCGAGGACGTCTACTACGAGCGCGACAGCCAGGGCCGCGAGGAGCGGCGCACGCGCACGACCACCGTCTATTCCGACATGAAGTACGGCCAATGCCTGATCGAGGATGCAACCGGCCGCGTCGGCATCGATTTCGATGGCGCGGATATCGAAGCGGTGCAGACCTTGAATGAGCCCTGCCCGCCGCCAGGACAGACCCAGATGGGCGGCGTCATCGGCGGCGTGCTCTCGGCGCTTTCCAATTCGAATGCGGCCTACCGGCGCAAGGAAAGCATCCTCGCGCCCGACATTGCGGCATTCGTGCTCGGCGAGGTGCAGCAAGGCGGGCTGATCGGCAAGCCGGCCAAGGGCTCACACAACAAGCTTTTTGTGATCAGTCACAAGTCGAAGGACGAGCGAACCACATCGCTGACCAAGACCGCACGCTGGCTGCTGATCTTCATCGTGCTGTGCTTTGCCCTTGCCGCCGGGCTGGTGGCGTGGTCCGTCGCGAAAGGCGAGGAGAAGAAAACCGCAGACTTGATCTTGAGGAGCGCGCAGCATGCTCAACCCTCATCCTGAGGAGCCGAGCGCAGCGAGGCATCTCGAAGGATGGCAGCAAATCCGGCGCCTGTGGCCATCCTTCGAGACGCGCTTCGCGCTCCTCAGGATGAGGTCCTCGTAGTTGCTCCTCAAGGACGAGGGCTCACTCACCCCGCCCGCTTGAGCGCGCCGCCGAGCCGCTCGAGCGCGGCGTCGAGCGTCGCGTCGTGCTTGGCGAAGCAGAAGCGCACCACCGAACGTATGGGGTCGTTGGCGTAGAACGCCGAGACCGGGATGGCCGCGACCTTGTGCTCCAGCACGAGACGCTTGCAGAAGTTCTCGTCGTCCTCGTTGAGGCCAAGGGAAGCGAGATCGACGTTGACGAAATACGTTGCCTCGGACTCGATCACCGGAAATCCAAGAGAGCGCAATCCGGCGGTGAAGCGGTCACGGCTGCGCTGCAGATCGCCGCGCATGCCTTCGAAATAGTCATCCGTCTTGCCGAGCCCGTAGGCGACCGCGGCCTGCAAATTCGGCGGCGTGGTGAACGTGATGTACTGGTGCGCCTTGGCGAGCACGCGCAGCACGCTCGGCGCTGCGCAGACAAGCCCGACCTTCCAGCCGGTGAGCGAAAAGATCTTGCCGGCCGAGCCGATCTTCACGCAGCGCTCGCGCATGCCGGGCATCGAGATCAGCGGAATATGGCGGCGTCCGTCGAACATGACGTGTTCCCACACCTCGTCGCACACCGCGATGGCATTGAACTTCTCGCAGTAACGCGCGAGCAGCTCGAGATTGTCGCGCGGGAAAACCGTCGCAGACGGATTGAGCGGATTGTTGAACAGGACCACGCGCGTCTTCGGCGTGAAGGCGCGCGCGAGCTGCTCTTCGGTGAAGCGCCACTGCGGCGGCTCCAGCCGCACGAAGCGGGGCACGCCTCCTGCCCGCTGCACCAGCGGCAGATAGGCGTCGTAGAGCGGCTGAAACAGCACGACCTCGTCGCCGGGTTCGATCAGCGCCATCAGCGCGCCGGCGATCGCCTCGGTCGCGCCCGAGGTGATCATGATCTCGCTCTCAGGGTCAAAATCGAGGTCTTGCCAGTGCTTGTAGTGCGCCGCCACCGCCTTGCGCAGCTCGGGCAGGCCCATCATCGGCGGATACTGGTTCCAGCCGTTGACGACGGCATCGGCCGCCTTTTCCAGCACGTCCTTGGGGAACGGGCCGTCGGGAAATCCCTGCCCGAGGTTGACGGCGTCCTGTTCGCGCGCAAGCCGCGACATCACCTCAAACACCGAAACGGGGAGATTGGCGAAGACGGAATTCATGTCTCGGTCGGCAGGCCCGCTTCCTTCCAGCCCTTGATGCCGCCGGCAAGGTGGGCGGTGTAGGGCAGGCCCGCGTGCTGCGCCATCAGCGAGGCAGTCACCGAGCGATTACCGGAGCGGCAGGCGAAGACGACGCGCTTTCCTTCCGGGTCGGGCAGCGCAGAGGGGTCGAATTCCGACATGGGCATGTAGACCGCTTCCGGATAGCGCTCGACGTCGGTTTCGCTCGGCTCACGCACATCGACAAGCAGGATCGTGCCTTCGGCAAGCCCTTTCGCGACTTCCTCCGGGTAGAGGTCCTCTACGCTCTCGCGTCCGGGCATGATGTACTCCCCACGCAAACTGGTTGCGCTGCATTATAGGCTGAACGCTCAGACCGCAACTTGGGCTCCGCGATCAGACCGTCACCTGCGTTCCGATCTCGACCACACGCCCGGTTGGAATCTGGAAGTAATCGGTGGCGTCGTGGGGGGGGCGCG
>JBAVXH010000435.1:0-47090 GCA_049698215.1 Xanthobacteraceae bacterium | reverse complement strand
AGATCGCCCTCGGCCGCGTAAGCCCGCGCCATCTCGTAGCGGCGGTCGGCGATCAGGTCGCCGGAGGTGATGAACAGCGCCACGTCGTCCCCGGATTAGCAATGCGGCCGATATGACATATCTGAAGGGCATGCGCCCGGAAGACATTTTGCGGTCCATGCCCTCCGGGCTGTGCAGCCCGATCGGCGATTTCCACATCGATCCGACGCGGCCGGTCGAGCGCGCGCTGATCACGCACGGCCATTCGGATCATGCGCGCGCGGGCCATGGCGCGGTGCTGGCGACGCAGGAAACGCTCGACATGATGCGCCTCCGCTATGGGCCGAACTTTGCTGGGTCGACGCAGGCGGTCAGCTACGGCGAAAAGTTGAAGCTGGGCGATGTGGAGGTCTCGTTTCATCCGGCCGGCCACGTGCTCGGTTCGGCGCAGATCTGCGTCTCCGCGAATGGGACGCGCGTCGTTGCGTCGGGCGACTACAAGGATGTGCCGGACCCAACCTGCGCGCCGTTCGAGCTGATCGCGTGCGATGCCTTCATCACCGAGGCGACATTCGGGCTGCCGGTGTTCCGGCATGGCGACGCGAATGCCGAGATCGCCAAGCTCTTGCGCTCGGTCGAGCTGTTTCCCGAACGCGCGCATCTCGTGGGCGCCTACGCGCTCGGCAAGGCGCAGCGCGTGATCGCGCTGATCCGCGCCGCCGGCTACGACAAGCCGATCTACCTGCACGGCGCGATGGAGAGCATCACGCGCTATTACGTGTCGCGCGGCATCGATCTCGGCGAACTGCGCCTCGTGCGCGATGCCAGCAAGGCGGAGCTTGCCGGCACGATCGCGATCTGCCCGCCCTCGGCGCTGCAGGACCGCTGGACGCGGCGCTTTCCCGATCCGGTCTCGGCCTTCGCGTCGGGCTGGATGCGCGTGCGCGCGCGGGCGCGCCAGCGCGGCGTCGAACTGCCGCTAGTGATCTCCGATCACGCCGACTGGGATGGCCTCACCGCCACCATCGCGGCGACCGGCGCGTCGCAGGTGTGGGTCACGCACGGCGCCGAGGAGGCGCTGGTGCACTGGTGTACGCTGAAGGGGCTGGCTGCGCGGCCGCTGAATATCGTGGGGTATGGGGATGAGGAGGAAGGCGCGACCGACGCCGCGCCGGGCGAGGCCGAAGCATGAACCGCTTCGCCGCCCTGCTCGACCGCCTCGCCTATGAGCCGAGCCGCAACGCCAAGCTGCGGCTCATGACCGACTATTTCCGCACCACGCCCGACCCGGACCGCGGCTATGCGCTCGCCGCGATCACCGGCGCGCTGTCGTTCCGCCACGCGAAGCCCGGCATCATCCGCGCGCTGATCACCGAGCGGGCCGATCCGGTGCTGTTCGAACTCTCGTGGGACTATGTGGGCGATCTGTCGGAGACGGTGGCGCTGATGTGGCCGGTGTCTCCGCGTGCACGGTCTGCTCCCTCCCCCCTTGAGGGGAAGGGTTGGGGAGGGGGATCGAGAGATGAGCGCTCCATAGGGACCCCCACCCCTAACCCCTCCCCAGCATCAGGGCGTTCACGCCTGTCTTCGACGGGCTATGGGGGAGGGGAACGCACGGAGCATGTGGACCCCCCCACCCTCACCCACGTCGTCACCACCCTCGCCTCGCTCGGCAAATCCGAGCTGCCGGCCCGGCTTGCCGCCTGGCTCGATGTGCTGGACGAGACCGGCCGCTGGGCGCTGCTCAAGCTCGTCACCGGCGCGTTGCGCATCGGGGTGTCGGCGCGGCTCGCGAAAACGGCGGTCGCGCGGATCGGCGGCAAAGGGCCGGACGAGATCGAACTCATGTGGCCGACCCTCGCGCCGCCCTACGCCGAGCTGTTCGCCTGGATCGAGGGCCGCGCCGAAAAGCCCGTCAGCGTCGATCCCGCCCCGTTCCGGCCGGTGATGCTCAGCCACGCCATCGAGAGCCAAGACCTTCCCGCGCTCGACCCCGCGCACTTTGCCGCCGAATGGAAATGGGACGGCATCCGCGTGCAGGCTTCCGCCGGCGAGCAGGACGGCCGGCGCGTCGCGCGGCTCTACTCGCGCACCGGCGAAGATATTTCCAGCGCCTTCCCCGATCTGATCGACGCGATGGACTTCAACGGCGCGATCGACGGCGAGCTTCTGGTCATGCGCGACGGCCGCGTGCAGTCGTTCAACGTGCTGCAGCAGCGGCTTAACCGCAAAACCATCAACGCGAAGCTCATCACCGAATTCCCCGCGCACATCCGCGCCTACGATCTGCTCGCCGAAAATGGAGAAGACCTGCGCGACAAGCCGTTCGCGCAGCGCCGCGCGCGCCTTGAGGCGCTTGCCACCCGGCTCGATGCGTCTCGCATCGATGTGTCGCCGCTGGTGCCGTTCAGCACCTGGGATGAGCTGACCGCGGCGCGCGCCGACCCGGCAGCCGCAGGCGCAGGCGAGGATGCCGAGGCGGTCGAAGGCGTGATGCTCAAGCGGCGCGACGCGGCGTACCTGCCGGGCCGCCCCAGGGGGCCGTGGTGGAAATGGAAGCGCGATCCGCACGTCATCGATGCCGTGCTGATGTATGCGCAGCGCGGGCACGGCAAGCGCTCGTCGTTCTATTCGGATTACACGTTCGGCGTCTGGACGGCGGGCGAGACCGGCGACGAGCTGGTGCCGGTGGGAAAGGCTTATTTCGGCTTCACCGACGAGGAGCTTCTCGAGATCGACCGCTACGTACGGCGCAACACCGTCAACCGCTTCGGGCCGGTGCGCGAGGTGGTGCACGAGCCTGACAAGGGCCTGGTGATGGAAGTCGCCTTCGAGGGGCTGCAGCGCTCGACGCGCCACAAGTCGGGCGTCGCGATGCGTTTCCCGCGCATCAGCCGGCTGCGCTGGGACAAGCCGCCGCGCGAGGCGGACCGGCTGGAAACACTGGAGCAGATGCTGCGCGCCGAGGGCGCCTCGTCGGTGCGGCCGCTCGCACGCGCTTCAGCGGGCGGCGATTCGTGATAGGATAGGGACCATGACAGACCGTCTCGAAGACAACCGGCGCAACGCGACAGCCAGCCGCTTTCTCGGGGGACCGCCGCTGGCGGTCGCCTTCCGCCTCATCCTGCTGTGCGTCCTGGTCGGCGTGATCCTGCACGCGCTCGGCTTCGATCCCGGCAACATCATCGAAAGCATCCGCCGCATGATACAGGCGGTGTGGGACATGGGCTTCGACGCCGTGCGCTGGGTGTGGCGTTATTTCATGCTCGGCGCAATCATCGTGATCCCGATCTGGCTGATCCTGCGCTTCATGCGCGCGCCACGCTAGCTCATAAGCATTTTGCGTGACTGCCATTCTGTAAATCGATTGGCGCGCCGGCGCCGCGCGCTGCTAGTCCGACTCTCATGAACATGGTCGAACGCGGCCCCGTCACCGTCACGCACCGCAGCGTACTGGCGATCGCCGTCCCGATGACACTGTCGAATGCGACGACGCCGATCCTCGGCGTGGTGGCAACCGCCGTGATCGGCCGGCTCGGCCAGGCGCACCTGCTCGGCGCGGTCGCGATGTCGTCGACCGTGTTCGACTGCCTGTTTTGGCTGTTCGCGTTCCTGCGCATGTCGACCTTGGCGCTCACCGCGCAGGCGCTCGGCGCAGGCAACGTCGTGGAGGAGCGCGCAACGTTGATGCGCGCTCTACTCGTCTCGGCCGCGGGCGGGCTCGCGCTGATCGCGCTGCAGGTGCCGCTCGGCACGCTGATCTTTCGCCTGATGGGCGCAAGCGCCGAAACCACGCGCGCCGCCGAGGTGTACTTTCATGTGCGCATCTGGTCCGCGCCCTTTGTGCTCGCGAACTACGCCCTGTTCGGCTGGTTCGTCGGGTTGACTCGGGCGAAGCTCGCGCTCGCGCTGCAGATCCTGATCAACGTCATCAACGCGATCGTCATCACGGCGCTGGTCGTGATCCTCGACTTCGGCGTCACCGGAGCCGCGATTGCCGCAGTCACGGCGGAAGCGACCGGAACGGCTGCCGGCCTGATCGTGGCGATGCGCATCGTCGGCGCCACCATGCCGCCGGCCGCGACGATCTTCGACCGCGCGCGGTTGATCCGCCTGTTCGTCGTCAACCGCGACATCCTGATCCGCACCGCGCTGCTGATCGGCGCGTGGGGCTTCTTCGCCGCGCAGGGCGCGCGCTCGGGCGACGTCGTGCTCGCGGCGAACTCCGTGCTGCACAATCTCATGTTGGTCGGTGCGTTCTTCCTGGACGGCTTCGCGCTGGCGGCCGAGCAGCTTTGCGGCCGCGCGACCGGCGCACGCGCCAGCGCCGCCTTCTCGCGTGCCATGAAGCTGTCCCTGTTGTGGGGATTTGCGTTCGGGGCTGCGACCACGCTTGCGATGCTGATCGCGGGGCCGTGGCTGATCGACCTGATGACGGCGAGCCTGGAGGTACGTGCGGCGGCGTACGACTACCTCCTGTATGCGGCGCTCGCCTCGGTGATTGGCACCTTCGCCTTCACCTACGACGGCATCTACATCGGCGCGACCTGGACGCCCGACATGCGTAACCTGATGGTCCTCGCGATTGCCGCCTACCTCCTGGTGTGGTGGCTCACGCTGCCGCTCGGCAATGCCGGGCTCTGGGTCGCGATCCTTGTGTTCTTCGGCGCGCGCGGCGCGCTGCAGGCGCTAAGATATCCGGCGCTGGTGCGCGCGACGTTCAAGCCGGCCACGGCTCCGCCGTGACTGCGGCGGCATCGCGCCCCACCGCATCGGTGAGCGTATCCAGCCGCCCGATGCGCATGAAATCGAGCAGCTCGCGCTTGATCGCCGCGATCAGGCCGACCCCACGGAACACAAGCCCCGAGTAAAGCTGAATCAGGCTCGCGCCGGCCTTGATCTTGGCGAAGGCGGCGGCGCCAGAGTCGATTCCGCCGACCCCGATCAGGGGAAACGCGCCTTCAACGCGAACGTAGGTTTCGGCGAGCATGCGGGTGGAGAGCGGAAACAGCGGGCGGCCCGAGAGCCCGCCCTGCTCGATCGCGGTCACGCGGTCACGCAAGTCCGGGCGCGTCAGCGTCGTATTGCCGACGATCATGCCGTCAATGCAATGCCGGCGCGCGATGCCGACCACGTCGTCGAGATCGGTGAGCGTCAGGTCCGGCGCGATCTTGAGCAGCAGCGGCTTGCGCTTGTCCCTTTCGGCGGCGCGATCGCGTGCCTCGATCACGCGCGCCAGCAGGTCGTCGAGCGCGCTCGCCTGCTGCAGGTTGCGCAGGCCGGCGGTGTTGGGCGAGGAAATGTTGACGGTAAGAAAGCTGACATGCGGCGCGAGCGCCGCGATGCAGGTTACGTAGTCGGCCGCGCGATCGACGGTCTCCTTATTGGACCCGAGATTGATGCCGACGATGCCAGCGGCGCTCGCGCGTGCCGCGAGGCGCTGCGCGACCGCCTCGACGCCCTCGCTGTTGAAGCCGAAGCGGTTGATGATCCCCTCGTCGGCGTCGAGCCGGAACAGCCGCGGACGCGGATTGCCCGGCTGCGGCTTGGGCGTGACGCCGCCCGCCTCGACGAAGCCGAAGCCGAGCCGCAACAGCGGATCGATCACCTCGGCGTGTTTGTCGAAGCCGGCGGCGAGCCCGACCGGGTTGGAGAACGTGAGGCCGAACGCCTCGACGCGCAGTTTTTCGTCGTCGGCCGCCGGGCGCGGCAGCGGCGCATGCCTGAGCGCATTCAGCGCAAGCCCGTGCGCGGTCTCGGGGTCGAGCTTGCGCAGCAGCGGCCGGGCGAGATGGTCGAACAGCCCGATCATTCGAACTCCGGAAACACATGCCGCCCGCCGGCGCCAAGCGGCAGCGGCTTCACCCAGCGCACGGCCGAGAGCGCCAGTGTTCCATAGAGATGCGGAAACAATTGGCCGCCGCGCGAGGGCTCATACCGCAGCGCGGACCCGAGCGCCGCCGCATCGACCGCCATCAGAAGCAGGTCGTTCTTGCCGGCGAAGTGCCGCGCGGCCGTCTCGGCCGCCTGCTCTGCGGTCGAGAAATGGATGAAGCCGTCCGCATGATCGACCGGAGCGCCGGTAAAGACCCCGGCGCGTTCGGCCTCGCGCCACAGGGCGCTGTCGCAGATCTTGTAGACGGTCGCGTTCAAGGGAGCCTCGCGCGACCCTTATGCGGGGCTTATGCACAGGTTCAAGGGCGCATCACAAACCTCTGGACAAACGTAGCTTTTATTCCTACATAGGATACCTGATTCGGAATTCTGACCTGCAGACGGAGGAACCCGTGGCGCCCCGCGCAATGCTGACCCATTCGGACATCTGGAACGCCGTCGACCGGCTCGCCGCGCGCGCCGGTCTCTCGGCCTCGGGCCTCGCCAAGAAGGCGGGGCTCGACCCCACCACCTTCAACAAATCGAAGCGCGTGACGCCGGAAGGCCGCTCGCGCTGGCCCTCGACCGAGTCGGTCGCCAAATCGCTGCAGGCGACCAACACGACGGTCGATACGTTCGTGTCGCTGATCACCGACCGAGGCGGCGCCTCGACGCAGGCTGTGCCGCTGATCGGCCTCGCTGAGGCCGGTGCCGGCGGCTACTTCGACGACGCCGGCTTCCCGGCCGGCAAAGGCTGGGACGAGATCGCGTTCCCGGCGGTGAACGACGAGCACGCCTATGCGCTGGAAATCTCCGGCAGCTCGATGGAGCCTGCCTATCGCGACGGTACCGTCGTCATGGTGTCGCCGACCTCGCCGGTGCGGCGCGGCGACCGCGTCGTGGTCAAGACGCGAAACGGCGAGGTGATGGCCAAAGAGCTCAAGCGCCGCACCTCGAAGACGATCGAGCTCCGCTCGCTCAATCCCGACCACAAGGAGCGCACACTCGCGGCCGACGACGTGTTGTGGATCGCACGCATCATGTGGGCGAGTCAGTAGCGCGGTGTCATCCCGGAAGCCGCCAACGGGTCCGGCCGAAGGCCGGCCCGATGACAGGCTCCGCGGCTATCCGGGACCCATAACCACGAACGGTGCAGTATCGCGAAGACAGTGGTTATGGATCCCGGCTCTCACCATAGCGCGTCGCAGACGCGCGTAAACGCGCTTGAGGCTCGGCCGGGACGACAGGCTTACCAGCCCCAGAGCAACATCATCCCGCGCGCCAGATAGATCGCGCTGATGGCCATGATGACGCGCCGCGTCCACATGCGGAATCCAACGTCAGTCATGCGCTCGAGCACTTGCGCGGCGAGCGTCGTACCGACGATCGAGAGCACGATGGCCGGCACGTAGGTCCACAGCGGCACCGCGTCGGCAACGCCGACGAATGAGCCGAAATAGACCGCGCGCACCACGTGGCTGAAGGTCTGCGTCACCGCCTTGGTGGCGATGGTGGTTTTGCGGTCGAGCATGCTCTTCTGGAAGAAGATGTCGAGGAACAGGCCGCCGACGCCGGTCAAGAGCTGGATGACGGTGGTCAACACGCCAGTGATGAACGGCACCCCGCGCCATTCGATGTTGGGGCGCAGGCGCACCGGCAACATCTCGATCAGGAACGGCATCAGGCCGAGCCCGAGGTAGACCGCCGCCTTGCTCGGGACGATCGCCACATAGCGCATCACTGCGAACGAGATGACGGCGCCGAGCACGTAGACGAAAAAGATGCGCCATAGCACGAAGCGCCACCACAGCACCGCGCGCCAGCCATTGGCGACGAACTGGATGATCGAAAAGATCACCATCCCGGTCGCGACGTCGAAATAGACGAGGAGCAGGCCGACCAGGATCATCCCGCCTGCCATCCCGAACAGGCCGGAGATGAACGAGGTCGAGATGATGGTGCAGGCGATGAGGACGAAGTCGAAGGGGGTCATTGATGCGCAAACAATCTGACACGTCATGGCCGGGCTTGTCCCGGACATCCCGACAGCGGCCGCTCTGTGTCCGCTAGGCCGGACGTATCCAGCGCACGACCACGCGCTACGGTGCGCGCTACGCTGTCCCGCTTATCCGGATCGGCCGCTCGATCAGCCGCGTTTGCAGCGGCCCATCTCCGCCGTCCGGCACCGTATCCATCGCGATCGGATAGATCGTGACCGAGCCATCTTTGATGTGCAGGCGGAGGAAGCCCTTGTGATTCTTGAGGCGCAGCGAGGAAAACGCTTCGTTCCAGTGCAGGCGCAGCCGGAGCGAGAGCCACAAGTACAGCCCCATGATGAGCGGGGCTACGAACCACATCACGCCCGACACAGCCAGAACCAGCACAACCGGTTCAAGCCAAGTATACGACTTGAACTCGATCGAGCGCGCCAGCAGGAGAAACACCAGGAAATAGCTGACCAGGTAGGCGGTGAAGTGGAGGAAACCGTACAGCCAGCGTTTGGGCTTAGTCTGCGCCGCCGAGAAGTAGGCGAGCGCCGCGGTCAGCGCCAGGCACATCAACAAGACCCACGGAAAACTCGATAGAAGAAATGCAAGATCGCCCGCCGCAGCAAGCAGGCCTTTGCCTCCGTCGCGCAGGGACCTCGGCAGGTACTCACCTCTCAATCCCGCGGTGCCGGCGAGCGCCCAGGTCACCACGAGCGAGAAAGCGAACATCAGCCACGAGAACTGGTAATTGTTGAACCCAAACAGCGGGATGTTCCGGGCAAGACGGCGGCTGGTGGTTTCGTTCGGATAGATAAGCTTCAGGTCAAAGCTCCGACCCGGGATGGCGGTTTCCTTTGTGACGTCGAGCGGAGATACCGGCGGTGGGGGCGGAAAATTCCACGTGAATTTCACGTCCTGCAGCATGTGGGTCGGGTGCAGGAAGGCGCCGCCACCACCCCATGTCAGATAGCAGCGCGCATCCTGTGCAATCTCGGTGTACGACGCGGCGCGGTCTTCTTTCCGCGCGCCCCCTCGCCACTCCATGTAGCGCGCGTAGTGATGCGCATCGCCGGTCAAGACGAGCCGGAGATTATGCCGCCGCCCGTTCTCGCGCATCAGTCCGGTCACCATGTCCTCGAGATAACCGTGATTGCGAAATATCTTCTCGGGTGGACCGTCGAGACCGACATAGCTCCAGCTCGGCTTCGCCGCACAAAGGATAATATTGGAGCCTGGCTTCATCACCGTCTGGGCGAGGTCGTCGAAAAATGCGATCTGGCCCTGGTCAATGTAGCCGGACAGCTGCGCGTCGGCACCGAGCAGCCACCAGTCGTCGGACAGTTTTATCGCGAAGTAGCTGCGGGTCTGGCGCGCGACTCGGCAGGTAATCTCGCGGCCGGCGCCGAAACCTTCTTTCGGGCCCCCGGGACGGCGCGTAACGAACATGCTGATGAAGGCATTAAGCCCATCGTACCAGTCGTGATTGCCGGGGAGCGCGTAGACATCGGCCTGCTTCAGTTCGTCCTCGACTCCCTCGATACGCGCCGCTTGCTCGAACGGCGTGTCGAACCGCGCACGGTAGGTCTCGTAGGAGGCCGTGGAATAGACTTGGTCGCCGCCGAAGATGAGAACCTTGCCGCGGCGCGTTTCGATCGTGTCGCCGGAAGCTTTGGATCCATCGTCGACTCCGGCCCAGACGTCACCCTGTCGGCGAAAGCGCAGGCCCCGGCGCGCGAGCAGCCGCGCCACCGCATAGGTCGGATCCCAGCCGTCGCCAGTGTCTGCGACGAAATCGATCCAAAGGCCTTCGGGCTTGACCGCATGGGCAGAGTAGTCGTGCGCGTCGTCGAATAGCGCGGGTTCCGCAGTCAGCCTGTTCGCGAACAGCTCGCGGCGATCGAGAAACTCGCCGAAAATTCCTGCAATGCCGACGCGGATGCCAGTTTCGAGCAAGTGTCCGGGATCATACCAGCCATACATTCCCACCCGCTTGATCGGTTCATCAGCCATTCCGTCCCCTCAACCGTTACCCATGCGAGCGCGATTTTGTACAATCACTTTGCCACAGGTGGCAGCCAGCTCAGGCACTCCTTGCCAGCGCGCCGTCGATCATGTTCACGGTATTCTGTACGCCGTAGACCGCGACGAACGAGCCGAAGCGCGGGCCTTTCTCCTGGCCGAGCAGCACCTGGTAGAGCATGTTGAACCAGTCGAGCGAGACGCCGGGGCGCCCATCCTTCGCGGGCTTCTTGTGGTCGAGGAAAGGCTCGCGGCGGCCGATCTCGTAGACGACGTTCTGGATGTCCTCGGCCGTGGCACCCGACGGCAGGTTCGACAGCGCGTCGCGCAGATCCGAGAGCGCCTTGCGCTCGGTCTGGGTCGGCTCACGGAAGCGCTTCGTCGGCGCGACGAAATCTCGATAATAATTGATCGCGTAGCCGACCATTGCGTCGAGCTTGGGGTGCGTCTGCGGCGTGACGCCTACCCGGTAGCGGCCGATGAAGCCCCACAGCGTCTCGGCGTTCTCGGCGTTCGACGACGAGACCAGCGTCAGCAGCAGCTGAAACGTGATCGGCATGTCCGCCTTTGGCGGGTGGCCCGAATGGACGTGCCACACCGGATTGGACAAGTGCTGCTTGCCATCCTGACGTTGGTAGCCCTCGAGGAACTGGAAGTATTCGTCGACATTGCGCGGGATCACATCGAAGTAAAGGCGCTTGGCCGCCTTCGGCTCGCGATACATGAAGAGCGACAGCGATTCCGGGCTCGCATAGCGCAGCCATTCTTCGATGGTCAGCCCGTTGCCCTTCGACTTGGAAATCTTGCTCCCCTTCTCGTCGAGAAAAAGCTCGTAGTTGAAGCCCTCGGGGGGCTGCGCCCCGAGCGCGCGCGCGATCTCGCCGGAGAGCTTCACCGAGTCGATCAGATCCTTGCCGGCCATCTCGTAGTCGATGCCGAGCGCGACCCAGCGCATCGCCCAGTCGGGCTTCCATTGCAGCTTGGCGTGGCCACCCGTGACGGGGGTCTCGAAGCGTTCACCGGTGTCGGGATCGGTCCACGCAATCGTCCCCTTCGCGGCGTTCGGCTCCGCGGCCACCTGCATGACGATGCCGGTCTTGGGATGGATCGGCAGGAACGGCGAATAGGTCTGCGTGCGCTCTTCGCGCAGCGAGGGCAGCATGATGCTCATCACCGCGTCGAACCGCTCGAGGAACTCGAGCAGCGTCGCGTCGAAGCGGCCGGACTTGTAGTAGTCGGTCGAGCTCGCGAACTCGTAGTCGAAGCCGAACGAATCGAGGAAGGCGCGCAGCCGCGCGTTATTGTGTGCGGCGAACGAGGGAAATTCGTTCGAGAACGGGTCGGGCACCTGGGTCAGCGGCTTGCCGAGATGCGCGGCCAGCATGTCCCTGTTCGGCACGTTGTCGGGCACCTTGCGTAAGCCGTCCATGTCGTCGGAGAACGCGATCAGCCGCGTCTTCACCTTGTCGTCGGTGAGTACGCGGAAAGCATGGCGCACCATGGTGGTGCGCGCGACCTCGCCGAAGGTGCCGATGTGCGGCAGGCCGGAGGGGCCGTAGCCGGTCTCGAAGATCACCTCCTCCTTCGGCTTTTTCTTCAGCCGCGCGACGATCTTCTTGGCCTCCTCGAACGGCCAGGCGTTCGAGGTTTCGGCAAGTTCGCGCAGGCTCGCGGCTTGGGGCTCGATCGTTGACATTCCTGTTTCCCCGGCATGGAGGCGCGACGGATCGTACCCTCGTCCTAGCCGATTCTCGTCACCGCGAGATCGCCCTGGGCGTTCCGCTCGGTGCGATAGATGCCGGTCACGCCGATAAGCGCCTCCAGTTTCTTCAGCTGCCTCACCTGCGCGGTCAGCATATTGATGCGGTCCCAGTAGATTTCGGGGTGAACGATCGAAAGGGGCCCGACGGGATCGCGCACCGCATCGCCCAGTTTGTCGTTCGTGTCGATCAATGTCTGGTGCGCGAACAAGACGGTATTCTGCCGCAACCACCACAGTACACGCTGGTTGAGCCAGATTCGGCCTCGAACCACATCCACCGGTTTGAACGAGTGTTTGGCAAAGATCGATTCCCAGTAGGACAGGAACTGCTCATTCAGATGATGACTGCCTCCCTGAAACGGGATTGCCGCCGAAAACAGGACAGCCGGCGCATGCCTGACCAGACTTTCGACGAAGCGTCCGGCTGCTGCCGGGGATAGATGCTCCGCGACTTCAAGGCATACGATCAGGTCGAACCGCCGCTCGAGATCGAATCCCGCTTCCAGGTCGCAGAGCTGGACGAGCTTGGAGTCGCAGACGAGGTCGGCGGTCTTCAGCCACTTCCCCTCAACACCGCGAACGTCCGTGATGCCTCGCTGTTGCAGCACCGACAGCCAGGTACCGAGTCCGCAGCCGACGTCCAGAACGGATGCGGGCTGCAGATACTCACTCAGGATACCGAGGATGCAATTGGCAGACTCGCGGTTGGCGAGTTCCTCGGCTTTCAACTGTCGTCCGTGCAGGTCGTGATAGATGTCGGGGCGGGCATCGTCACTCATCAACTACCCCCGGACAAACTCGCGGATCGCGGGCGAGAATGCAGTTTTTCGATTGCGCCGACAAGACGCAGCCGGCCGGCAGAACGGGCTGGTCGGAGAACAGCGCAGGCCGAGTGAGGGTATCCGTGAGAACGCCGCGGCCCATCGCCCACCGCGCTTCGGTCGGCACCTCTCGCCGCTTTGTGCCGGGAGTGAAAAGGCATCACCACTTCTCCATCCACGGCCGCAGGTCGAGCTCGTGGGTCCAGGCGCTGCGCGGCTGGCAATGCAACATCCAGTAGTTCTCGGCGATCGCTTCGGGAGAGAGAATGCCGTCCTCTCCCTTCAGGGCCGCGCGCTCGGGAAAGTTCTCGCGGATCCAGGCGGTGTCGATCGCACCGTCGATCACCACATGCGCGACGTGAATGCCCTCCGGCCCGAGCTCCCGCGCCATGCTCTGCGCGAGCGCGCGCAAGGCATGCTTGCCGCTCGCAAAGGCCGCGTAGCCCGAGCCGCCGCGCATACTCGCGGTCGCGCCGGTGAACAGGATGGTGCCGCGCCCGCGCGGCACCATCCGTTTCGCCACCTCGCGTCCCATCAGGAAGCCGCCGAAGCAGGCCATCTCCCACACCTTGAAGAACACGCGCGACGTGGTCTCGCGGATCGGGAAGCGCACGTTGGCGCCGATGTTGTAGACCGCGACGGCAATCTCCCCGACCTCGCGCTCGATCGTGTCGATGAGCGCGATCATGTCGTCTTCCTTTCGCGCATCGCTGCCGAACGCGCGCGCTTGTCCCCCCTCTTGCGCGATTGCGGCGACAAGAGGGCCGAGCTTGTCGGCATGCCGCCGCGTCACGCAGGCGACGAAGCCCTCGCGCGCAAAGCGCCGCGCGATTGCGCCGCCGGTCGCGTCGCCTGCGCCAATCACCAGGACCGCCTTCGCGCCGCTCATGCTTGACAAGGTGCGATTTTCAGCGCGCGATCTCAAGCCACGCGCGGAGGTAGGCATGGCAGCAATCGAATTCTTCTTCGACTATGGAAGCCCGGCGTCGTACCTCGCCTACACGCAGATGCCGGGCCTCGCGCAACGTTGCGGCGCGACAGTCATCTATCGCCCGATGCTGCTCGGCGGCGTGTTCAAGGCGACCGGCAATCAGTCGCCGATCAATATCCCGGCCAAGGGCGCCTGGATGATGACCGACCTGCCGCGCTTTGCGCAGCGCTATGGCGTGCCCTACGTGCGCAACCCGCATTTCCCGATCAACACGCTCAATTTGATGCGCGGCGCCATCGCGGCTGAGATGGACGGGCGGCTCATCCCGTACAGCGATGCGATCTTCCGCGCGATCTGGGCCGACCAGAAACGGATGGAGGACCCAATCATCATCGCCGAGGTGCTACGCGCGGCGGGCTTCGATCCCGCCGCCATGCTGGCGGCGATCGGAACGCCGGAGGTGAAGGACAAGCTCAAGGCCAGCACCGAGGAAGCGGTCGCGCGCGGCGTGTTCGGCGCGCCGACGTTCTTCGTCGGCAAGGACATGTTCTTCGGTCAGGACCGCCTCAACTTCGTCGAGGAGGAAGCGCGCAAGGCCGCGTAGCGCGCAAATCGGCTTTTCGCCTCACCGGCCGGGAACTCACCGGTTCCCGCTGCGTTGGGCACGGGGCTGCGCGGAGAATCAGTATGGCCCGAGTCCTCGCGCAGGCGAGCGCGATTGTCGTGGCGCTCGCAGCGTTCCCGGTTACCGTGTCGGCGGAGAGCGGGATCGCATCGTCTTATCCGCACTCCTATCAAGGCCGCCGAACCGCCAACGGTGAGCGGTTCAATCCGCAAGCGATGACGTGCGCGCACAAGCGTCACCCTTTTGGATCGGTGCTGCGCGTCAGCACAGGCCAACGTGCGATCTCGTGCCGCGTGACGGATCGGGGACCGTTCGTGCGCGGGCGCGTGATCGACATCACTCCGGCCGGCGCGCGTGCGCTCGGAATATCGGGGCTCGGGAAGGTGACGGTTGTGCGGATGTAGCGACCGGACCTTCGCTTCGGCGGGTGCGCGCCACCGGCTACAGCCCGGACTGGATGGCCTTGAGCAGCCGGAAGCGCATCGCACCGTCGTTGTTGCTGAGCGCGATCACGAAGCGCACGCGCCCGTGCTCGGAGGTGTCGGCATAGCCCGCCAAGGTGCGGACGCCGGAAAAGGTACCGGTCTTGAAGCGGGCGCCCTCGCCGCGCCGGAGCAGCGCGGCATGGGGCTCGAAGAGATGCAGCAACTGGGCAAGGCCGCGGGCCGTGAAGCGGTTGCCGCGGCTGATGCCCGAGCCTTCCTCGAGATGGATGGACTCGCCGAGGCCGTGTTTGGCGAGCATCTCGTTCGCAACCTGGAGTGACTTCTCGAGGCTGACGGGGCCGCCGAGGCGATGCCCGCCGACCTCCAGAAAGACCTGGTTAGCGATGTAGTTGTTCGAGCCGAGGAGCAACCCGGCGAGGATCTTCGAAAGCGCGCGCGACTGGCGGTGAACGTAGACCGGCTCCATTCCCTCCGGCACCGTTCCGGTCGAGATTTTGCCCTCGAGGCTGCCGCCGGCCCGCTCGATGAATGCGGCGATCATCTCGCCGGCATATTGCAGGCCCACCGTAGGGTCCTGGGCCAGGCTGATGCGACCGCGACCCTGGGGCCCCCGCGCCCGGAACTGGCTGATCGCGAGCGGCGTGATTGGAGTCTGCTCCTCGGCTGAGCGGACCGTTTTGCCCTTGCGCACGGCGTTTATCGTGTTGAAGTTGACCGCAAGCGCGGAGTTCAGTGCGTCGTAGGCCTCGTCGGTGTCTTCGATGCCCGGGATGCGGATGTCGGAGGGATAATAGCTCGCGTCGAGCACGATGCCGCTGAGCGGCTTCTTGCCGATTGCGGCGACCAGTTCCGACGCGAGTTGAGCCAGCTCTTCGGAGATCAGAAAGGGATCGCCGCCCCCGCGAATGTAGAGCAGGCGGTCGCGGTCCAGGTAGAAGCGGGTCTCGAAGCGGTAGTCACCGCCCAGGACCTCCATCGCCAGCCAGGCGGTCACGATCTTGGTGACGGAGGCAGGGACGAAGGGCTTGTCAGCGTTCTGAGCCACCAGCTCGTTGCCCTTTTCGTCCATCGCGAGCACCAGCCCCGACGGAGCGAGCGCCGCGACCTTCTCCCTGGCGCCGCCCGAAGCCTGGGCGGGCAGCAGGAGCAGGGCGCAGGCGAGGACGAGCAGGTGAGACCACATGACGACTCCAGTCCGTACCCTCTCATTCGTGTGGCTCAACATAGGGCTATGGCCGTTTATGGCCCATAGCGTACCTTCCTCGACGCCAGCAGAGTGGCCGCGAGCGGAGTGAGACCGCGACGTCCCGGCTAGTCTAGAACGGGCTGATCGGAAAATAGCGCAGCCACAGGTCGGTGAAGCGGCCCTTCTCCCACAGCCGGAACAGCGCCCAGTTGAGCGCGAGCCGCAGCGTGTCGTTGCCGCGCTTCACCGCAATGCCGACGCCCTCGCCGAAATAACGGCTCTCGGTGAATGGGCCGCCGACGAAGGCGCAGCAATTCGCCGAGTCCGTGCCGTTGAGCCAGAAGGCGAGCGCGATGCCGTCGCCGAACAGGAGGTCGGCCTCACCCTTGCGCAGCGCGTCGCGCGCGAGCTCCATGGTGCGATAGGGTTTCAGCTCGACTTCAGTGAAGAACGCTTTCAGGTAGGCCTCGTGTGCGCTGCCGCCGACCACCGCAACCTTCTTGCCCTCGAGGCTTTCGGGATTCGCATCGCGCAGATCGCCGTCACGCCGCGCCACGAAGCGCGCGGGCGCGCGGTAATAGGGATCGCTGAAATCAACTCGCTGACGTGTCTCGGGCGTCACCGCGAGCGATGCGATCACGGCGTCGGCGCGATTTTCGGCAAGCGCCTGAAGCAGCGTATCGAAGCGACGCAGCTGGATGGTGCATTGGAGCTTCAGCTCCTCGCAGATCAGCCGCGCCACCTCTACGTTGAACCCGGCCGGATTGCCGTCGGGCCCTGCATAATTGAACGGCGGATAGTCGAACTCGGTGAGGAAGCGGATCTGCGTGATGCGCGAGATGTCGGGCCGCTCCGGGCGCCGCCGCGGGTCCCAGAAGCCCGGCACCGACACCGGTGCCTGAGCGGACGGTTGTGAAGCCGCCGGCTGGGCGGTGGCCGGACGGCAGATCATCGCCCATGTCATGCCGGCCACGCCCAGCAGCGCCACCAAAAGGCGAAACCTGTGCGAGTATTTTTTGGATTTACAACGAAATAGCTGCTTCATTAGAGTTGACGATCGGATCGTCAGTTGTATTCGGGCGCCGCCAGCGGCCCCGCTTATAGACGAAGAGCCGGGGGCAGGGCAGCAGTTTGAGTGCCGTCGAGTTCGAACGACCGCCGGAGCGGCGCCGACGCGCTGCAATTCGGGCATTCGTGCCGGAAGCAAGCCGGGTCACGCTCCCGCAGAGCCGGGCGCGCTCCCGCTGTCCGGAGCTGGATTGCCTGCGCGGACGCCTGCCGCCACGTGTGCTTGCAGCCGCCACGCAGCGCGCCCTCGCGCTCAATATCGGCGCCGACCGGGTGCTCATCGCGTCAGGACACATCTCGGAGGAAGACTACGTGCGGGCGCTGGCCGGGTGGCTGCAGGTGCCGTTCGAGCGGCTCGATCTGCCGCGCGCCGCCTGCCCGCTCCCGGATAAGCGGCTCCTCGATGCGGCAAATGCCGGCCTGCTGCCACTGCGCATCGGGAGCGCGTTCATCTATGTCGTAGCTCCCCAAATCCTCGGCGCACGTCATCTCGTGACCGGAGCACATCCCCTCCCGAAGGACCGTTTCCGGCTGACCTCGCCACAGCGCCTGCAACACTTCGCGCTGGGCCACGCTGCAGCGGCCCTGAGCGAGCGCGCATCGGAAGCTTTGCGGCAAGAACGTCCGGACCTTTCGGCGGCACAGTGCCCGCCGCGCATCCGGTCGGCCTGGCTCGGCGGCATCGCGGCGACGGCCGGCGCCTCCGCCGTGTCTCTTGACGCTGCCGGGGCGCTGGTGAGTGCTGCGCTCGCGCTGATCTTTCTGGCCTGGGCGGCGCTGCGCGTGATCGGCGCAGCGACCCGCTGGCGGGCTTGGCGCGCACTGCGCCTGCCAACGTGTGATTTGCCGATCTACACCATTGTGGTCGCGCTCTACGACGAGGCGAGTGCCGTGCCGGATCTCGTCGCCGCACTCCGCGAGCTCGACTATCCGGTCGAAAAACAGCAGGTCATCTTCGTGCTCGAACCGAACGACGCGGCGACGCGGGAAGAATTGCTGCGTTTGGACTTGGGCGCGCCCTTCGACATCCTGATTGCGCCCGCTTCCGGCCCGCGCACCAAGCCGAAGGCCCTGAACGCCGCGCTGGCGCTCGCCAAAGGCACGTTCATCGCGGTCTTCGACGCCGAGGACCGCCCCGCGCGCGACCAGCTTTACCGCGCGCTCGACGCATTTCTCGGCAATGGCGCCGACATCGCCTGCGTGCAGGCACGGCTCACCATCGACAACACCGCGGACGGCTGGCTCGCGCGATTGTTCACCGCCGAATACGCCGGCCAGTTCGACGTGCTGTTGCCGGGTCTGGCGCAGTTGCGCCTGCCGCTGCCGCTCGGTGGCTCGTCGAATCATTTCCGCACGCAGGCGCTGCGCGAGGCCGGCGGCTGGGACCCCTACAACGTCACCGAGGATGCCGACCTCGGCATGCGGCTGGCGCGGCTCGGATACCGCGCAGCCGTCATCAGCTCGACGACCTACGAAGAGGCGCCCGCCCGCGTGAAGCCCTGGATCCGCCAGCGGACGCGCTGGTTCAAGGGCTGGATGCAAACCTGGCTCGTCCACATGCGCCATCCGTTGCGCATCGCTCGCGAGCTCAGGTTCAGTGGCTTCCTGGCGTTTCAGCTGGTCGTGGGCGGCACCGTGCTGTCAGCCCTCGTGCATCCGGTCTTCATCGCGGTCGCCGGCTATTTGCTTGCGACCAGGCAACTGTTTGACACGGGTGGCGGCACTTTCGCGACAGCGCTTTTCTGGCTGTACGTTGGCGCGCTCGTCTCCGGCTATCTCACCTCCGCGGCGCTGGGGCTCATCGGGCTCAAGCGGCGGGGCTTGCTGCGCCAGGGCTGGGTGCTGCTGCTGATGCCGCTGCACTGGCTGCTGTTGTCGGTCGCGGCGTGGCGCGCGCTCTATCAGCTGCTGTTCAATCCCTTCCATTGGGAGAAGACCGCGCACGGGCTCGCGCGTACCTCGCGTCTCGCGCGAGGCGGCTTGTAACCGCGCATTAGCAAAGCGCGGGCTCTACCGCTATTCCACCAATTCGCGGCGCGCATGCCACGCTTCCTGGGCGAACCGGAACAGCGCAATCCCCAAGAGCAAAGTGGCGACAATAAAGAGAACGGCCGCGCCATAGACATGACGCAAACCCAAGAACTGACTTGCAAAAAGCATCGCAAGCAGGAGCGTCGCACACATACCGCTGCCCAGCGACAAAATGATCCCGTCACTCAGCAGCCGCGCGCCGCGCACCAGCAGACCAAGTGCCCTGCTGCTTCCAACCGCAGCGCCCTCTTGATCTGGCAGTGCTTTGGTCGCCTTGATGCGTTCGTCGACGGCCGCGCGCCGTGACATCATCAGGGACACGAAAGCCGCAACAGCACCCAGAAAAAACGCGGGTGCGATGGCGTTTGAAAAAAATCTGCGCAAGCCCGTCGATATCTGGAACGAGATCCATGCTTCAATTGCTCCCCATCCGCCGGCCCGTGGCGAGCAAATATCTTGTCACGCGTCGTCGAGGGTCGCGCACACGTCGCATCACCTCCCGCTTCATTTCGTTTCGAACGCAAAGACACGATTCCAATCATCTTTCATGCTCGCGACGGTCCAACCTTTGGCCTTCGCCTCGTCGAGAGCCTTGTCGAAGCGGCCGATGTGTGAGTCCCGATCGTAGGCCCATTCGCGCGCTGCGTCGGTGTGATGCACGAGGCCCATGAAGCGCGCGCCGCTGCCCCCTGCGGTCCATTGCAGCATCTGCAGATCGCCGTCGGAATTGCCAAAGGCGAGGATCGGACGGCGGCCGATATGCATCTGAATGGCGACGGGCTTGCCACCCTTGTCGTCATTGAAATTCAGCGCGGGCAGCTTCATGAGCACGGGCTTGCCGTCGCGTAGTTCGAACTCAAGCTTGCCGCTGCTGCCGACGGTCTGCTCGGGCGGAATGCCGTAGACCCGCTCGGCAAAGACCCGCATGAAATCGATGCCGCCGCCGGAGACGATGAAGGTCTTGAAGCCGTTGGCGCGCAGGTAGGTGAGCAGCTCGATCATCGGCTGATAGACCATCTCGGAATAGAGCTTTCCGGTCTTGGGGTGTTTTGCCGTGGTGATCCAGTCGTGCACGATCTTCTCGAATTCGTCGGTCGTCATGCCGGAATGTGTGACCGTCATGATCTCGAAGATGGCGGGCTCGCCGCCGGCAAGCGCGCCCTTCAGGTCGCCCTTGAGCAGCGAAGCGAACGGCTCCCTGTCCTTCCATTCCGGGTGCTGCTGGGCGAGCGCCTTCACGCGGTCGAGCGCGAAGACGAGCTGGAAATAGAGCGGTTGTTCCGCCCACAGCGTGCCGTCATTGTCGAAAGTTGCGATGCGCTGCGCGGGCGGCACGAAGTCCGGTGAGCCCTGCTTCGTCACGCGTTCGACGAATTCCACGATGGATTTCTTCGGCGCTGTGTCGTTCCACGACGGCAGCGCGTCGGCTTGCGCCAGCGCGGAGGTGGGACGCAGCGCCGGGAGCAAGGCGAGGGCCGACAGCAGAATGCGGCGGTCGAAGGTCATCATGACTCTGCTCATCTACAGATAAAGGCAAGGAAACATCGCGAGGATTTCACATCGGGCGGCCCACGTGCGGGCCGCCCGTCATGACGATCGTCAGTTATTTCGCCATTGCCGACCTGGCCGCCTCGATCTTCGCTTTCACGGCATCGAGGTTGAAGCTCGCGCCCTTCTGCATCGGTGGGAATTCAACCGCCGTCATGGCGAGCTTCGCCACTTGGTCCTGCACGAACACGAAGCGCCAGAATTCGTACTTGAACCACTGGAAATACTCCTGCGATCCAGACTTGGTGCCGTTCTCCGGCCAGCCCGTGCGCTCGAACGGGTCAAGGCGCAGGTTGGTGAGATAGGGCACGTCCGCGTGCGTCTTGTCGCCGAGCCAGCCGCCGGGCTGATCGATGAAACGATATTTGTAGTCGCCGATACGCACCGCACCGAGGGTGCTTTCGCCGAAATAGAAGATCTCGTTCCGGTTCGACGGCCCCTTGCCGGTGATCAGGTCCATCTGGTTGTAGCCGTCCAGATGAACCTTGTAGGTGCGGTCACCGAGCTGCTTTCCCTTTTTCAGCTCATCGACGATGTTGGGATTGCCAGTCGCCGCAAGGAAGGTCGGGAACCAGTCGAGCCCGGAGATCAGGCCATTCTCGACCTTGCCCGCCGGAACCTTGCCCGGCCATCGGATCATCGCCGGCGCACGGAAACCGCCTTCCATGACGGTGCCCTTGGACTGCGCGAACGGCGTCTGTCCGCCGTCCGGCCAGGTGAACACCTCGGTGCCGTTGTCGGTGGTGAACACCACGATGGTGTTGTCGTCGACACCCATGTCCTTGAGCTTCTGCATCACGATGCCGATGTCGTCGTCGAGCTGTGCCATGCCAGCTTCGTGGATCGTCCAGCCATTCTTCGAGTTGCGCATTTTCTGATACTTGTCAGACAGGTGCGTGACGATGTGCATGCGCGTCGGATTGAGCCACAGGAAGAACGGCTTGTTATCCGCCTTCGCCTTGTCGAGGAATTTCAGCGCCTCGTCGCGGATTTCGTCGTCCACGGTTTCCATGCGCTTCGGGCACAGCTCGCCGGCGTCGGCGATCGTCTGCTTGCCGACCTTGCCCCACCGCGGGTCCACCGCGGTGTCATCGGTCGTGGTTGCCACCGAGCGGACCATGTTGCGCGGACCGACCTGCGCCCGCAGGTCCTGCGGATAGTTCGGGTGGCAGGGGTCCTCCATCGCATCGAGATGATAGAGATACCCGAAGAACTGATCGAAGCCGTGCACCGTCGGCAGAAACTCGTTTTTGTCGCCAAGATGGTTCTTGCCGAACTGGCCGGTGGCATAGCCCTGGGCCTTGAGCGCCGTGGCAATGGTCGGTGCTTCCGCCGGCAGTCCCGTGGGCGCGCCGGCCTGACCGACGGTGGTCATGCCGGTGCGGATCGGCAACTGGCCGGTGATGAAGTTCGCGCGTCCCGCCGTGCAGCTTGCCTCGGCATAGTAGTCGGTGAAGATCATGCCCTCGGCGGCGATCTTGTCGAGGTTCGGCGTGCGGCCCGCCATCATGCCGCGGTGATAGGCGCCGAGGTTCCAGATGCCGATGTCGTCGCCCATGATGACGACGATATTGGGCCGCTGCGGCGACGGCGCTTGTGCGTGCGCCGGGTCGAACAGCGCGACCGACATCAGGGCCGTCGCTCCGACCAGGGCGGCGCGCGATCTTGCGTACCAGCCGTTCGATGCGTGCCGTGCACTGTCTCGGGCTGTTGGCGGGATTGCATTGGCTTGACAACTCGGCATGGTTCTTACGCTCCCTTGTTTGATGCATCAGGGGCTTCTCGCTTGATGCATCAAAATCCGACGTGACTTGTAGGGGGATCAATCGGCTACGCATTGACGCGCAGCCGGCCGATCGCGGCACCGCGATCTGACTCATCGTTTTTTGTGCTTGGTCGTTCGATCGGCGGACGATGACTCGCCTCGCGGCAAGTGCTCGCGCTGCAGAGAGGCAGGATGGCTATACTTAGGTATTAGCGCGGAGAACTGTGAGGTCGTCAGCCATTCGCAGGCTGCCGTTCAATCCCTTCCATTGGGAGAAGACCGCGCACGGGCTCGCGCGCACATCGCGACTCGCGGGAGGCAACTTGTGACGCCGCGAGAGCGGTTCACAGATAGCGCCGCAGCTCGGCCGCACCCTCTTCGGGTTTCCGCTTCAGGCTGAACGGCGCGACGAACTGCCCGTTCTTGTCCATCAGGTACACGATGGCCGTGTGGTCCATCGTGTAGTCGCCGTCCTTGGTCGGCACTTTCTTGTAATAGACGCGATAAGCCTTCGCGACGGCGGCGAGCGCCTCCGCATCGCCTCCCACACCGGTGAGCCGCGGATTGAAGCTCGCCAGATAATCCTTCAGCACCGCAGGCGTGTCGCGTTCCGGATCGACCGTGATGAAAACCGCGTTCACCTTGTTCGCGTCGGGGCCGAGTTTGTTCAGGATCTCGGAGATATCGAACAGCGCCGTGGGGCAGACTTCCGGGCAATGCGTGAAACCGAAGAAGACCAGCGAGGGACGTCCCTTGAGGTCACGGTCGGTGATCTGTTTGCCGCTCTGATCGGTCAGCTTGAACGGCCCGCCGATCGCCGCGCTCGTGCCCGCGAACGACTCGGGTCCGCGGCCGGTAACGATCAGCACCACCGTGAAGCAGAGAACGAGCCCCGCCAGAAAGGCGGAGAGAATGAGCAGCAAGCGCGTGGTGCGAGGGTCCATGGTCTCACCACCCTTCGCTCATTCCCGCGCAAGCGGGAATCCAGGGGCCAAGAACTGGGCCCCCGCTTTCGCGGGGACGAGCGGAGTTGATGGTTCGTTCCATTCTCGTCAGCACAGGCTCTAGAAACACGCCGCGATGCCGGCCGCAATGACCTCAAAGAATACGGCCGTGCCGTAATGCGCCCACAGCGCGAGCGTCGCGGCAATGAGCACGCCGGAAACCCCCGCCACCACAAGCAGCGGGCGTGAGGACAGAGGCTCGTTGGCAACCGCGGGCATTGGCGATCTCCTGCCCTCAGATAGGCCCGTCGGGCCCGCGCGGCAACTGGGCGGTCGCCCACTCCGCTCATTCCCGTACTCGGGTCTCGCCTCCGGCTTGCCCGAGCACAGGCTCCAGCGGAATCTAGCGCCAAGAACTGGGTCCCCGCTGGAGTTTATCCCCGACTTGATCGGGGACGGGGACGAGCGGGGAAAAGTTATCCGAACAGCACCTTGAGCTGGCGCGGCCCGCGCACGGTTCCTTCCGACCAGGTTACCTTGGCCGAAGGATCGAGGCGGAAGTCCGGGATGCGCTTGAGCCATTCCTGCAGCGCCACCGTGATCTCCATCCGCGCCAGGTTCGAGCCGATGCAGCGGTGGATGCCCAGCCCGAACGCCGCGTGCCGGTTCTCCTTGCGGTCGATCACCACGCGGTCCGCATCGGGGAACACGCGCGGATCGCGGTTGGCGGCCGGGAACGAGAGCAGCACCATGTGGCCCGGCTTCATCGGGCAGCCGTTAACCGTCGTGTCCTTGATCACCTCGCGCGCCATGGTCACTGGCGCGTAGGCGCGCAGGAATTCCTCGACCGCG
Source organism: Xanthobacteraceae bacterium (assembly GCA_049698215.1). Lineage (GTDB taxonomy): Bacteria > Pseudomonadota > Alphaproteobacteria > Rhizobiales > Xanthobacteraceae > PALSA-894. Next base: position 23,251 of record JBAVXH010000435.1, on the reverse strand, counting down.
GTCGGGATCAGCGCCGGCTCGTTGACCAGACGGCGCCGATCCTCCGGATGCTGCGCGAGATGCCAGAAGCACGATCCGATCGCGCTCCAGGTGGTGTCGATGCCGGCGATCAGAATCAGGCGGATCGCGCCGAGCAGGTGGTCCTCGGTGATCGGCTGGCCGTCGACGGTGGCGCGGGAGAGCTGGGTGATCAGGTCGTCGGTTGGCGCGGCGCGGCGCTTCGCCACCTCCTCCTGGAAATATTTCGTGGTCTCGCCGATCGCCTTCATCAGGATGTCGGGCCGGGTGATGCCGAGCTCGAGGATCTCGTGGATCCATTTGCGGAAGCGGTCGCCCTCCTCTTCCGGCAATCCCAGCATCGTGGCGATGACGCGCACCGGAATTTCCTGCGCGTAGTCGGCCGCGGCATCGCAGCCTTGCTTGCCGGCGAAGCCCTCGACCAGCCGCGCGCAGATCTCGCGCGTGCGCGGCTCGTGCTGCTTGATGGAATCGGGTGTGAACGCCGGCAGCAGCAGGTTCTTCGCCGGACGGTGTTCGGGCGGATCGGAGGTGATCGGCGGCGCCGGAATGCGCGGCGGCGGCGTCTCGCGCACGATGATGCGGCGCGAGGAGAAATGCTCGGTGTCGTAGGCGACCGCGCGCACGTCCTCGTAGCGCGAGGGAAAATACACCCCGCGGAAGCGCTCGGTGTGCGCGACCGGGCATGTCTCGCGCAGCTCGTCCCAGATCGGATACGGATTCTCGACCCAGCGCGGATCGAGGTGATCGAAGTCGCTTGTCCAGTCATTCACCGGCGGGCGTGTCATGCCTTCTCCTCGACCTCGATTGCTTCTTCCGGGCAGTTGGCCCTGGCGAGCCAGGCCTTCTCGACCAGCGCGTCGGGTACCGTGCCGTCGCCCTTCTCGCGCGCGTTGCCGAGCTCGTCGAGTTCGAACAGCTCCGGCGCCAGCGCCGCGCAGCGCGCATGGCCCTGGCACTTGTCGCGATCGACCTTGACCTTCAACGTCACGCAGACCTCTCAAAAACTGGAGCGGGCGATCGGGATCGAACCGACGACATTCAGCTTGGGAAGCTGACGTTCTACCACTGAACTACGCCCGCGCGGGACGCAGGATAGCGAACTGTTGGAACAGAGCAACGGTCAGAAAACGTTCGTTAACGCGCGGTTCCTCACTGAAATCGATCAATTTTCGGAACCCCGCTGCCGTTCAGCCGTTAAGGCCGCATGGCATTCCAGAGGAGAAGGTCCATGAGGAAGTTCCTGATTCTGGCGGCGGGTATCGTCGCGTTCACCAGCTTTGCGCCTGCGTCATTCGCGCAAGGCATCGCGGTCGATACGCCGGTCGGCGGCGTCCGCATCGGCGACCCGGACTACCGGCACGGCTACGGCCACTATGGCAATGGCCCCTACGTCGAGCGGCGCGTCTATCGTGAGCGTGAGGTCGGCCTTGGCTGCCGCACCGTGACCATCACGCGTGACGACGGCAGCTTCAAGCGCATCCGCCGCTGCGACTAACGCAATGACTTGAGTGGAGAAGGGCGGCCCTAGCGGTCGCCCTTTTCGTTATTTGTTGCGCTTGATCTCGATCGGGCTGCCATCGGCCGCCCCTTCGCCGACACGCAAGCCGCGGTTGGCGCCTGATTGCACTGCGGGCGGGATTTTGCTCGGCTGGCTGACCGTCGTGTTCGGCGCCGGCGCCGTGGTCGTCGGTTTGGTCGTGCCGGTTGTCGCGGTCCAGCTTTGGCTCAGCGCGAGGGAGGGAACCGCCGCGATGGCAAGAGCAGCGAGAATGATACGCATGCGTGACTCCTTTCGCTCATTCAGGAGTCAACGCGGGTGCACAGCGGGCGTTGCGGATCGTTAGACTTTGAAATGCTTCGACAGCTTCAGGCCCTGGGCCTGATAGTTGGAACCGATGCCCTGGCCGTAGAGCGTGTCGGGGCGCGCGAGCATCTGCTCGTAGACGAGGCGGCCGACGATCTGCCCGTGCTCGAGAATGAACGGCACCTCGCGCGAGCGCACCTCGAGCACTGCGCGGCTCCCGTTTCCGCCCGCGCCCGCATAGCCGAAGCCAGGGTCGAAGAAGCCCGCGTAGTGCACACGGAACTCGCCGACCAGCGGATCGAACGGCACCATCTCGGCGGCGTAATCCGGCGGCACCTGCACGGCTTCCTTCGAGGCCAGGATGTAGAACTCGTCCGGATCGAGGATCAGCGTGCCGTCGCGGCGCGCGTGCATCGGCTCCCAGAAATCCGCGTAGTCGTAACCGGCGCGGCGCTCGACATCGATCACGCCGGTATGGCGCTTGGCGCGATAGCCGATCAGCGCGGTTGCGCCGGAGCCTGCGAGATCGACGCTCACCGAGATGCCACCCTCGAAATCGGCGTCCTCTGAGTCGACGAGGCGCTCGCGCGCGTGCAGCGCGGCAAGCTCCTCGGCCGCAAGCTCCGCGTGCCCGCGCCGCAGCCGCAGTTGCGAGAGCCGCGAGCCCTCGCGCACCAGCACCGGAAATGTCTTCGGCGAAATCTCCGCATAAAGCGGCCCATGGTAGCCCGCCTCGATGCGGTCGAAGCCGCGCGCGCGGTCGGTGATCACGCGCGTGAACACGTCGAGCCGGCCGGTCGAACTTTTCGGATTGGTCGCCGCCGCAACATCCTTAGGCAGCGCAAGGCTTTCGAGCAGCGGCACGATGTAGACCGCGCCGGTTTCCAGCACCGCGCCGTCGCCAAGCGCAATCTCGTGCAGCTTCAATTGATCGATGCGCTCCGCGACGGTCGTGTGCCCGGGAAGAAAGCTCGCGCGCACGCGGTAGGCGGTGTCGCCGAGGCGCAGGTCGAGGCTTGCCGGCTGGATCTGGTCGGGCGCGAAGTCGTAGGCGGGCAAGATCCCACCCGCCTTCGCCAGCGCGGCGATCATGCGATCCGGAAGAATGCCTCGTTCAGCCAAACTGCTGCCCTCATCCTGAGGAGGCCGCGATGCGGCCGTCTCGAAGGATGGCCCACGCTCCGTGGCCGCCCCATCCTTCGAGACGCGCCTGCGGCGCTCCTCAGGATGAGGCGGAATGAAGTTCGTACCGGATGCCTACCTTGACTAAAAGCCGAGGGGCGCCTAAGAGCCCCGTTATCCCGTGGTCATTTGAGCCGGCCGGCTTGCCGCCACGTTAAACAAAGGTGCTAAAAGGCCGGGGACGCGCGTGACCCGCGACCCGGCATTGAGGCTGACGCCTCGGCCGGGTTTTTTGTTGGGTCGCACGAGGAGTCCGCCCATGCATGCGCCGCAGCCCCGCTACCGGCCCGAGACGCGCCTGGTACACGCCGGCACGCTGCGCTCGGAGTTCGGCGAGACCTCCGAGGCGCTGTTCCTGACGCAGGGCTATGTCTACGAGTCCTCCGCGCAGGCGGAGCGCCGCTTCAAGAATGAGGAGCCGGGCTACCAGTATTCTCGTTTCGCCAACCCGACGGTTGCGATGTTCGAGGCGCGCATGGCGGCGCTCGAAGGCGCGGAGGCCGCGCGCGCGACCGCGACCGGCATGGCGGCGGTCACCGTGGCACTGCTGGGGCAGCTCAAGGCGGGCGACCACGTCGTCGCCGCGAAGGCGCTGTTCGGCTCGTGCCGCTATGTGGTGGAAGACTTTCTGCCGCGCTACGGCATCGCGTCGACGCTGGTCGACGGCACGGATCTCGCGCAATGGAAGAACGCGGTTCGCCCGAATACCAAGACCTTCTTCCTCGAAAGCCCGACCAATCCGAATCTCGACGTGATCGACATCGCCGAAGTGGCGCAGATCGCGCATGCGGCAGGCGCGACGCTGGTCGTCGACAACGTGTTCGCGACGCCGCTCTATCAGTCGCCGCTCGAACTCGGCGCCGATTGCGTCATCTATTCGGCGACCAAGCACATCGACGGCCAGGGCCGCTGTCTCGGCGGCGTCGTGCTGGGTTCCGAAAAGTTCATCCTCGACAACGTGCAAGTTCTCATTCGCCAGACCGGCCCGTCGATCTCGCCGTTCAACGCCTGGGTTCTGCTGAAAGGGCTCGAGACGCTCAGCGTTCGCGTCGAGCGCCAGAGCGAGACGGCGGCGGCGATTGCGGAAGCGCTCGCGACACACCCGAAAGTCACGCGCATGATCTATCCGGGCAGGCCGGACCATCCGCAAGCGGCTATCGTGAAGAAGCAGATGCGCGGCGGCTCGACGCTGGTCGCGTTCGAGATCGCGGGCGGCAAGCCCGGCGCGTTCCGCTTTCAGGATGCGCTGCAGCTCGTGCGCATCTCGAACAATCTGGGCGATGCCAAGAGCCTGATCACCCATCCGGCGACCACGACCCACCTGCGCATCGGCGCGGACGCGCGCGCCGAACTCGGCATCACCGACGGAATGGTGCGCTTGTCATGCGGGCTCGAACATCAGGACGACGTTCTGGACGACCTCACCGCCGCGCTGAAGAAGGTCTAAAGCATGATCCCGAAAAGTGGATACCGGTTTTTCGGACAAGATCATGCTCAAACAAAACGCCGCTCAGCGCTTGATCACCGCGGGCGCGACGATTGCGGTCGCGGCCGGCGGCTTTGCGCCATCGACGATGGCATTCGCCAGCAGTTTGGCGACGCAGGCATAGCTCCAGTCGTTCATGTGGAGCAGATCGGGCGACAGGAACTGCTCGAATGCCATGTGCTCGGTCTCGACCCAGTGACGCATCACCGAGAAGCGGTCGAACAGGCCCACCTCCGCGTCGTGCGCGGTTGCGGTGATCACGTCGACTGACTGGCCGACGCCCGGCCTGGAGATGATCTTCGGCGCATATTGCGGGTTGATCAGGATGACCTCGGCGCCGCTCGCCTTCAGTTTCTCGACGCCTTGGCGAAGGACCTCGCCGGGAGCGGGATGATCGCGCAGCACCGAGTTGCTGCCGACCTGCCACAGTACGAGGTCGGGATTTTCGTCGATCACGTCGGCATCGAAGCGCGCGGCCATCTGGGTCGCTTCCTCGCCGCCGATCCCCTTGTTGAGCACCGTCACGGGCAGACCGGGCAGCTTCGCCTTGAGCTCCGCCTCGAGCCGGCTCGGATAGGAGCCCGCGGGGCTGCTCGCGCCGGCACCGAAGGTCGAGGACGAACCGATGGCGACGATCTTGAGCGGCAGACCCTTAGCGATGCGCTCACGAATGTGCGTCGGCGGGTGCTCCAGCGCGTCGATACCGGTCGGGGCCGCGCAAAGCTTGGCGTCCTGCGCAGGGACCGCCGATGGAGTACCGAACGCCACCAAGGCCAGCGCAAGAGAGAACGCAGCGCCGGCTGCAGACAGTGTGTAACGGGAGCTCATTGTTTGGTGGGTTCCTTGGGTGCGTCGGCATCCCGCACCAAAGCCGCGACGATCAGATCGGCGAGCATCGTGCCGAAGCAATCGTGCACCTTGGCGGCGGTATCGAGCGACTTGGTCGCGGTGACAAGATCGAAGGTTCCGAGTTCGCCCCAGTGGCGCATGATAGCCTGCCGGTCGAACACATTGACGGCGTGCTCGAGCGCGACCCAGCGGATCGCGTCGGCATAAGCGGCGGTGGAGATCACGGCTTCGGTGCGGGGGCTGTATTGCATGTTCATGAAGATGACGTCCGCGCCGCCCGCCTGGAGTTTGTCGACGGCGCCTTCGAGCGTCGTCTGGAAGTTCTCTGCACCGATGCCGCGCATGGCGTCGTATGTGCCGGTCTGCCAGATGACCAGCGCCGGTTTTTCGTCCCTGATAACCTTGGCAAGCCCCTCAGCCATATCAGCTGCCGTCTGGCGCGGCTTGGCTAGGGATATAACCTTCACGGCCACATCCGGCAACCTCTTACGCAGCGCAATCTCGAGCCGGGCCGGATAGGCGAGCGCCTCGCCGTTCGCGCCGGGAAGCGTGGACGACGTCGTCCCGATCACCACGATCTTCAATGTCTTGGATTTCGCAATGGAATCAGCAGCTCGCGGCAGCGCGGCGTCGGCGTGAACAAGATGCGCGGCGACGTCGCAGACCGAGCCGGCATGCGCGGCCGCCGCATACGCAAGAATACCTAGCACCAGCCCGGCAGTGCGCCTCATGCCCCGCCTCCCGCGAGGTCCGCGTCGGACGGCTTCGGTTGTTTCCCCGAACCTCGTCCTTCAATCGTGTTGTACCACGTGATCAGCCAAGCTACCGCAATCATTACCAGGATGCCTAATACGCTGATCAGGACCTGCATCCCCATGGAGCGGGAGATCTCCGAAGTCACGAAATGCCCGAGAAACGACAAGAAAATGCCCAGGCAGAAGATTTCGAGCGAATGTTGACCGCATAAAATCATCGGTTTGAGCCAGGGGGACTTGAGGCCGGGCCAGTCCACCGGAATGAAACGGACCGTAATGACAGCCAGCGCGATGAAGTGAGCGAATCGCAGCACATCCATGTTGGTCTTGTCGATCGGGTACATCCAGTCCTGGAACCATTTCGGGATGTAGACCGCATAGCGCGGGAAGTACCACGTCATCACGATCAGGAACGAGAACAGGAGATAGGCGGCGGCGAGCGCGATCACCCAGCGCGAGCGCACGAACGAACCAAGCCGGGTGACGCCGCCGAGGCCGCACCAGGCGCCGAACACGAAGATGAGCTGCCAAGTGAGCGGGTTGAAGTACCAGACGCCGGTTGGATACGAGGGCAGATTCCAGCTCAGATTCCAGCTCGCGGTGTAGAGCGCCACGGAGGCCACTAGTGCCAGCGTCGGCGCCTGCCGCAGCAGCCAAAGCACGGGCGGAAATCCGAGCAGCAGCACGATGTAGAGCGGCAGCACGTCCATGAATGTCGGCTTGAACTTCAGCAGCAACGCCTGAATCAGCGTGTCACCCGGCTCCTTCATGAAATCGAGCGCGCCCATCTCTTCGTTGTAGAGCGGGTTGTCGATGCTGCGCGTCAGGTACGCGATCTCCGCCATGAAGATCACGAAGATGAAGATGTGCGCGACGTAGACGGTCCAGGCCCGCTTGAGGATGCGCGCGCTCGCCACCACCACGCCGCGCTGCTCCATGGTACGGCCGTAAACGAACGCCGCCGTATAGCCGGAGATGAACACGAAGATTTCCGCCGCGTCGGAGAAGCCGTAGTTGCGGATCGTCAGCCAGTTGACGACGTTCGACGGAATGTGGTCGACGAAAATCAGCCAGAGCGCGAGGCCCCGAAACAGATCAAGCCTCAGGTCTCGTCCGGCAGGCGCGCTCATGCAGTCCCGATTCTTCGCCCGGGCGATCATAGTGCGGTCGCGATGAATTGAAAAATGCCGCATCTGCGACCATTGCGCCCCAGCACGGAACGCGATCCAATAAAGCACGGGCGGCACTTGTCCGACCATCGTGATGAGCAAGCAGCCATGTACCAGGCCGTCACGCGCAACATCGAAGTCACGGTGACGCCACAATACCTCCCCGAGCGGTCCTCGCCGGAGAGCAATGAGTATTTCTGGGCTTACACCATCGAGATCATCAATCGCGGAGCCGAGACGGTCCAGCTGCGCACGCGGCATTGGCGCATCACCGATGGCTTCGGCCGGCGCCAGGAGGTGAAGGGCGCCGGCGTGGTAGGCAAGCAGCCGGTGCTCAAGCCGGGCGAATCGTTCGAGTACACGAGCGGCGTTCCGCTTCCCACTCCGTCCGGCTTCATGACGGGCAGCTACGGAATGGCTTCGGTCGAGGGCGAAGCGTTCGAGATCGCGATTCCGACCTTTTCGCTCGACAGCCCGGACTCGGGGCGAACGATCAATTGATCTTGGGATCGGCAACGTCCGCCGGTTCGAAAAGATAGGTCGCGCTGCAGAATTCGCAGGTCACCGAAATCTTCCCGTTCTCGACCATCTCGTCACGGTCCGTCTGCGGGAACGAGCGCAGCATCGCTTCCACGCTCTCGCGCGAACAGGAGCACTGCGCATGCAATTCTGCGCTGCGAAACACCCGCACGCCCCGTTCGTGGAACAGCCGGTAGAGCAGCCGTTCCGAGGACACCGCAGGATCGATCAGCTCGATATCCTCCACGGTCTCGACCAGCGAGCGGCCCTCGACCCATGCGTCGTCCTCGCGGACGGTGTGGCGCACGGTGCCCTTCGGGGCGTCGCCCGGATCGAGGTCGGCGACGCGGACACGCTCCGGCGCACGCGGCACGAACTGAAGCAGCATGCCGCCGGCGCGCCAGCGGTGCGTCGCGCCGCTCGAAGCGGCCCGATATTCCTCGGCCACGGCGAGGCGCACCCGTGTTGGAATCTGCTCGGAGCGCAGAAAATATTCGTGCGCTGCATCTTCGAGCGTGCCGCCCTCCAGCGCGACAAGGCCTTGGTAGCGGCTCGTGTTGCCGCCCTGATCGATGGTCATCGCGAGATGGCCGCGCCCGAGCAGCGCACCGGCGTCGCCGCGTCCCGCGGCAATCGCTTCGGCGACGGCCGCCTTGTCGAAGCGCGCGCAGGCCCGCACCCGGTCCGGCGTCGTGAAATCGACCACCAGCATCCGGACCGGACCGTCGGTCTTGGTCTGCAGGATGAAGCGGCCCTCGAACTTCAGCGCGGTCCCGAGCAGCACGCCCAGCACGATCGCCTCGCCGAGCAGTTTCGCGACCGGCTGGGGATAGTCGTGGCCGACCAGGATCGTGTCGACCGCCGGACCGAGCCGGACCACGCGCCCGCGCAAATCGAGCGCCGAAACCTCGAACGGCTGAACGGTGTCGTCGGCCGAGACCTCCGCTGGTGCGCGGCTCGGTATCGCAAGATCAGGCTGGGGCATTCGCCTTATTTAGAGGCTCGGACGGAAATTGCGAGCGTCTTATTGCGGCATGATCTTGTCCGAAAACCGGCATCCATCCCCGATCACAGTCGAGGACATGCTTTTCGGGATCATGCCGGTCTCGGCGCGGTCAGCGCCCTTCCAGACACCACGCCAGAATGCCTTTCTGCGCATGCAGGCGGTTCTCCGCCTCATCGAACACCACCGACTGCGGCCCGTCGATGACCTCGTCGGTGACCTCATCGCCCCGGTGCGCCGGCAGGCAGTGCATGAAGATCGCGTCCGGCTTGGCGTGCGCCATCAACCGCGCGTTCACCTGATACGGCTTGAGCAGGTTGTGGCGGCGCTCGCCGTCTCGGTCCCCCATGGACACCCATGTGTCGGTCACCACGCAGTCCGCATCCGCGACGGCCTCCTCGGGATCGTGCCCGATCTCGATTGCGGCACCGGATTGCTTCGCCCAGGCAATCATCTTGCGTTCGACCTTGAGTTCCGGCGGCGTCGCGACCTTGAGCCGGAAATCAAAGCTCTTCGCCGCATGCATCCACGAGGACAGCACATTGTTGGCGTCCCCGGTCCACGCCACGGTGTGGCCGTTGATCCGCCCCTTGTGCTCCTCGAAGGTCATGACATCGGCCATCACCTGGCAGGGATGCGAGAGCCGCGTCAGCCCGTTGATCACCGGGACGGTCGCGTGGCTGGCGAGTTCGGTCAGCGCCTCATGATTGAGAACGCGGATCACGATCGCATCGACATAGCGAGAAAGAACGCGCGCGGTATCGGCGATGGTCTCGCCGCGGCCGAGTTGCATTTCCTGGCCGGTGAGCATGATGACATCGCCGCCGAGCTGGCGCATCGCGATATCGAACGAAACTCGCGTGCGCGTCGAGGGCTTGTCGAAGATCATCGCCAGCGTCTTGCCGGCGAGCGGCTTGTCGGCGGTCGCGCGATCGCGCTTGACGCGCTCCTTCATGGCGCGGCTTTGCTCGATCATCCCGCGCAGTTCGGCGACAGGAATTTCCGTCAGATCGAGAAAGTGCCGTGGCGCCGGAGCGCTCACCCCGCAGCCCCCTGCTTCGCCGGCTCCTGCGCGCGGGCAAGCTTCGTGCAGGCGCGCTCCAGCATGCCCATCGCGTCGCCGACTTCCGTCTCGCTGACGATCAGCGGCGGCACCAGCCGCACGACGTTGTCGCCGGCCGCGACCGTGAGCAAATTCTCATCGCGCAGCGCCTCGACCAGCTGCCCGTTTGGGATCACGCAGCGTAGTCCAAGCAGCAGGCCTTCGCCACGCACCTCCGCGATGATACTCGGGAAACGGTCCTTGATCTCGGCCAGCCGCTGCTTGAACAGGAGCCCGATGTGCCGCACGCGCTCGAGGAAGCCCGGCTCCAACATTACGTCGAGCGTGGCGTGGCCGGCCGCCATCGCGAGCGGATTGCCGCCGAAAGTCGAACCATGGGTGCCGGCGGTCATGCCCTGACCGGCATCCTTGGTCGCCAGAAACGCGCCAACCGGAAACCCGCCGCCGAGCGCCTTGGCGAGCGCCATGATGTCCGGCTCGACGCCGGTGCGCTTGTAGGCGAACAGCTCTCCGGTGCGGCCCATGCCGGTCTGCACTTCGTCAAAGATGAGCAGCAGGCCCTCCTTGTCGCAGAGCGCGCGCAGCGATTTGAGGAACAGGTTGGAGGGCACGCGCACGCCGCCCTCACCTTGGAGCGGCTCGATCAGGATCGCGGCCGTGTTCGGGCCGATGACTTTCTTCACCGCTTCGAGATCGCCAAACGGTACCTGGTCGAAGCCTTCGACCACGGGGCCGAAGCCTTCGAGATATTTCTTCTGCCCGCCAGCTGCGAGCGTTGCGAGCGTGCGGCCGTGGAATGCACCCTCGAAGGTGATGATCCGATAGCGTTCCGGCCGGCCGTTCACAGCCTGGAATTTGCGCGCGGTCTTGATCGCGCCCTCCATCGCCTCGGCGCCTGAATTGCAGAAGAAGACGTAGTCCGCAAAGCTTTCGGCGCAGAGGCGATCGGCAAGCTTCTCCTGCTCCGGCACGCGGAAGAGATTGGACACATGGATCGCCTTGTGCGCCTGGGCGGCGATCGCATCCGCCACTTTCGGATGCGCGTGGCCGAGCGCATTGACCGCGACGCCGGAGGTGAAATCGAGATAGCGCTGGCCGTTGGTGGCGGTGAGCCAGCAGCCCTCCCCCTTCTCGAACGCAAGGTCGACGCGCGCGAAAGTCGGCAAAAGGTGAGCGGTGCTCATGGCACGTTCTCGATGGCGAGCCCTGAAATGAAATGTGCCGCCTCGCCGGGCGGCACCTTGATCAGCATTCTAGGTGCGTCGCCGATGACGGTCAACATGACCGCATTGCCACACGCTTGCCGCCTCAAACTGTCAAAACGGACATTGCTGGGGACAACGGAGGCTCGATGCACATCCGGGAAACCACGACTCTTGCGCTGGAGTCACGGCATATTGTAGTTTTGTGACGGTCAGGTACGACATCTCGTGCGGCAAGCTGTCTCCTGAGTCCGTTCCTACTAGGTATAGCGTGCTCGCGGCAGCAGGCGTTGCCGCAGGGGAGAGGGATTCCGCGCGTGGCTGACCACTGAAAGTGGAGCGAGAGCCCAATGACGTTTTTGGACCAAAAGCGGCCCGAACTGCAGACCTGGACTGACGAACGGGTCGAGCTTTTGAAGAAATTATGGGCCGACGGCCTGTCGGCGAGCCAGATCGCGGGCGAGCTTGGCGGGATCACCCGCAACGCCGTGATCGGCAAGGTGCACCGCCTCGGCCTCTCCGGGCGCGCCAAGGCGCCCTCCTCCTCGGTGCCGCGCCAGCGCAAGCCGCGCGCGCCCTCGATGTTCAGGGCGCCGCGCCCGATGATGCGCGGCAACACCGCGCTCGCGCATATGCCGGCCTACGACTACGAGCCGGAGCCCGAGCTGCAACCGATCGAGAACATCATCCCGATCGGGCAGCGCTGCACGCTGCTCGAACTCAACGACGAGAAGTGCCACTGGCCGATCGGCGACCCAGGGCAGCCGGACTTCTTCTTCTGCGGTGGAAAGACCAACACCGGGACACCTTATTGCGGTTATCACGGGCGCGTTGCCTATCAGCCGCCGGCGGCACGCCGGGATCGGCGGCCTTCGCGCCAGTGAACCGAGTGTCCTCCCGAGCGTAACAAACTGGGCGGCGCAAATGCCGCCCTCTTTGACTTCGGTGAGGCGCAGCGAGCTAAGCCGACTTCCCGAACCGCTCGTCGAACGAGTAACCCGCGCCACGCACGGTACGGATGGGATCGGCTGCACGCCCGCGGTTGAGCGCACGCCGCAGCCGCCCGACGTGGACGTCGACGGTGCGCTCGTCGATATAGATGTCGCGGCCCCACACCCCGTCGAGCAGTTGCTCGCGCGTGTAGACGCGGCCGGGGTTCTCCATCAGGAATTCGAGCAGCCGGAACTCGGTCGGCCCGAGGTGCACCTCACGGCCGGAGCGCGAGACGCGCTTCTTCTCGCGGTCGAGCTCCAGATCGCCCGCGCCTAGCACCGTTGCGACCCGCTCCGGACGCGCGCGGCGCAACAGCGAGCGGATTCGCGCCAGGAGCTCGGGCACCGAGAACGGCTTGACGATGTAGTCGTCGGCGCCGGTCGCAAGCCCGCGCACGCGCTCGCTCTCCTCGCCGCGCGCGGTGAGCATGATGATCGGCAGGCGTTCGGTATCGGGGCGCGCGCGCAAGCGCCGGCACAGCTCGATGCCGGACATGCCGGGCAGCATCCAGTCGAGCACCAGAAGGTCGGGCGGGCTCTCCTTCAGCTTGATCTCGGCCTCGTCGCCGCGCGCCGAGGTCTCCACCTCGTAGCCCTCGGATTCCAGATTGTAGCGCAGCAGCAGCGTCAGCGGCTCTTCGTCCTCGACGATCATGATGCGCGCGCTCATGCCCGGCTTTCCTTCCTGTGGCCGCACGCGGTCTTGAACAATGTCCACATTTCAGCCTCCTGCAGCTCAAGCGGCGGGAAACGGAACCGTGGTCGAGGATGTGCTGTCGCCCTTCGGTCGCTCGTCGGTCAGCGCGCGGCCCTCGGCGATGTAGTAGACGGTCTCGGCGATGTTGGTGGCGTGATCGCCCATGCGCTCGATATTCTTCGCGCAGAACAGAAGATGCGTGCAGAACGTGATGTTGCGCGGATCTTCCATCATGTAGGTGAGCAACTCACGGAACAGCGAGTTGTTGACCGAGTCGATCTCCTCGTCGCCGCGCCATACCGCGAGCGCCTTGGTGACGTCCTGGCGCGCGTACGCATCGAGCACGTCCTTGAGCTGCGTCAGCACCAGGTCCGCCATGTGCTCAACGCCGCGGATCACCTTGTGCGGATGGAATTCGCTGCCGAGCGCGATCACGCGTTTGGCGATGTTCTTCGCAAGATCGCCGATGCGCTCCAGATCGTTCGACACACGCAGCGCGCCGACGATCTCGCGCAGATCGACCGCCATCGGCTGGCGCCGTGCGATGGTAAGCACCGAACGTTCCTCGATCTCACGCTGGAGCGTATCGATGGTCAGATCCAGCGAAACGACGTTCTGGGCGAGCCGGCTGTCGCGCTTGGCGAGCGCATCGACCGAGTCGGCGATCTGCTTTTCGGCCAGCCCGCCCATCTCGGCCACCATGCGGGCGAGGTCCTGCAGGTCGACGTCGAAGGCTTTCGCGGTGTGATGATCAGCCATGATACCTGTCCTCAGCCGAAGCGGCCTGTGATGTAGTCCTGGGTGCGCCGGTCGGTCGGATTAGTGAAGATGTGCGTGGTCGAGCCGAATTCGATGAGCTCGCCGAGGTACATGAAGGCGGTGAAGTCGGACACGCGCGCGGCCTGTTGCATGTTGTGCGTGACAATCACGATCGTGTAGTCCTCTTTCAGTTCGTCGATCAGCTCTTCGATCTTGGCGGTCGAGATCGGATCGAGCGCCGAGCACGGCTCGTCGAACAGAATCACTTCGGGCTTCACCGCGACGGTGCGCGCGATGCACAGCCGCTGCTGCTGGCCGCCGGAGAGGCTCTGCCCATTGGCGGCGAGCTTGTCCTTGACCTCCTCCCACAGCGCGGCGCGCCGCAGCGAGTGTTCGACGCGGCCATCGAGCTCGGACTTCGGCAGCCGTTCGTAAAGCCGGATGCCGAAAGCGATGTTCTCGTAGATCGACATCGGAAATGGGGTTGGCTTCTGGAATACCATGCCGATCCGGGCGCGCAGGAGATTCACATCCTGCTTCGGCGACAGGATGTCCTCGCCGTCGAACAGGACCTGCCCCTCGGCGTGCTGGCCCGGATAGAGGTCGTACATCCGGTTGAGGACACGCAGCAGCGTGGACTTGCCGCAGCCGGACGGACCGATAAATGCCGTGACCTTGTTCTCGTAGAGAGACAGGCTGATGTTCTTCAGCGCGCGGCTGTCCCCATAGAAGAAGTTGAGATCCTTGATCGACACCGCGGCGTCGAGGCCGGCGGTGGCGACGGCCGCGTGCGCGACGTTCGGTGCTGATACGGAAGCCATGCTCATGACTGTTTTCCGGTTGCGGCGAGCGCGCGGGCAACGATGCTGAGCGCAAGCACAGTAAAGGTAATGATCAGCGCGCCGGTCCAGGCGAGCTTCTGCCAGTCCGCGTAGGGACTGAGCGCGAACTGGAAGATCACGACCGGCAGGCTCGCCACGGGGGCATTCAGGTTCGTGCTCCAGAACTGGTTGTTGAGCGCGGTGAACAGGAGCGGCGCGGTCTCGCCGCTGATGCGCGCAACCGCGAGCAGGATCCCGGTGAGAATGCCCGCCCGGGCCGCCCGATATGCGATGTGCCAAACCATGTGCGCGCGCGGAAGGCCAATCGAGGCGGCAGCCTCGCGCAAGGTGTTCGGCAGCAGCGTCAGCATGTCTTCGGTGGTACGAACCACAACCGGAATCACGATGACGGCAAGCGCCACCGCGCCGGCGTAGCCGGAGAAATGGCCCATCGGAGCGACCATGGCCTCATAGATGAACAGGCCGATCACGATCGAAGGAGCGCTGAGCAGGATGTCGTTGATGAACCGCACGACGCTGGAAACCTTCTCGTGGCGGCCGTATTCGGCAAGATAGGTGCCGGCCAGAATTCCAATCGGCGTACCGATCGCAACCGCGAGCAAGGTGATGACTAGGCTGCCGGCGATCGGATTGAGCAGGCCGCCATCGGCGCCGGGCGGCGGCGTCATTTCGGTGAAGACTGCCAGCGACAGCCCGCCAAAGCCCTCCCACAGCAGCACGCCGAGAATCAGCACCAGCCATCCGAGCCCAAACGCGGTCGCGGCGAGCGAGAGCGACTTGGCAACCGCGTTGCCGCGGCGGCGCCTGGCGTAAAGGGCGTTGTCGAATGAGTCGGCCATTCTCTATCCGATCCGCTTCTCGATGCGCGCGAGCAACAGGCGCGCGATCGTGAGCACGATGAAGGTGATGACGAACAGGATGAGGCCGAGCGCGATCAGCGACGAGGTGTAGATGTCGCCGACAGCCTCGGTGAACTCGTTGGCGATCGTCGCCGAAATGGTGGTGCCGGGAGCGAGGATCGATGCGGCGATCTTGTGCGCGTTGCCGATCACAAAGGTGACCGCCATGGTCTCGCCAAGCGCGCGGCCGAGACCCAGCATGACCCCGCCAATCACGCCGACCCGCGTGTAGGGCAGCACGACGTTGCGGAAGACTTCCCAAGTGGTGCAACCGAGGCCGTAGGCCGATTCCTTCAGCATCGGCGGCACCGCGTCGAACACGTCGCGTGAGATCGAGGTGATGAAGGGCAGTACCATGATGGCCAGGATCAGGCCGGCAGTCAGCATGCCGATGCCGTAGGGCGGCCCCTCGAACACCGTCGACAGGACTGGAACGTTGCCGAAAACAGCGATCAGGAATGGCTGAACATACTGCTGCAGGAACGGCGCGAAGACAAAAAGGCCCCAGATGCCATAGATGATGCTGGGAATGCCGGCGAGCAGCTCGATTGCAATACCGATCGGGCGGCGCAGGAGCATCGGGCAAAGTTCGGTTAGAAAGAACGCGATCATCAGGCCGACCGGCACGGCGATCAGCATGGCGATCAGCGAGGTCACTACGGTGCCGTAGACCGGGGCGAGCGCGCCGAATTTCTCGGTGACCGGGTTCCAGCTTTGCGTCGTAAAGAACTCGAGCCCGAGCGCGCGAAGCGCCGGCATCGAGCCGATGATCAGCGAGATGATCACACCGCCGAGCAGCGCCAGAACCAGCAGGGCGGCGCTACGGGTGATGATCCTGAACGCGTTGTCGCCGAGCCGCAGCTTGCCCAGCACCTTGGCACGGGACGGGTTCTCCGCCACGCTCACGCCGGAACTCCGCAACACAATGTCAGCCACTTGTTGCCCCCAGCAAACGACATCGGCCCTGCCTTGAAGAGAACGCGCGGAGCCGACTTAGGGCGGCCAGCCGGCCGCAGCAAGGGTGGTTGAGAATGTGAAAGGGCGCCAACCGGGCACCCTTTCACCCTGAGAGCTAGTTCGTCACTGCGTAGAGCGGCTTGCCGCTGGCGTCCTTGATCTCGGCCGCCCAGGTCTGCTCGATATCCTTCACGACCTTGTCGGGCATCGCCACGTAGTCGAGATCCTCGGCCATTTTGTCGCCCTTCTTGTAGGCCCAGCCGAAGAACTTCAGCGTTTCGCTGACCGCTGCCGGGTCCGCGGGCTTCTTGTGCACCAGGATCCACGTCGCGGCGGTCATCGGCCAGGACTGCGCGCCGGGCTGGTTGGCGAGGATTACGCCGAAGCCGGGCTGCGACTTCCAATCCGCGTTGGCGGCGGCGGCCTGGAACGTCTCGGCGGTGGGCGCAACCGCCTTGCCGTCTTTGTTCAACATCTTCGTGTAGGTCAGCTTGTTCTGCTTGGCGTAGGCGTACTCGACATACCCGATCGAGCCCTTGGTGTTGGCGACGTTGTTCGCCACACCTTCGTTGCCCTTGGCGCCGATGCCGCCGGGCCACTGGACCGAGGTATTGACGCCGACCTTCGACTTCCAATCCGCGCTGACTTCAGCGAGGTAGTAAGCGAAGTTGTAGGTGGTGCCCGATCCGTCAGAACGATGAACGATGGCGATCGCCTGGTTCGGGAGCTTGGCCGACGGATTGAGCTTTGCGATGGCTGGGTCATCCCAGCGCTTGATCTCGGTGAGGAAAATCTTGGCGAGCGTCGGACCGTCAATCACAAGATCGCCGGGCTTCACGCCTTCGAGATTCACGACCGGCACGATGCCGCCCATCACGGCGGGAAACTGAACCAGCCCGCTTTCCTCGAGATCCTTGCCGGTCAGTGGCGCATCGCTCGCGCCGAAGGAAACCGTCTTGGCCTTGATCTGCTTGATGCCGCCGCCGGAACCGATCGACTGATAGTTCATGCCGACGCCGGTCTCCTTCTTATAGGAGTCCGCCCACTTGGCGTAGATCGGATACGGGAAGGTCGCGCCGGCGCCGGAGATGTCCGCCGCGTGGACCGGTGCAGTGACCAGAGCCGCGACAGCGGCTGCAGCCAGAGTGTGGATGAGTTTCAAGGGTTCTCTCCATGCCTTGCGAACAGAAAGGGACCCGGGCTGCGACCCGGATGTGCCGTCCATTCGTGTTTTGCTTTTGTTATCGACGCGCTCAGCCCGCGGAGGTTCGGACGATTGTTGTTGGTCCTGTCCGCAGTCCGGGGAAGCGTTAAGCGCCTCATGTCGCCGTTGTATGAACCTTCGGCGACGCCTTCATGACAGTATAAGCTACTGATTTTGCGATAAAATTATGTTTGCACGCGCGACGGGCTGTGAATCAGTGGCAGGCGCACGGTGAATGTCGCCCCTTTCCCGGCCTCGCTCTCGATCGAGAGCTTGCCGCGGTGCCGATTGAGGATGTGCTTGACCAACGCGAGGCCGAGACCGGTGCCGCCTTCAGCGCGGCTTTGCGTGACATCGATCCGATAGAAGCGCTCGGTGAGCCGCGGAATGTGCTCAGTCGCAATTCCCGGACCGTAGTCGCGTACCGTGACAAGCACCTCGGCGACGCCATCCGGCGACGCCGTCTCGCTAAAGGCGATATCGACGCGCTTGCCGTTGGCACCGTATTTGAGCGCGTTCTCGGTGAGGTTCTCGAACACGCGCGTGAGCTCATCGCGGTCGCCGGCGATCATCGCGGGCGCAGCGGGCTGCGCGATCTTGATCTCGACGTTGCGGTCCTGCGCCAGCGTCTGCAGTCCGTCCACGACCTGCCGAACGATCGGCACAAGATCGACCGGCGTCTCGGGGTGCATGTGCTCGGTGAGTTCGACGCGCGAGAGCGAGAGCAGGTCGTCGATCAGCCGCGCCATGCGGGTTGCCTGCGTCTTCATGATGGCGAGGAAGCGGGCGCGCGCCTCCGCATCGTCCCGGGCCGAGCCGAGCAGCGTATCGATAAAACCGGACAGCGAGGCGAGCGGCGTGCGCAGCTCGTGACTTGCATTGGCGATAAAATCGGCACGCATGATCTCGGCGCGATGAACCGGCGTGAGATCGTGAAACACCAGCAGGATCATGCCGGAAGGGACGGCGCCGAGCGGACGGACATGGGCCGCAAACCAGCGATCGATCGGCACCCGCTGCGAGAATTCGACGGTACGAGGTTCGCGGTTCGCCGCGACATGGCGTACGGCCTCGACGACTTCCGGCACCCGCAGGGCGAGCGAGGCCGCCGCACCCCGCGCAAGCGCGGGCGCAATGACGCGCGCCGCCGCGTTGAACGCAATCACTCGCGTGTCGCGATCGAGCACGATCGCCGCATCAGGCAGGCTCGCGATCATCTCGTCGAGCAGTTGCTGCGCACCCGTGGCCTCTGCATCGGACAGCGCCGCGTCGGCGCTCGCGCGCGTGCCGTTGAGCCAGCCGAACAGAGTCTTGTAAGCCTCGCTCGCCATCACCACCCGGCGATTCTCGCGCACCGTTATGACTTCGGCGCGACACCCAGCCACAATTCGCGCACACCCAGGATCACGAGCGACAGCGCGAAGGGGACAACATAGTAGAGAAGGCGGAACAATAAGAGTCCTGCAAGCAATTCTTCCCGCTCGAATTCGATGAGGGCGACCAGCATGGCGGCATCGAATACGCCGAACCCGCCGGGGGAAGCGCTCGCGAAACCGAGCAGGGTCGCCGAAACGAAGATCACCGCGAGCTTGATGAACGCGATGTGCGGATCCTCCGGCAACAGCACGTACATCGCGGCTGCGCAGAAGGAGAGATCGATGATCCCGATCACGATCTGGAGCAGCGTCAGCGGGCCGCCCGGCAGTGTCACCACCCAGTCGGCACGGCCGATGACGCGCGGCTTGACCCACACCCAGGCGACATAGCCGACCAGAATGGCGAGCGCGGCGATTCCAATGGTCCGGTTGAACCAGACGGGAAGCCGATCGATCGCGCTCGCCGCCTGCGGCTCAAAGGCGATGCCAAGTCCCAGCACCGTGACATTGCCGAGCCAAAAGGTCAGCCCCGCGATGAAGCAGATTTTTGCTACGTCGATCGCGGTCAGCCCCCAGGCCGAATAGACGCGATAGCGCACCGCGCCGCCGGTGAACGCGCTCGCCCCGATGTTGTGGCCGATCGAATAGCTGGTGAAGCCGGCGAGCGCCGCAATGCGATACGGAACGTGGTTCACTCCGATCGTGCGCAGCGCGAACAGATCATAAAAGGTGAGCGTGAAATATCCGGCTGCCACGAACAGCGCGGCCAGCAGGATGTCGCGCCATTCGGTCGATCGCAGCGCCTCAAGGACGTCGGCGACAGCAATGCCGCGCAAAATGCGGTAAAGCACGAGCGCGGCTATCCCGATGATGACGAGGCTGAGCGCGAGCCCGATCCGGTTCCAGCCGATCTTCTGGTCGATCACGCGCGCCGCCGCGCGAAGCGGATGGAGCATTCCTCTTCCCTCGGGTCGGTGAACGACCGTCGTTTCTTGTTCTTCCGGGACGCTCCCGGCCGGCTCGATTCGAGTAGCAGAACCGCGGACCGGGCGCGAGAGCGCATAGGTCGCACGGCTGCCCGCGCATAGCCGAGCGATTGTTTCCCGCCCGCACGCATGCGAGCGTCCTGCCCCTCAAATAGGGAGCGAACATGATCTTGCGCAATCTCGGCAAGTCCGGCTTGCGGGTGTCGCTGGTTGGGCTCGGCTGCAACAATTTCGGGCAGCGGATGGACCAGGAGAGCTCGCGGGCGGTCATCCACAAGGCGCTCGATTGCGGGATCACGCTGTTCGACACCGCCGACGTTTACGGCGGCCGCGGCGGCTCCGAGACTGTGCTCGGGGAAGTGCTGGGCGAGCGCCGCAAGGACATCGTGCTTGCCTCAAAATTCGGCATGCCGATGGACGATGCAGAGAAGAAGGGTGCCTCGCGCCGCTACATCGTGGCGGCCGTGGAGGCGAGCCTGAAGCGGCTGAAAACCGACTGGATCGACCTCTATCAGCAGCACCGCCACGACCCGCTCACCCCGATCGACGAGACGCTGCGCGCGCTCGAGGATCTCGTGAGGCAGGGCAAGGTGCGCTACATCGGCAATTCCAATTTCACCGCCGCCCAGACCGTCGAGGCGCAACTGACGGCGCGGCAGCTCAATCTTGCCGCCTTCGCCTCATGCCAGGACGAATACTCGCTGCTCCGGCGTGATCTGGAGCGGGAAAATCTCGGCGTGATGGAGCGCTACGGCCTCGGGCTGCTGCCCTACTTTCCGCTCGCCTCGGGCCTGCTCACCGGCAAGCACAAGCGCGGCGCGGCGGCCACCGGCACCCGGCTGGCGATGCCGACGTTCTCGGGCGTCATGACCGAGAGGAACTTCGACATCGTCGAGAAACTCGAGGCCTTCGTGAAGGCGCGCGGGCGCACGATGCTGGAGCTTGCGTTCTCCTGGCTCGCCGCCCGGCCGACAGTCGCCAGCGTCATCGCGGGCGCGACCAAGCCGGAGCAGATCGAGGCGAACGTCAAGGCGGCCGAGTGGCAGCTCACGCCGGAAGAGATGGACGAGATCGACAAGATCACCGGACAGGAATGAGGCCGGTCGCCGGCGCGAAGTTCAGCCGCGCAGAAGCGCGTTCGTGCGGGCCGCGCGACGGACCGTGTCGATAATCAGACACGTCACGGTCCCGACGCAGGCGAACTCGGCGGCCATCGAGGCGAGCGGGATCACGGCCGCCTCGCGCGACTCGCCGGCGAGCTGAAGCGCTGTCAGTACGCCGTCGCTAATGACTGAAACGATGAGCGAAAAAGCCGCGATGGCGCACAGAAAGACGACGCGGCGGCTCCGCCTGCAATAGTCCGACTGCAGGACCGTGGGAACACGAAGATAGCCGGCATAGAAAAGGGCGATCAGCCCGACGATGACCGAGGCCCAGAAGGCGAAACGGTCGATCGCGAGCACCGTGCCGGCGAGCTGACGCGCGTCTTCGCTCACGGTCCAGTTCGCGGCGGCATACCAGGCGACGCGCACCTTCATGGCCATCAGCACCGCAACGACCGCCGCAACGACCGCGATGCTGGCACGCCGCGTCCGCCGCGCGAGCGAAACGGACGCAAACTGCATCGCCAGAGCCTGCGGGTCGCCGAAACTCGCAATCGCGCGCCGCTCGACGTCCGCGCGATCCTCCGACGGGTCTGCGGCAACGGCCTCACGCAAGTGATCGTCGACTTCTCTTGCGACGCGGCGGGCGAGCCTGCGGTCGAAGCTGAGCGCACCGGAAAGCTCGGCAAGATAGCTCGCGATCATGTCGGTTTCCTCGACCGCCGCGCACCGTCAAGCAGGCCGCCGACCGCATCGGAGAACTGCCGCCACACCGCGCGGCGCTCGGCGAGCGCGCGATCGCCTTGCCGTGTCAGCGCATAAATGCGCCGGCGCCGCCCCGACTCCGCCACGACCCAGCGGCTCGACAACAGCCCGGCCTGCTCGAGCCGGTGCAGCGCCGGGTAGACCGTGCCTTCCGGAAGATCGAAAGCGCGCCCGCTCTTGCGGCGGATTTCCTCGATCACCGCATAGCCATGCGCCGGGCCCGGCGCCAACGCGGCAAGCACGATCATGTCGAGATGGCCTTTGAGCATTTCGCCTTCCATTCGTGCGTCCCGTCACTCGCCGCGCAACTGCTTCTGCAGTCCCGCAGTGTCGACGACGTCCCAATGTTCGGCAAGTTTGCCGTTCTCCACGCGCCAGATGTCGATGATGCGCAGGGTAAAGCGCCGCCCGGTCGGGGCGATCCCCTGCAGCGGCTGCGTGTGCGTTGCGGTGAGCGTCATGCGCGCAACGATCTTGTCCCCCTGGATGATCCGGTCCTCGACGGTCGCGCGCACATCCGGCATGCGCGCGAAAATCGTGCGGAAGTTCTCGATCTGGGCGGCGAGCCCGTTCGGGCTGCGCCCGGAGTGCTGGATGTAGTTCTCGGTGTGGATCTCGCCGAAGCTGCTCGTGTCGTGAGCGTTCACGGCGGCCACGTATTTGTCGAGCAGAGCTGACGCGACTTGCTCCGGAGTACGGGACTCGGCGGCTTTGATCGCCCCGGACTGGCCCGGCAGCGTTGCGCACAAGAGCGCGAGAACCAACATAACGCGCGGCGTCATACTAAGATCCTCCGTTGATACCTCGGAACACTAGGCCTCGTGTAGCTAGGTATCAATCCGAATAGTGGTCACAGGCGCGTGATCGCGGACCGCAGCCAATCAAAGCGAATGTGATGGCGGCAGAGACAAAGGAGTTGATGGGACGGCAAAAAAGATCGAGATAGATGGCGTACTGGCTGGCTTCGCATAGATGCAATCAATTGTAGGAGACGACAATGGCGACATATCAAGGCGAATGTTTCTGTGGTGCGGTGCATATCGAGGTGACCGGTGAGCCGGCAGGCATGGGCTATTGTCACTGCAGCTCATGCCGCTCGTGGTCGGCGGGGCCGGTGAATGCGTTCACGCTCTGGAATCCGGACGCCGTGAAGATCACCGCCGGCGCAGAGCATGTCGGCATGTACCAGAAGACGCCGGTGAGCGAGCGCCAGTTTTGCAAGAAGTGCGGTGGGCACATCATGACCAATCATCCGCCGCTTGGGCTGATCGACGTCTATGCGGCGACGATTCCATCGCTCAAGTTCGCGCCCGGCCTGCACGTCAACTATGCCGAGACGGTGCTCCCGATGCGCGATGGTCTGCCGAAATTCAAGGATTTCCCGAAGGACTTCGGCGGCTCAGGCGAGATGACGGCGGAGTAGCGGCGCGTGGGTCCGCGCTTCGCTGCGCTTGAGATCGGATTCAATTGTCAAACAGCAAAGCTCCGCCGGCCCGTTGAGGAGGGGGCGGGTGCCCCTTGTCTTGTTCTGCTCCTCCCCGAAAAAAGTGAGGGGAGCAGAGCGCCGACAGGCGCTGGTGCGGAAGCGCCGCACCCGTGGTCCGCCTCGCGGTAGGAC
>JBAVXH010000434.1:0-6486 GCA_049698215.1 Xanthobacteraceae bacterium | reverse complement strand
GTGCGGATAGCGCCCTCGGGCGAGACCTTGAGCCGCCCGTCGAGCGTGCGGCGGATCACGTCCGCCGCAACCCCGATGCGGTTCGGTGCCGCGAGCAGCGCGGAAACTTCATCGCGATTGCTCTCATTCTCGACGAAGTCGGCTGCGCGCTGGTGCGCGCGCACGAGGCGCACGACCAGCTCCGGATGGTCTTCGGCCCAGCGCTGACGCACGGCGAGCAGCTTCTCGGCGGCGCGCGTGAGGATTTCCGACACGAAATGCAGGATGTGACCGATGCCGAGATCGACCGCCACCGAATTCCACGGCGCCCCGACACAAAACGCATGGACATGCCCGTTCTGCAGGCTCTCCACCATGTAGGGCGGGGGCAGCACGACCAGGCGCACGTCCTCGTCGGGATCGACGCCGCCCGCCGCCATCCAGAAGCGCAGGTGATAGTTGTGGGTCGAAAACGGAAAGGTCATGCCGAAGGTGAGGGGCTCCGCGCCCTGCTGCTTGCGTGTCGCCACCACGCGCGCCAGTGCCGTCGCCGACACCATCGGATCGCGGAGATCGCCGCCGGCCGCCTCGCGCAGCGCCGCATGCAGGGCGGGCGATACCGTGATGGCGTTGCCGTTCATGCCGAGACCGAACGGCGCGACGATGGGCACCTTGATGTGGCCGAGCCCCAGGCTCGACGCGATCGCGATCGGCGCGATCAGATGCGCCGCATCGAACAGGCCGATGTTGAGCTTGTCGCGCACGTTCGACCACGACACTTCGCGCACCAGCTCGACGTCCAGCCCTTCGGCGGCGCAGAATCCCTTGTCCACCGCGGTCAGCAGCGCGGCCGCGTCGGCGAGCGGAATGAAGCCGATGCGCAACGTCTCGCTCATTTGAGCAGCTCCGCCGCCATGATCACCGATTGGGCGACATCGGCGATCTTCTTGTTCTCGTTCATCGCGGTCTTGCGCAGCAGAGCGTAGGCCTCTTCCTCGCTCAGGTTCCTCGCCTTCATCAGAATGCCCTTGGCGCGGTCGATCACCTTGCGATCCTCCAATGCCGACTTCGCGCGATCGAGCTCGCTCTGCAGGCGCGCGAAAGCGTTGAACCGCGAGATGCAGAGATCGAGGATCGTCTTGATGCGCTCCTTCTGCAGGTTGCCCACGATGTAGGCGGACACCCCGGCATCGACGGACGCCTGAATCGAGGCGGTGTCGCTCTGGTCGACGAACATCGCGATCGGCCGCTTCACGGCGCGGCTCACCTGGAACATCTGCTCCAGCACGTCGCGGCTCGGGTTTTCCAGATCGATCAGAATGACATCCGGGTCGATCGCATAGATGCGCGCGAGCAGCCCGGTCCGGTCATCGATGCGCGTGACGTTCACGTGGCCCGCTTCGCGCAGGCCATCCTCCAGGATGGCGGCGCGGATCGGGTTCTCGTCGACGATGACGATTTTGAGGGTGGAATCCATCAGGTCACGCAGGCACCATGCTCTGCGATCCTAATGCGGTATTGTGATGCGGCAAGGATGCGACGCGACGCAGGCGACCCCGGCTATCCGGCTCGCGGCGGACGGCGCGACGGGGGCGGCGCTGGTGGGACATAGCGCGGGTTTTCGGCGCAATAGCCGCCTGCGCCACTCGCGGTCGCGAGGCAGGCCTGGAACGTCGGATAGGTACAGCTGGTGTATTCGCGGTCATAGAGGCAATACGGAGCCGGACGGTCCCACCCCCATCCGCCGAGCAAGGTGGCGGCTGCCAGCGTGCCGGCGATCACCAAGATCCGCGTCATGTCAGCCCTCGGTTTGCACTGCTCGTTCATGAGCACGGCTTTGTGGCGGGGGCAAGGGCTCAGCGCCGCTTCGGGTTGTCGTTCGCGCCGATCGAGCGGGCGCTGCGCTTGAGCGCATCCTTGAGATCAGTAGGCCGGCCATGCTTTTTCAGGAAGTCCGCGAAGGCCTCGTCGGCCACCTCCTGAAACGTCTTCATGCTGTCGCGCGCATAGAGGTCGAGCGCCATCCATGTGGCGCGGTCGAAGGCGACGCGCTTGCCGATTTCGCCGGGCGTCTTTGTTTCCTGCTGGCGTTTCGCCATGGGCTCGCTAACGAAAGAGTGCTTCTCCCGCCATGATACCCAGAACGAGGAATAAGAACCAGCAAGGTTCCGCTCGCCACGCTTCCGCTCGTCCCCGCGAAAGCGGGGACCCAGGGCCAAGAACTGGATGCCCGCTTTCGCGGGCATGAGCGGAAACCACCTACGGCGCGAGATTGTTCACCTTGGCCACGAACGCCCGCACGTCAGGCATGACCTCCGGCAACAGCGCGCGGACCTGTCCTCGCGACATGCCGGGGCGCACCTTCGGATGATAAAGAATGTTGAGAATGTACTGATCGTAGACGCCGAAGAAGCCCATCTGCACGGCGTCATTGAACATGGTCCAGGGGACCTTCTCGGTGTCGTTGATCGGTCCAAGCGACTGCAACAGCTCCTCGTAAGCGCAATCGTAGAAGATGAAATCGCCTCGGTCGGCGACCAGAAACACATCCGAGTGCACGATGCGCAGCTCTGCGTCCTTGCGGAAGCCAGAGAGACACTGCGGATCGAGCGATTTCTGAATGCTGCGCATGCGGTCGCGGCCGAAGGCGGCGCGCAGCGTCGGATAGAAATTTTTCTCGCTTAGCAAGCGAACGATCACATTCGCTTCCTTGCGGTCCGCCGCCATGGCGATGTCGAGGTGCTCGACGCGGCTTCTGATGTCGACGACGATCTCGGCGATCTCCGCGCGGCGGTCGGGCTGAGCGCGGTTTTCCACGAACACCAGAACCGGCTTGTCGTACTTGCGGATGCCATCGACGCGCCCCGCAATGCGCATCTCGGCGCCGAATGCGGTCGCGAAGAAGCCCTTGAAGATCTCGGCGTCCGTGAAGGTCTTACGCTCGGCGGCGCGACGTTTGGCGATTTCAGGATCTTCGGCGGCCTGCGCGAGCGAGGCGAGCAGCGCGACGAGAACGAAACAGCGCGCGGCGAGGCGCAAATCAGGTCGCCGAGGAGAGCCGCGAGGAGCGCGCCTGAAGCGCGCGGATGCGATCCGCAAGGCTGCCCTTGCCTTCTTCGCCGTTCGTGTTGGCGGGCTGGATCGCCGGCTTGCCCGAGCCGTTGGTGCCCGGCGCATGTTCTGCGGCGAGGATCGTGTCGATCTTCGACCCAGGACCTTCGAGGACGGACGTCAGGCGCGCCACTTCGGCGGCGACATCGTTGATGCGCTCGCGCAGCAGTGCGTTCTCCACCCGCTCCGACGCCCAGGTGGCTTCGGCTTCGCGCTTCATTGCGGAGAGTTCGCGCTGCAGCTTGGCGCGATCCTCGCGCGCTCGTTCGAGCTGGCTCTCGGCCATGGTTTTTTCGGCGCGCAGCGCTTCGGTGGCGCTCGCGTTGCGGCGCTCGATGGTGCCGAGCTCCTGGCGCAGATCGGCTTCGATGCGGCGCGCCGAGTCGATATCCACCCGCAATTGGTCGCGCTCGCGCTCGCGGTCGGCGAGCACGCGTGCCTGCTCGGTCAGCCGCGTTTCCATGTCGGCAATGCGGCGGCCCATGATCTCGGCCTCGCTGGTCTGCGTCGCGAGCTGGCGCTCGAGCTGGCCGATGCGTGTGCCGAGATTCTGCACGTTGCCGCGCTCGTCGGTGAGTTCCTTGGAGGCTTTCTCGGACGTCTCTTTCTCGCGTGCGTAGCGCTCTTCGGTGTCCTTGACCTGGCGTCCGAGGTCGGAGACCTGATCCTTCAGATTGTCGACCTGCGTCTTCAGCGCGACGATCTCGACGCGCTGGCCGTCGGATGTCGCCGAGGTCTCGGAAAGCTGCGAAGTCGCCTTGGCGAGCTCGGCTTCCTTGTCGGCGAGATTGCGCTCGGTCTCGCGCAACGCGTTGGTCTTGACCTCGAGCTCGTCTTCGGTTGCGCGCAGCTGATCCTTGATGCCCTTGTCGCGCGCTTCGAGCGCAAAGATGGTCGCGGCCTTCTCGCCGAGCTCGATCTTGAGCCGGTTGATGGTGTCGTTCTTCTTACCCAATTCGGCGAGCTGTCCGGTGCTCTTGTTCTTGAGCTGGTCGACGCTCATTTCGAGGCGCCGCGTCGACATCGCGAATTCGGCGCGCAACTGATCCTTGTCAGCCTGGATTTCCGCCATCGATAGGGGCGTTGCGGCCTCGAGGCGGCGCACCGTGAGGCGCACCGCGCGTCCATGCACGAACGGCACAACAACAAGTCCGATCAGGCTCGCGGCGAGAAAGCCGAGCCCAAAAAACATGATCGGTTCGACCATGAAAAAATGCCTCCAACCCCGTCCGCGCGGGATCTTTCGCGCACAATGCCACGCGCGACCTGCCAACTCCAGCGCGCGCGGGCGTTAACCTAAACCCCGGAACCGGCTATCAAGGTCGACGCTTCGATCAATTGAAGCGAGGCTTGCCTTATCTCAAGTCTCAGGAACGCTCCTTGAACGAGCATGGCGCCTGGGCTACATTGTAGCCCAAGAGACCAAACCCATGCCGACCAATGCAGTGGTACGCGCGCGGATCGATGGACGGATCAAGAAGGAAGCCGCCTCGGCGCTGAATAAGATTGGACTGACCGTATCGGACGCTGTCAGCCTGATGCTGGTCCGGGTCGCAGCCGAGAAAGCGCTTCCGTTTGAGCCGCTTGTTCCGAACGCTAGGACGATCAAGGCCATGAAAGCCGCCCGGCGCGGCGAGCTCGCGGCTGTCGGGCGCGCGGAAGATCTGCTGGGCCGCTTGAATGCGGACGATTAGGTACACCAATCAATTCAAGCGTGACTACAAGCGCGAGAAATCCGGAAAATCCCGACAATATTCTGCTGACGTCGATAAAGAGCTGATGAGTATCGTGCGGTTGCTCGCATCCGACGCACCGGTACCAGAGAACAAGCGGATCATCCGCTCGGAGGCGAGTGGAAAGACCATCGCGATTGCCACGTCAGGCCCGATCTCGTTCTGATCTACCGCAAGCCCGATCGGAAACACCTCGATCTGGTGCGGCTCGGCTCGCACAGCGAACTCGGATTGTAGAATTTGCCTCAGAACGGATTCCACGTCGCCTCGGGCGTGAACTTCAGGTAGCCGACATTCGCGCCAAGCCGCAAACCCACACCGGAGCGGATCGGGACGACGACGATGCGGTTCGCGGTGAGCGCCGTCATGCCGACGCCACCGACGAGGTAGGCCGATCCGTCGATCCCGCCGAAGCGTTGATAGACCGCGCGGGTGGCGGGCAGATTGTAGACCAGCATCATGGTGCGGGCGCCTTCGCCGCCGACATCCCAGCCGAGCGTCGGCCCCTGCCAGTACACGCGCAGGTCGCCTGCGTTCTTGGTGTAGAGCACGCCTTCGCCATAGCGCAGGCCGCCGATGAAGGCGCCACCGCCCTCCTGACCCAGGATGTAGCCGTTCGGCTGACCCCAGGTGGAGATCGCGCGTTCGACCACGGTCGCGAGTCCGCGCGAGACGCTGCCGAAGAAGCGGTGACCGGTGTCGAGAATTTCGTTCGACGAAAAGCGCTCCGGAGCCTGGGCGAACGCGGGCGCGACCGGAAGCCCGATCAGGAGGGCGAGAATGAGAAGATGGCGGACGGTGCGCATGGCAGCTCCATCAAAGACGAGATGTCGGCTTAACACGTTGCACACGAGGTACCCGCATAGTGGCGGAACCAGCCCCGAATCGGGCGACATTTGGCAGGAACTATGACGGCGGCGAGACGGTCTAGGAAGCGGTACGTTGGCCTGGCGATGCTGGCGTTCGCCTTGGCGGCGCTGCCCCCGGTCCTGCACGCTGCGACCACCGAGCGGGTTGTGATCGACCGGCATACCGGCTTGGCCATTTACGGCATCGACCCGGTCGCCTACTTCACCGAGAGAAAACCGACGGCGGGGCGGGAAAACTTCGAACTTCGCCACGCGGGCGTGGTCTGGCGCTTCGAGAACGAGGGTAACCGGGCGGCATTCGCGGCTGACCCGGAGGTCTACATGCCGCGCTTCGGCGGATACGATCCGATCGGCGTTTCACGCGGGGTCGCGACGCCCGGCAAACCGGCGCTGTGGGTCGTGAGCGAGCAACGCCTTTATCTCTTCTACACTACGGAGGCGCGTGCGGCTTTCCTCGCCAATCCGCCCGAGGTGATCGCGGGCGCCATGGCTCGCTGGTCCGCGGTGCAGAGCGAACTCGCCGAGTAGGCTCAGCTTTTTGGTTGAGCATGATCTTTACCGAAAACCGGTACCCATCCCCGATCGGGGTCGGGATCATGCTCTGCCGAGAATACGCCGCGCGGCCGCCGCATCGCCCCAGGCGGTGAAGCCCGGTACGCGAAATCCCTCGCTTGCGCGCCCATAGCAAAGCTCGCCACCGTCGGCTGCCAGGACGGCGCCGCCAGCCGCCGCCACCAAGGCATGTCCAGCCGCCACATCCCATTCGGAGGTGGGCGAGAGCCGCGGATACACAT
>JBAVXH010000433.1:0-26900 GCA_049698215.1 Xanthobacteraceae bacterium | reverse complement strand
GCGGCATGCAATGCGGCGAGCGATGCCGCATCGCGCGCGGTCGCAGCCGAGAGCGTCGGCTCACCTTGCGCAAAGAGGCGAACGAACCAGTTCATCGACGTGGCAGCCGGCCGGCATCCTGCGGACGCGCATCGGGCCGGCGCAGATAAAGCGGCTTTGGTGCCGTGCCCTCGTCCTGCGCGGCAGCGCCGAGACGCGCCACCCAGCCGATGTCCGGCGCCGCGTGCTCCTCGACGTGCGGCACCGGCGAGCCGCTCGGCCAATGCGCCGCAACGAGCGCTGCGGCGGAACCGGTGATGATCGTCGGCCCGATCGGCACCGAGCGCACCGCGGCACGCACGCGGTCGAGCCGCGGTGAGACGATAGTTTTGCCGTTGGACGCGAAGACGTGAAAATAGACCTGCTCGTTGCGCGCATCGATCGCCGCAATAATGGCCTGCTCGGCGCGTGCCGCCACATGCGGCGCGGCAAGCGCGGAAAGCGTCGACAATCCGATCGCGGGTTTACCGGCCGCGAGCGCAATGCCGCGGGCTGCCGAAATGCCGACGCGCAGGCCCGTGAAGCTGCCGGGCCCAACCGTGACGGCGATGCGGTCAAGGTCGGTGAATTCGCAGCGCGCCGCATCCATCACGCGCGCGATGAGCGGCATGATGGCTTCGGCATGGCCCCGCAACATGCCCAGCGACTCGCTTGCGAGGATTGCGCCCGTCGCGGAGTCCAGAACAGCCGCCGCGCAGGCGCCGAGCGCGGTGTCGATGGCGAGAACGCGCATGCCGCCCGCTATTCTTTGTGGCGCTCAAGTCGCGGCGCGAAAAACTAGATCGGGCGAACCTCGGTCACGTCGGGCACGAAGTGGCGCAGCAGGTTCTGGATGCCGTGCTTGAGCGTCGCTGTCGAGGACGGGCAGCCCGAGCACGAGCCCTTCATCGCAAGATAGACAACCCCATCCTTGTAGCCGCGGAAGGTGATGTCGCCGCCGTCGTTCGCGACCGCCGGGCGCACGCGCGTCTCGATCAGCTCCTTGATGGTCGCGACCGTATCGGCGTCGCCCGCCTCGAAAAATTCGCCAGTCTCATCGGTGCCGGTTCCCGCGCCTTCGGCGACAACGGGCGCACCCGACATGAAGTGCTCCATGATGACGCCGAGGATCGCGGGCTTGAGCTGCGGCCATTCGCCAGCCGACTTGGTCACGGTGATGAAGTCCGAGCCGAAGAACACCCCGCCGACGCCGTTGATGTCGAACAGGCGTTCGGCGAGCGGCGACTGCACCGCCTCGTTGCGGTCGCGCATCTCCAGCGTGCCGGTTTCCAGCACGGTGCGGCCGGGCAGAAACTTCAGGGTCGCCGGATTGGGCGTGGCTTCGGTCTGGATGAACATGGGTATCTCCGGGGCGCTCGTTCAGCGCTGCGTAACCCAATAGATGGTCCTTCGCGCCCGCAAGGTCAATGACGCCAATCGGTTAAGACAGCGCGTCGAGGTCCTCGTCGCTGAGATGCCCCGGCACGATGGCGACCGGGATCGGATATTCGCCCGCGGACTTGCCCAGGCCCGTGACCAAAGGTCCCGGCCCCTCCTTGCCGGTTCCAGCGGCCAGCACCAGAATCGCGATGTCCTCATCCTCGTCGATCAGCTTGAGAATTTCCTCGGATTTCTCGCCGTCCCGCACAACACGCTCGGGCGTGATGCCGGCGACGCCGTTGGCGCGCGCCTGGAATTCATCGAGCTTCTGGTTCGCGGCCTCGTGCGCCTCAGCCTTCATGATGTCAGCGACGCCGAGCCATTGCTGATGGCGATCGTGCGGCTCGATCACGAGCAGCATCACGACGCTTGCGCCGGTGCGCGCCGCGCGGCGGCTCGCGTAATAGACGGCGCGATCGCATTCGGGAGATTCGTCGATGACAACGAGGAACTTGGGCTTGTGCCCCGCCTCGTAGCTGCGGCGCTTAAGGCTCATCCGCCCTCCCGGGGTTTCCGCCCGACTCCGGTCGTCGCATGCGGATCATGGTGCCATGACGAGAGGCGCAGCGACAAGTCGCGCTCGTGCCCGAAATAGCATCACCAACCGAGAACTAGCGCCGCACAAAGCCAACGATGTCCTTGACGGCCTTCATGGTTTCGACGGCGATCGCCTGCGCGCGCGCCGCCCCTTCGACGAGCACGGAGTCGATGTGGGCGGGGTCCTGCACGAGGCGCTTCATCTCGGCGGCGATCGGCGCAAGCTTGGCGACCGCGAGCTCAGCGAGCGCCGGCTTGAACACCGAAAACTGCGCACCGCCGTGCTGTTTCAGCACATCAGCCTT
This sequence comes from Xanthobacteraceae bacterium, assembly GCA_049698215.1. Lineage (GTDB taxonomy): Bacteria > Pseudomonadota > Alphaproteobacteria > Rhizobiales > Xanthobacteraceae > PALSA-894. The sequence continues at coordinate 24,600 of JBAVXH010000433.1, read as the reverse complement.
GCTGATGTCGGCGAGCGCCGCATAGATCCCGACCAGATTGTCGGCTTCGGGGCGCGCTTCCAGCGCCGCCTCATCGCTTGGCAGCGGCTCGGGATCGGTCCTCGCACGGCGGATCTTCAGCGCGATCGTCTCGGCGTCGTCGGTCAGATTGATGCGCGACTGGTCGGAAGGATCCGACTTCGACATCTTCTTGGTGCCGTCGCGCAGGCTCATCACGCGCGTCGCCGGCCCCTGGATGATCGGCTCGGTCAGCGGGAAATAGGCGTCGCCGTGGCCGTGCCCACGGATCGCGTCGCCAAAGTCGGTGTTGAATTTCTGGGCAATGTCGCGGGTGAGCTCCAGATGCTGCTTCTGGTCCTCGCCAACCGGCACATGCGTCGCGCGGTAGATGAGGATGTCGGCCGCCATCAGCACCGGGTAATCATAGAGCCCGATCGAGGCATTCTCGCGATCCTTGCCGGCCTTCTCCTTGAACTGGGTCATGCGGTTGAGCCAGCCGAGCCGAGCGACGCAGTTGAACACCCAGGTGAGCTCCGCATGCTCGGCGACCTGGCTCTGGTTGAACACGATGTTCTTCTTCGGATCGATCCCGGACGCGATGAAGGCCGCCGTCACCTCGCGCGTTTGGCGGCGAAGCTCCTCCGGACCACCCCACACGTCGATCGGCACGGTGATCGCATGCATGTCGACCACGCAATAGATGCAGTCGAACTGCTCCTGCAGGGTGACGAATTTCTTGATCGCGCCGAGGTAATTGCCGAGGTGCAGGTTGCCGGTCGGCTGCACCCCGGAAAACACACGCTGCTGGAACGCCATGGGTGTCTCCGCTTGCGGCGCGTCAGATGCCACGGCGAGGCGCGGCGGCGCAAGCCTTGTTGCCGGCACGGCACGGCGCGTGATAGTGCGCGCGGTCTCCCCTTTCCCCCAAATGGAGCCCGCCGATGCCTACCGCCTACGATGTCCTTGGCATCGGCAACGCCATCGTCGACGTGATCGCGCGCACCGAGGACGACTTTCTCGTCAAGCACGGCATGAGCAAGGGAGCCATGAGCCTGATCGACGAGCCGCGCGCGGAGGCGATCTATGCCTCGATGGGGCCGTCGACGCAGATATCCGGCGGCTCGGCGGCGAATACCATCGCGGGGATTGCGAGCTTTGGCGCGCGCGCCGCATTTGTCGGCAAGGTGAAGGAGGACACGCTCGGCAAGGCCTTCGCGCACGACATCCGCGCGATGGGCGTTGCCTTCACGACGCCGGTCGCCGCTGACGGCCCCTCGACGGCGCGCAGCTACATTCTGGTGACGCCCGACGGCGAGCGCACCATGAACACGTTTCTCGGCGCCGCCCAGAACCTCACGCCGTCCGACCTCGACGAACAGCAAATCGCGTCTGCGCGCTGGGTCTATCTTGAAGGGTATTTGTGGGACCCGCCGCCCGCCAAGGAAGCCTTCCGCAAGGCCGCGACGATCGCGCACGCTGCGGGCCGCAAGGTCGCCTTGACGCTTTCGGACGCGTTTTGCGTGGACCGTTATCGCGACGAATTCCTCCAGCTGATGCGCTCCGGTGCGGTCGATCTGGTCTTCGCCAACGAGGCGGAGCTGAAGAGCCTCTACCAGACCGCCGACTTCGACACCGCTGTGAAAGCGCTGCGCAATGATATCAAGCTCGCCGCCGTGACGCGCAGCGAGAAGGGCTGCGTGGTCGTCTCGCGCGAGAGCCATGAATCGGTCTCGGCGGTCCCGATCGACAAGTTCGTCGATGCGACGGGCGCGGGCGATCTCTTCGCCGCCGGATTTCTCACCGGGCTTGCGCGCGATCAGGATCACCGCAATTGCGCGCGGCTCGGTGCGATCGCGGCAGCCGAAGTGATCCAGCATCTCGGCGCGCGGCCCGAGAAGTCGCTGAAGGCCCTCGCGCAGGAGAGCGGCTTCACCCTATGACCGCCATGCAGCCGCTCAAAGTCACCATTGTCCCGGTCACGGCGTTCGCGCAGAACTGTTCGATCGTCGCGTGCACAGCCACCAATTGCGCCGCGATCGTCGATCCGGGCGGCGATGTTCCGCGCATCCGCGAGGCGATCGCGCAGCTCAAGGTCACGCCTGAGAAAATCCTGCTCACGCACGGCCACATCGATCATGCGGGCGGCGCGGCGGCGCTTGCCGAGCAGCTCGATCTGCCGATCGAAGGTCCCGGCGAGCGCGACAGCTTCCTGCTCGCGAACCTCGACCAGCAGGCCGCGCGCTTCGGCATCTCGGACGCGCGCAACGTGATCCCGACGCGCTGGCTCATCGAAGGCGAGACGATCAGCGTCGGAGATCTTACGTTCGGGGTGCTGCACGTTCCCGGTCACACGCCGGGACATCTGGTCTTCGTGAATGTGCCCTCGCGCTTTGCGCTGGTCGGCGACACGCTGTTTCAGGGCTCGGTCGGCCGCACCGACTTTCACTATGGCAACCACGACGAGCTGATCGCCGGTATCAAGGGCAAGCTGCTGCCGCTGGGCGACGACGTGACGATCCTGCCAGGTCATGGTCCAGCGTCGACCATCGGCGCGGAGCGCAGAGGTAACCAGTTCCTGCAATAAAGCCGCGAAAGCGCCCGGTCGCGGCAACAATCCGTTAACGGCCCGGTAAGAACTGAAAGTTACCAATGGGTGAATTTTCATCTATTGGGACGACGCCCCATGTCCAGCGATGAGACGCCCAAGATCGAGCCGACCCTGACCGACGCGCCTTCGATTGCGCCGGAGATCAAGCCCGAGACCGCCGAGATCATCACTCCGAAGACTGAGCCCGAGGCCGCGAAGCCCGAGGCGCCCGAGATCAAGGTTGAGGCGAAAGCCGAGCCGGCAAAGATCGAGCCCAAGGTCGAAGCCAAAGCCGAAACCACGGCCGAAGCGCCCACCCTGCCGCCCGCCCCGCAGATCGAGCCCGCAAAGGCGATCATCCTGCGCCGGGTTCAGCCGAAGACCGAGAAGCCTGCCGCGCGGGCGAGCACGTCGCGCTTCGCGCTGCTCGCCGCCTGCATTGCCATCGCGGCGAGCTTCGGCGCGATCGGCGGCTCGCTCGGTGTTGCGAAGTTCGGTCACCTGCTTGCGCCACAGGCCGAGCCCGTCGCCGTCGCTGCCGCAAAGGATCCGGCCGACGACATCAAGGCGCTGAAGGATACGATCACGCAGCTTCGCGCCTTCACCAAGTCGCTGAGCGACAATGTCACCGCGCTGAAGACGACGGTGAACACGACCACGGCCGCGGCGAGCCAGCAAAGCAGCAAGATCACCGAATCGCTCGAGCGCATCGAGAAGGCCCAGGCCGAGCAGCGCAAGCTGATGGCGGCGCAAGCCGCACCGGAGACGACCGGCTCGATTTCCGCCCAGAAACAGGCAGCAACAGCAACGCCTGTCCCGATGGTCCTCGGCGACCCGCCGACCACGCTGAAGCCGCCCATCCTGCACGATTACGTCCTGCGCCGCGTCTATGACGGCGCCGCGCTGATCGAAAGCCGCCACGGCATCATCGAGGTGGAGCCCGGCATCGTGGCGCCCGGCATCGGCCGCATCGAGGCGATCAAGCGCCAGGACGGCCGCTGGGTCGTGGTCACGGCACGCGGACTGATCGTTCAGCGCTAATTCGCACGTCAGCCACCGAAACCCTCTCCCGCCGGGAGAGGGTTTTTTGCTATCCATGCAGTGCCGGGCTGCATGGAGCGACCGATGCGCTTTCTTCTGACAGCGATCCTTTCCGTCGTGCCGCTGGCGGCGCTCGCGCAGGGCGCGGCGCCGGTGAAGCCCGAGATGGCCGAGTCCTGCCCAGGGCTCGTCGCGCAGCATCGCCCGCCGTTCGTTCCGGCCGCGCTGCGCCTCGCCGCGCTGAAGGAAGGTGAGGTGCGCATCAGCTATGCGGGCCACTCCACCTTCCTGATCGAGAGCCCGAAGCTCGTGCGCATCGCGACCGACTACAACGACTATGTGCGCCCGTCGGTGCTGCCCGACATCGTGACCATGAACCGGGCCCATTCGACGCACTACACCGACCGGCCGGAGCCCGGCATCAGGTTCGTGCTGCGCGGCTGGAAGGATGACGGGCGCCCGACCGACCACGACCTGCAGTTCCAGGACGTGCGGGTGCGCTCGGTCGCGACCAACATCCGCGACTATGCGGGCGGCACGCAGCGCCATGGCAATTCGATCTTCATCTTCGAGGTCGCGAACCTTTGCATCGCGCATCTCGGCCATCTGCATCACACGCTGACCCAGCAGCAATTGAACGAGATCGGCCGCGTCGATGTCGTGCTGGTGCCGGTCGACGGCTCCTACACGCTCGACCTCGAAGGCATGATCGAGGTGCTGGTCTCGCTCAAGGCGCCGCTGATGATCCCGATGCACTTCTTCTCCACCTACACGCTCAACCGCTTCATGGAGCGCATCAGCAAGGACTGGGACGTCGAGCGCGCCGATGTGCCCTCGGTGGTTCTCTCGAAGCACACGCTGCCAGCGAAGCCGAAGCTCCTGGTCCTGCCCGGCCGTTCTTTCTAGCGATCGCTCGTTCTGATGGCCGACATCACGCACCGCCAGATCGCGCTGAACGGGATCGAGATGCACGTCGCCGAATGCGGCGAAGGTCCGCTGGTGCTGATGTGCCACGGCTGGCCGGAGCTTTGGTACTCGTGGCGGCATCAATTGAAGGCGCTGGCAGAGGCGGGCTTTCGCGCGGTGGCGCCTGACATGCGCGGCTTCGGCCAAACGAGCGCGCCGGACGATATCGCCGCCTACACGATCTTCCACAACGTCGGCGACATCGTCGCGCTGGTGTCCGCGCTCGGCGAGACGCGTGCGCTGATCGTCGGCCACGACTGGGGCGCGCCGGTCGCCTGGCACGCGGCGCTGCTGCGGCCCGATCTCTTTCCGGCGGTCGCCGCGATGAGCGTGCCGCACCGACGGCGCGGCCGCGCGGCGCCGCTCGAAACGCTGAAGAAGGCCGGCAAGGGCGACTACTACTGGATCTATTTCCAGGAGCGGGCGGCCGAGGAAGAGTTCTCGCGCGACCCGCGCTACACGCTTGCGCGCAACTTTTACATCGGCTTCGGCGATACGCCGCGTGACGACAAGATGAGCCTCTATGTCGACCGGGCGAAGGGTTTCCTCGGGCCCGCGCGCGACGTACCGCTGCCGCCGTGGCTCTCCGAATCCGATCTCGACGTGTTCGCGACCGAGTATCGGCGCACCGGCTTTCGCGGCGGCCTCAACTGGTACCGCAACATCGACCGCAACTGGGAGCTGACCGCGCCGTGGCAGGACGCGCGCATCACGCAGCCGGCGCTATTCATTGCGGGATCGAACGACGCGGTGATCACCGGCTCGATGGGCCGGCGCGCACTCGATGAACTTGAGAGCGTCGTGCCGAACCTGCGCAAGATCATCCTCGAGGGTGCCGGGCACTGGATCCAGCAGGAGCGCCCGGATGAAGTGAATGCCGCGCTGATCAGCTTTGCGGGCGAGCATCTCAAGTAGCTCCGCTCGTCCCCGCGAAAGCGGGGACCCAGAGCCAAGCAAAGAAAGAACTGGATTCCCGCTTGCGCGGGAATGAGCGGGTGATAGGCCTGCGCGCACAACCATCCGGAGGACGCCCATGCCCTTTGCGACCGCCCGCGACAAGGTGCGCCTGCATTACGAGGAAGCGGGCAGCGGCACGCCGCTCGTCTTCGTGCACGAGTTCGCCGGCGACTGGCGCGCCTGGGAGCCGCAGATGCGCTACTTCGCGCGGCGCTATCGCTGCGCGACGTTCTCGTTCCGCGGCTATCACCCCTCCGACGTTCCGGCCGATCCCGCGTCCTACTCTTACGAGCACTTCCGCGACGACGTGATCGCCGTGATGGATCACCTGAAGATCGAGAAGGCGCACATCTGCGGACTGTCGCAGGGCGGCTACGCGACGCTCAACGTCGGGATGACATATCCGGGTCGCGCGCTGTCGCTGACCATGGCGGGCACCGGGTCGGGATCGGAGCGCGGCGTTCTCAATGAATTCCGCGAGACCGCCCGCGCAACGGCTGCCGAATTCGACAAGGTCGGGTCGGACGGCGTGGCCAAGACCTACGGCATGGGACCGTCGCGCATTCCCTTCGAGGTAAAAGACCCGCGCGGCTACAAGGAGTTCTACGACCAGTTCGCCAGCCACTCGGCGAAGGGCGCCGCCAACACGATGCGCGGCTATCAGGCCGGACGGCCGCCGATTTATGAATTCGAAGACGAGATCAAGAAAATCACGCTGCCGACCTTGATCATCTGCGGCGACGAGGACGACGCCTGCATCGAGCCGAGCGTTTATCTGAAGAAGCACATCGCCACGTCCGGCCTCGCGATCTTCCCGAAGAGCGGCCACACCGTGAACATCGAGGAGCCGGCGCTGTTCAACCAGACGCTCGGCGATTTCCTGGCGCAGGTCGACGCGGGGCGGTGGGGCAAGCGCGATCCGCGATCGGTTCGTCGCTAACATCTTCGATTGTCAAACAGCAAAGCTCCGCCGCCCGGTTTAGGCAGGGCGCCGGGGTGCCCTTTGTCTGTTTCCGCTCCCCGAAAACGTGAGGGGAGCAGAGCGCCGACAGGCGCTGGTGCGGAAGCGCCGCACCCGTGGTCCGCCTCGCGGTAGGACCCATCTCAGGATCGCCTGAGATGGCCGAGCCCATGACGCGGGCCCGGCGCGCCTCTCGGCGCTCTGCGGCGGCTCTAGCGAAAGCCGTTAGGCCTTCGCCCAGCTCCGGGCCGCGCTTCCCCCGGCGATCAGACCGGGCTTTGAGCGAGCTCCTCGCACAGGGGTCGTAGTGCCCCAAGGGCGGGTCCCGAAGCCGCCCGGGTGGCGGGCTGACGAGGCCCACCGCGCAGGCGCCGCACAAGTGAATGCCTTCGCATTCACCCCGGGACCGCTTGGCTGATCTCCGCCCGCGCTTCCCGCTTAATCTATCTAACCAGCGTCACCGGTTGACGCCCCTCGACGAGCAAGGCATTGTGCGCATATTCCTTGTTTGTGGCAAAGTCAAGGACTTTATTGATATAATGGCCAAGATGCTGCTGGTCAGCGCAGCTTGAAATAATTGCGCAGCGCGAGGCCGGCGAAAAAGATGCACAGCGCGGAGAAGATGAATTGGGCGAGCGCGAGGAGCTGGAAGCGCCGGCCGGGAATGGGCACGCAGAGCGGCTGACCGCTTGCCTGCGCCTGTGTTTCGTTGATCGGCCGGTCGCCGCAGAGCAAGTGAGCTTGACGTCGCGCTCCAGGGTGAGCGCGCCGACAAAGGGTACGGCGTTGGAGATCGCGAAGGCCCATGTGGCGCGGCGGAAGTCGGTGAGTTTGATTGGGTCGGAGGGCGGGATGAGAACCGACGAGTACGCCCACCAGAGGAGCGGGACGCTGAGGGCCAGCGCGACGAACGGGCGCACGAAGCTGCGGCCGTAGTCGGCAAGAAGAGAGAATGCAGACATAACCGCGATCCAAAGGCAGTGCGCATAAAGTTTAGGCCTAAGAAGCGATTGCCATTTTCCACGCCAGTACTGCGCGAGTAAAATACCGCGTTCGGCCTTGCGTTCCTCAATGTACAGATCGCGTTCGAGATCGTGATTGCTGGTGGCTTCGGCAAGATCGCGCATCCTGCGGAGTCGATTTGCGATATTACTGTCAGTGGTCCATCCGGGCGTCGGAAAAATCGATTTGCGAGTGAGCGACCATACGAGGCGCCAAAAAAATCGGAATTGAAAGTATCCAGCAAAGCTAATTTTGGCACCGTATAAATCGAGGCGGTCAAGATGATATCCTGCCTCGAACGATGGAGGTTGCTGGAATTGCGCGCCGGTAAAGTTACACCGTTTTGTGAAGTTGCGGCCGGAAAAATCTGCAAATCCCAAAAACCGGGTGTTCGAAAAACTAACCGACGAGAAGGTGTCGGGCCCGGCGCCGACTTCATTTGGCACGGTTTGAAGAGTTATGAAAAACTCCTTTTGTTCTTGCGGCCACGATCGCAGGATCGGTGAAGATTCAATCTGCTGCGATCTTAACTGTTTCCAATCTTCAAATGAGCGCGCAGAAAAATCTGCGTCTCCCGCAAACGTCGTACCGGAGAGATCCGCAACGTACGACAGCGTTACACCAGAGAAATCGGCTCCCAATTCAAAGATCGCACCGTGAAATTTCCCTCCCCCCAAAAACGTCGCAAAGTTGAACCTAGCGGACAATCCCCAGATCGTATCGGAAAAGTCCGCACCAAAGCCAAACGTTGCGTAGGAAAAGTCAGCCCTTTCCCCAAACGCAACGCCAGAGAAATTGGGTCGGTCAGAAAAACTTACAGCGTAGAAATTGATTCCATCACCAAAAATCGCGTCGCAAAAATATGCCCAGTCATCAAATATGGCGCCCGCAAAATTGGTTCCGTAACCAAATCTTGCTTTCCAGAAATTTGCTCCGATTCCGAAGACTACGCCGGAAAAGTTGGTTTCGTTGCCAAATCGAAAATCTGCGAAGCTGAGCGATTTGTGTGCCTCGCGGAAATTGAGACCCTCGAACGTGACTGCAATCTCAGGATTGCTAGCGAGCCATCGATTCCATACCTCATGACCGAGATAAGCCAGCGCGAGAAAGAACTCCTGGTCATAGACCGGCTCCCCATCCGCACCGATGCGCGGAACGGGAGGCTGCGGAGCGCTCGCGTCGGCAGGCGGCGGATCGGTGGTGCGCTCGACCATGCGGGCCAAGCGTCGCTGCGCGAAGGCGAAGGGTCAAGCGGGTGCAATCGGGGAGTGAGAGCGGGCCGCGCGGACGGCAAGCGCGGTGCTTACCCTCCCCCTTGCGGGGAGGGTCGACGCGAACGCAGTGAGCGTCGGGGTGGGGGTCGCAGTTTGTCGCGACCAACGTGCCCCAATCATCGACCCCCACCCCTAGCCCCTCCCCGCAAGGGGGAGGGGAACAGGCCTGAGTTTGCGGCCCGCTCTCCGCACCGCGCCCCACCCCAACCCCTTCCGCCCGCGCGGCATGAATGGTAATCGCCTCGCGCCAAACCCCCTCCCCCAAAGCAAGAGTTAGGTGCCCTCTTTGCGTATCTTGGCGATCCATGCCGGCGTGCACGACTCCTCGGCGGCCGCGTTCGACGACTACGAGTTGGTCGCCGCGGTGTCCGAGGAGCGGATGACGCGCGTGAAGGGCTCGGGCGAGAAGGTGCCCTGGCTCTCGATCGACGAGGTGCTGCGTGTGGCGGGCTGGCGGCGTAGCGATGTCGACGCGATCGCCACCACGCGCGGCTGGTTTCCGACCTATCACGACCGCTTCTCACTGCCGCGCGAGCTCTGGTACACGTATCGGCGCTGGCAGGGGAAAGAGCGCACGCACCGCGAGCTTGCGGTGCTCTCCCATCGCTTCGGCGTCACCGATACGCACCAGCTGTTCCGCGCCGACCGCTTCCTGAAGGACAATTCGTTCCGGCCTGACGCGAAAATCTATTTCGCCAACCATCACGCGAGCCACGCGCTCGCCGCGCTGTTCTACACCGACTGGAATGAGGCGCTGGTCTATACGTCGGACGGCATCGGCGACAATGTCAGCTATTCGATGCGCGGCCTGAAAGACGGCGCGCTCGAATGCTTCTACGGCGACGACCGCTGGCTCACCAAGACGCTGAAGGAAACCGGCCTCGCCAGCGCTTATGGCTACGCGACAGTCGCGTGCGGCTTCCGCATGCTGCGCCACGAGGGAAAGCTCACCGGGCTCGCCGCCTATGGCGAGCCGAAGCTCGCGGATGAGATGGCTGCGCAGTTCCGCTTCAATGACACGACCGGGCTGATCGAAACCGATTTCAAGAACTGGTCCGCGATGCGCGAGAAGTTTCTCGGCCTCTGCCAGGGCCATGATCGCGAGACCATCGCGGCCTCGATCCAGAAGGTTGCGGAAGATTTCACCGTGCAGTCGGTGCGCTTCTGGCTCGCGCGCACGGGCGCGCGCAAGCTCGCGATGGCCGGCGGCCTGTTCGCCAACGTGCGGCTCAACCGGCTGCTCGCCGAAACGCTGCCGCTCGACGAGGTGTTCGTGTTTCCGGCGATGGGCGACGAGGGCCTCTCGGTCGGCGCGGCGCTGGCCTTCCTGCACGAGCGCGACGGCACCGACACCTGGCTGCGCCATCGCCACCGGCTCGACAATGTCTATCTCGGACAGAACTACGACGGCCGCATCGACGACGTGCTCGCCTCGGCCGGGATGCGGCGCCTCGCCGGCCGCCCGGTCGAGACCGCGGTCGACCTGATCCGCGCCGGCAAGGCGGGCGCGATCTATACCGGCCGCATGGAGTTCGGCCCGCGTGCGCTCGGCGCGCGCTCGATCATCGCGTCACCGCACGATCATGCGATCAACGACCTGCTCAACAAGCGGCTCGACCGCTCCGAGTTCATGCCGTTCGCGCCTTACGTGCTGGAGGAGGACGCGGCGCGCGTGTTCGAGATTACTGACGTGAACCGTTACGCGGCGCACTTCATGACCATCACCTGCGGCGTGAAACCCGAATGGCGCGCGCGCATTCCCGCGGTCGTGCATGTCGACGGCACCGCGCGCCCGCAGATCGTGCATGGCGACGAGAACCCGCTGTTTGCCGCGATCCTGCGCCGCTTCCGCGACCAGACCGAGCTGCCGGTGCTGATCAACACCTCATTCAACGTGCACGAGGAGCCGATCGTCAACCGGCCTGAGGAGTGTTTGCAGGCTTTGAGCGACGGGCGCGTGGATTTCGTCGTGACGCAGCAGGCGGTGTATGTGAAGGGGTGACACCGGGCCTCATCCTGAGGAGCGCCGAAGGCGCGTCTCGAAGGATGGCATCATACTCCGAGCTTGTGGCCATCCTTCGAGACGCTCGCTGCGCTCGCTCCTCAGGATGAGGTCTGGATCACTTCTGACACACCGGACAAAAAAACGTCGACCGCGTCCCCTGCACGATGCGCCTGATCGTGCCTTTGCAGCGCGGCGTTACGCACTTTTCGCCTTCGCGATCGTAGACCCGGAAATTGTGCTGGAAGTCGCCGAGCTCGCCGTCGGTGCGGCGATGGTCGCGTAGCGACGAGCCGCCGGCACGGATCGCATCGTTGAGCACCGCGCGGATCGATTCGGCGAGCGCGTGCGCGCGCGCGTTCGGCTCGCCCTTCCGGTTCGCGATCGTCGAGGCGATGCGCTTGGGCGACAGATGCGCGCGGTGCAGCGCTTCGCACACATAGATGTTGCCGAGACCTGCCACCACGCGCTGGTCTGACAGCGCCGCCTTGAGCGAGGTCTTCTTGGCCTGGCAGGCCTGCGCCAGCATCGCGCCGTCGAACGCATTGCCGAGCGGCTCGGGTCCAAGCAGCGCGATCATCGGATCGCGCGTCAGCGCATCGCGCGCGATCAGCTTCATATAGCCGAAGCGGCGCGGGTCGTTGAAGGTAACGATCGCGCCGTTCGACATGTGGAACACCACGTGGTCGTGCGCCGAGAGCTTGCCGCGCGCGTGATGGAATTTGCCGGGTCCCTCCTCGTCGCTCCCGTGCAGCACCCGGAACGACCCCGACATGCCGAGATGCATCAGCAACACCTCGCCGGAGGAGAGCTCGGCGAGCAGGTACTTCGCGCGCCGCCCGAGGCCCTCGATCGTCGCGCCCTCGAGCCGCTTGTTGAAGTTCTTCGGAAACGGAAAGCGCAGATCCGGCCGGCGCTGCTCGACGCGCACGAAGCGTGCGCCCTCCATCACGGGCTGCAGGCCGCGGCGCACGGTTTCGACTTCGGGAAGTTCGGGCATGGTTAACTCTGACCTCATCCTGAGGAGCGCTCTCAGAACCTCATCCTGAGGTGCGAGCGCAGCGAGCCTCGAAGGATGGCCACAAACTCGGAGTGCGCGGCCATCCTTCGAGACGGGCCTTCGGCCCTCCTCAGGATGAGGGAGCGGAGTGGGCGCCTCCTCACCATGAGGGCTGGGTTGGTTATGTAGCGTCCAAACACCGCCCGCGCTATGGTCGCCGCATGCGCGACCACACCCATTTCGGCAACCGCTCCGTGCCGCTTTCCGAAAAGCAGGCGCTGGTCGACGACGTGTTCCACAAGGTGGCGCGGCGCTATGACCTGATGAATGACCTGATGTCGGGCGGGCTGCATCGCGCCTGGAAGGACGCGCTGGTGACCGCGATCAATCCGCCACCGAAAGGCGGCACCGGCCGTCTTGACGAAAAGCCGGAACGGGCGTTCGCGCTTCTGGATGTCGCAGGCGGCACCGGCGACGTGTCGTTTCGCACGATTCGCGCAGGCGGCGCGGGCACGCGCGCGACCGTCGCCGACATCAATGCCGAGATGCTCGCCGTCGGGCGCGGACGCGCGTTCGAGCGCGGGCTCGACGACGCCGTGACGTTCGTCGACGCGAATGCCGAGAGCTTGCCGTTTCCGGACAAGAGCTTCGACGCGGTGTCGATCGCGTTCGGCATCCGCAATGTGCCGCGCATCGATGTGGCGCTCGCCGAAATGCATCGCGTGCTCAAGCTCGGCGGCCGGTTCCTCTGCCTCGAGTTTTCCAACGTGGATGTGCCCGGGCTCGATGCGCTCTACGAGCTTTATTCCTTCAACGTCGTGCCGGCACTCGGCCGTGCGGTGGTGGGCGACGCCGAGCCCTACCGTTATCTGATCGAGTCGATCCGCCGCTTCCCGCGTCCGCACGCGTTTGCCGACATGATGCGCGCCGCGGGCTTTGCGCGCGCGTCGCACCGCCTGATGACCGGCGGCATCGTGGCGCTGCATTCCGGCTGGCGCTTGTGATCGCTGCTGCCGGCCATCTGTTTCGGCTCTCACGCGCGGGCTTCGTCTTCGCCCGCGAAGGCGTGCTCGGCATCGTCGATCCCGCGCCTCTGCCCGGACCGGCGCGGCTCGCCCTGAAGCTCGCGCGGCTGCTGGAGCGGCCGAGCCATGCGGGCTCCACGGTCAAGCTCTCCGCGGCGCTGACGCGGCTTGGGCCGACCTACGTGAAGATGGGGCAGTTCCTCGCCACGCGCCCCGACATCGTGGGGCCCGCGTTCGCGCGCGATCTCGAATCGCTGCAGGACAAGATGGCGCCGTTCCCGCAAGAGCAAGCGGAGGCTGCGGTCGCGGCTGCGCTCGGCAAGCCGGTCGCTGAGCTGTTCGCGTCGTTCGGCCCGGCGGTCGCGGCCGCCTCGATCGCACAGGTGCACAAGGCGGAAATTTCATCCGCTCGTCCCCGCGAAAGCGGGGACCCAGGGGCCAAAGAACTGGATTCCCGCTTGCGCGGGAATGAGCGGGAAGGGTTGGAGTTTGTCGCCGTCAAGGTGCTGCGCCCCGGCATCGAGCGGCGCTTCAGGTCCGATCTCGACACGCTCTTTTTCGCGGCGCGTAACGCGGAGCGCCATTCGGCCGAGGCGCGGCGGCTGCGCTTTGTCGACGCGGTCGACATGCTCGCGCGTTCGATGGCGATCGAGATGGACCTGCGCCTCGAAGCCGCCGCGATCGCCGAGATGCGTGACAACACGAAGGGCGATGCGGATTTCCGCGTGCCCGCAATCGACTGGGAGCGCACCGCGCGCACCGTTCTCACGCTGGAGTGGATCGACGGAACGCCGCTCTCCAATCGCGCCGCGCTGGAGGCGCGCGCGCTCGATCTGCCGGCGCTCGGGCGCGCGCTGCTGCAGGCCTTCCTGCGCCATGCGCTGCGCGACGGCTTCTTCCATGCCGACATGCATCCCGGAAACCTGTTCGTGGATGCCGAGGGCCGCATTACGGCGGTCGATTTCGGCATCATGGGCCGCCTCTCGCCGAAGGAACGGCGCTTCCTCGCCGAGATCCTCTACGGCTTCATCACCGGCAATTACCACCGCACCGCCGAGGTGCACTTCGAGGCCGGCTATGTGCCGCCGCACCATTCAGTCGAGAGCTTCGCGCAGGCGATCCGCGCCATCGGCGAGCCGATCCACAACAAATCCGCTTCGGAAATCTCGATGGCAAAGCTCCTGACCCTGCTGTTCGAGGTGACCGGCCTGTTCGACATGCGGACGCGGCCGGAGCTGCTGATGCTGCAGAAGACCATGGTGGTGGTCGAAGGCGTGGCGCGCTCGTTCGATCGCAACCTCGACATGTGGGCGACTGCCGAACCGGTGGTGAAGGAATGGATCGAGCGGCATCTGGGGCCCGCCGGCCGGCTCGAGGATGCCGCGCAGGGCGCGGGCGAAGTCGGGAAATTCTTCGGCGACGTGCCGGGCCTGCTCGGCCGCGCCGCGCGGATCACGGATCAGCTCGATGCCGCGACGCGCGACGGGCTGGTGCTCGCCCCCGAAACGGTGGCGGCGATCGGCGAGGCGGAGGCCCGGGGCAGCCGCTGGACGAGGGTCGCGCTGTGGGTGATCGCCGCGCTGCTCGCGGTGGTGATCTGGAAGGTGGTCTGAGTGTCAAGCGTTGCTTGACACGTCGACGCGGGGGCTCTAATCCTGATCCGGTCGTTTCGCAGCAAGGCGCTTCAGCGGTTCTGGAATGAAGCCGATGCGCGCGGCATCCGGCCGGATCAGGTTGCACGTGTGGGGCGCGTCTTGCTTGAGCTCGATGTTGCGAGCCGCCCGGAAGACTTGAACTTGCCGGGTTACCGGTTCCATCCATTGCAAAGCCGGCCAAGGCGATACTCGGTGACGGTGACCCGAACTTGGCGGATCACATTCGAGTGGGATGGCGAGGACGCCCTGCGCGTCGATTACGAGGACTATCACTGATGGCTGAGTATCGGGCGAAACGGCATCGAGACATCAAGCCGTTGCATCCGGGCGAGTTGCTGCGTGAGGATGTCCTTCCGGCGCTTGGAAAGCCGAAGAGCGAGATTGCGCGGCTGCTGGGCGTCTCGCGCCAAGCGCTCTACGACATTCTGAACGAAAAGGGCCCGGTTACCGCCGAGATGGCCGTGAAGATCGGCAAGCTCTGCGGCAACGGTCCGGCGCTCTGGCTTAACCTGCAACGCGCATACGACCTGTGGCACGCGCAGCGGCGCGTGGACGTATCGCGCATTCCGACGCTGCACGCCGCCGAATAAGCTAGCTCATGATTGCATTGATTGCAATGCAATCATGAGCTAGCTTACCGGCATGGGCTCCCTGACGGTCCGCAGCCTGCCCGAGAGCGTGAAGAAGCGGCTGCGGCTGCGCGCGGCCGCGAACGGTCGCTCGATGGAGGAGGAAGTCCGTCTGCTGCTCGCCGAAGAGGCGGCGGAGGCTGCTCCCGCAAGCGCGGCGAGTGCGCGTAGGCCGGCCTGGCGATCCGAGGCGGCGCCAAGCGAGACTGCCGCGCGCCCCGTGCTGCTCATCATTGCGGGCGGGATTGCGGCCTACAAATCGCTCGACCTGATCCGGCGTCTGCGCGAGCGCAGCTTCGCGGTGCGCGTCGTGATGACCCGCGCGGCGCAGGAATTCGTCACGCCGATGTCGGTCGGGGCGATCGCGGGGGAAAAGCCCTTCACCGAATTGTTCGACCAGCACAGCGAATTCGACGTGGGGCACATCCGTCTCGCGCGCGACAATGATCTGATCGTGGTCGCGCCTGCGACCGCCGACATCATGGCCAAGATGGCGAACGGCCATGCGGACGATCTCGCGACCGCCGTGCTGCTTGCGACCGACAAGAAAATCCTGCTCGCGCCCGCGATGAACGCGCGCATGTGGGCCAACAACGCGACGCAGCGCAATCTGAAAGTCCTCCTCGCCGACGGCGTCATCACTGTCGGCCCCAACGCGGGCGAGATGGCGGAGAGTGGCGAGGCCGGTCTCGGCCGCCTGGCCGAACCGCTCGAGATCGTTGCGGCGATCGAGAAAATTCTGGGCAATCGCACGGTCGCGGCAGACGTACCGGCTTCCGTCGACAAGCCGCTCGCCGGCAAGCGCATCCTGATCACCGCCGGCCCGACGCACGAGCCGATCGATCCGGTGCGCTACATCGCAAACCGCTCGTCCGGAAAGCAGGGCTACGCGATAGCGCGTGCGGCGGCCGCGGCCGGCGCGACCGTGACGCTGGTCACCGGCCCGGTGAACCTGCCCGATCCACCCGGTGTGAAGACCGTGCACGTCGAAACCGCTCGCCAAATGCTGCAGATGGTGGAGTCGGCGCTGCCGGTGGATATCGGCGTCTTTGCCGCCGCCGTCGCGGACTGGCGTACGACGGACATGGGCGAGCAGAAGCTCAAGAAGGAGGGCGAGGCTCCGCCGCAGCTTTCGCTGGTCGAAAATCCCGACATCCTCTCGCGCATCAGCAAACTCAAGACCAAGCGCCCGAAACTCGTCATCGGCTTTGCGGCGGAGACCGAGAAGGTTGTCGAGCACGCCACGGCGAAGCTCTGGCGCAAGGGCTGTGACTGGATTCTGGCAAACGACGTTTCGACGGAAAGCGGTGTCATGGGCGGCGACCGCAACACCATCCACCTGGTGACCGCCAAGGGCGTGGAGCATTGGCCGACGCAGTCCAAGGACGAGGTGGCCACCATGCTGATCGCGCGTATCGCCGACGCGATCGACGGTGCATCGCCATGAGCGAGATCACCGTGCGCATGATGCGCCTGCCCCACGGCGCCGATCTGCCGTTGCCCTCCTATCAGAGCGCCAGCGCCTCAGGCCTCGATCTGTTGGCGGCCGTGCCGGCCGACGCGCCGCTCACGATTGCGCCCGGCCAGTACGCCGCCGTGCCGACCGGCATCGCCATCGCATTGCCGCCCGGCACGGAGGCCCAGGTCCGTCCGCGCTCGGGCCTCGCGCGCAATCACGGCGTCACTGTCCTCAATTCGCCCGGTACCGTGGATGCCGATTACCGCGGCGAGATCCAGGTGCTGCTGATCAATCACGGGAGCGCGCCGTTCGCCCTCACGCGCGGCATGCGCATGGCGCAGCTCGTCGTGGCGCATGTTGCGCGGCTCGCGCTGCGCGAGGTGACGGAACTGGAGGGAACCGCACGTGGAATCGGCGGATTCGGCTCAACCGGAGCGGGCGGAACCGACTTGCGAAAACCGCCGGGTCCCGCCTAGTATCTCAATACCCTCCCTTTAACTCCTTTCCCCCGATGTCATTTCTTCCGCGCAAAGGTCTGCTCGCGATCGCGGCCGTGGTTGACGTCGCGCTGCAGGGGCGCGACCGCCCCGTGTCGGCGCGCAAACTCGCCGCGCGCCATAACCTGCCGGCACGCCATCTGGAGCCCGTGCTGCAGGCGCTGGTGCACGAGGGCATCTTCCACGGGGTGCGCGGCCCGCGCGGCGGTTACGAGCTTGCGCGTGAACGCAAGCGCATCAGCGTTGCCGACATTTTGCGCGCGGCCGACAGCCGCCATGACGACGATGATGCCGCCACCTCGCGCATCCTCGAACAGGCCGTGCTCCCCGCGCTGGCGGAAGCCGAGCGGTCGTTCGTGGCCGCGCTTGCGCGGCTCACCCTCGACGACATCGTGCGCCGCGCCGAGGCGCTGCGACTCGGCTAGAGTTCCGCGCTGTGGACAATGGGGACAGCGCCGCGGCAAAAAAGTGTGCGCGGAGTCGTCCTCCACGCAGTTCAAGCGACTCGCCTGAGTCATGCATCCCGCTTCGCGGTGATTGCCGCAGCCTTGCCGTTCACGGTCTGGACTCTTACGGCGCGAGTCACCTTGAGGTTAAAGTCATTTGATTCGCGAGCGGCATGGCGGATGCCGTCGCGTTGAGTCGTTAACCGGGGCCTCGTCCCGGCCGGGGAATTGCTCCGCAAGGGCACGGGAATGCCGGACACGATCCGGAAGCGGTGCGGCAAAACGCAACCGTGGCACGGGCGATTCGCCCGGAGCTGCGCGGCTTTCGCAACCCTTCTGCCCAATTCCGCGTCGGCGCAGACGCGCGAACTGCTTCCGATTTCGGACTACCTCGATGCGTTCGTCTCGCTCGAGCGGAACGAATTCGCGGCCCTGACGCTATCGCTCGGCGTCATCGTATTTGGGGTCGCCACTGCCATCGCGCTGTTGCGCACGCGCGCACGCGCTGGACGAGAGCGCGCGGCCCGCCAGTCCGAAATCAACGAGCTGCGCGAGGAGCGCGACCGCGCCAGTGCGCTGTTGCTTGCCGAGCCGCAGGTGATCGTGGTGTGGCCCGCCGGCGCAGACGAGCCCGACATCTCGGGGGATGTATCGATCCTGTTGCGCACGCCGCTGCCGCGCCGCGTGCTTGCCTTCGGGAGCTGGCTCGGGCCGGAGCAAGCGCTGCGGATGGATGAAGCCGTCGACGCGCTGCGCACCGACGGCAAGAGCTTTTCGCTTGCGCTCACCACCTTGCAGCAGCGGCACGTCCTGGCTGAGGGCCGCGCGATCGGCGGCCGGGCGGTGCTGCGCATCAAGGACTTGACCGAGACTCAGAGCGAGCTCGCCGCGCTTGCCGCCAGTCATGAGCAGCTGCGCCGCGACGTCGACACGGTCGCGCAGCTGCTCGAAGCGCTCCCCGCTCCGGTCTGGGCGCGCGACGGTCACGGCCGCCTTACCTGGGTCAACGCCGCCTATACGCGCGCTGTCGAGGGGCGCGACGGTACGGATGCGGTCGCGCGCAACCTCGAAATTCTCGATCCGGGCGCGCGCGACAGCGCGTTCAATGCGCATGCGGCGGGCGCATCCTACGAGGCGCGCTTGCCCGTGATCGTCGCCGGCCAGCGGCGCATCCTGCAAGTGATAGACCGCCCTTCCCGGGACGGCAGCGCGGGCATCGGCATCGATGTGACCGAGAGCGAGACGATGCGCGCCGAGCTCTCCCGCATGACCGAGGCGCATCGGCGCACGCTCGATCAGCTGTCGACCGCGGTCGCGATCTTCAAGGCCGACCAGCGCCTGACGTTCTACAACGCGGCTTTCCGCCAGTTGTGGGGGTTCGAGCCGGCCTTCCTCGATTCCGAGCCGAGCGATTCAGCGGTGCTCGACCGGCTGCGAACGGCGCGCAAGCTCCCGGAGCAGGCCGACTTCCGCAAGTGGAAGGCGGAGCTGCACGAGGCCTATCGCGCGATCGAGCCGCGCCAGCACGAATGGTATTTGCCTGACGGACGCACGCTGCGCGTGGTCACGACGCCGAACCCGGAAGGCGGCGTCACCTACCTGGTCGACGATGTAACCGAGCGGCTGAAATTGGTGCGCCGCTACGAGGCGCTGATCGGCGTCCAGGGCGAAACCCTCGAAGCACTCAACGAAGGCGTCGCGGTGTTCGGCAGCGACGGGCGGCTCGACCTGCACAATCCGGCCTTCGCGCGGCTGTGGCGCCTCGATTCGAGCGACCTCAACGGCGCGGACCCGGCCGAGCGTCCGCACATCGAAGCCGTGATGGCGTGGTGCACGCGGCTTTACGCGGACGAACCGTTCTGGATGCGCCTGCGCGGCGCGGTCACTTCGCTTGAGGCACGAGAGCCGATCCAGGCACGGCTCGAACGCACCGACGGCAGCGTGCTCGACTGCACGACAGCGCCACTGCCCGACGGGGCGACGCTCGTGACCTTCCAGGACGTCACCGACTCGGTCAACGTCGAGCGCGCGCTGATCGAGCGCGCCGATGCGCTGCAGGATGCCGACCGGCTCAAGAACCAGTTCGTGCAGCACGTTTCCTACGAGCTGCGCACGCCGCTCACCAACATCATCGGCTTCGCGCACCTGCTGCTCGACCCCGTGATCGGGCCGACCATCGGACCGATCACCGAGAAGCAGCGCGATTATCTTGCCTCGATCGACCAATCCTCGAGCGCGCTGCTCGCGATCATCAACGATATCCTCGATCTCACCACCATCGATGCGGGCGCGATGCCGCTCGACTTGAAAGAGGTCGACATCCGCACTGCGGTCGATGCGGCGGTGCTTGGGCTGCAGGACCGGATCGCCGAGAAGGCCGTGCTGCTCGATGTCCGCGCCGCGCCCGATATCGGCAGCTTCCTCGCCGACGAGCGGCGCGTGCGGCAAATCCTGTTCAATCTCCTGTCCAATGCGATCAGCTTCTCGCCGGCCGGCGAGGTTGTGCGCGTTGTCGTAGAGCGGCGCGACGGCGCGGTCGTATTCAGCGTGACCGACCGAGGGCCGGGCATCCCATCCGAGATCAGCGAGCGCGTATTCGACCGGTTCGAGAGCCATGCGCTCGGCTCGGAGCATCGCGGGGCGGGCCTTGGCCTTTCGATCGTGCGTTCCTTCGTCGAGCTGCATGGTGGTACGGTGAAGCTCGATTCGGCCGTGGGCCGAGGAACCACCGTCACCTGCATTTTCCCGCTCAAACGGGCGCCGCAGGAGGCGGCGGCGGAGTAGCGCATGATCCCGAAAAGCATGTCCTCGACCCCGATCGGGGTTGGGCACCGGTTTTCGGAAAAGATGCGCCAAGAAAACCGCTACACCGTTTGAATGATGCTCGCCGTCTCACCCGCATCCAGCTTCTCGATCGTGCTCCCCAACGAGCAGGCGACGCGCCGGCTCGCGGCCGATGTCGCCTCCGTTCTCAAGCCCGGCGATCTCGTCACGCTCTCGGGCGACCTCGGGGCGGGCAAGACGGCGTTCGCGCGCGCATTGATCCGGCATCTCGCGGGTGATGAGGCGCTCGACGTACCGAGCCCGACCTTCACGCTGGTGCAAAGCTACGCGCTGCCGCGCTTCACCGTGGTGCACGCCGACCTCTATCGCGTGACGCACGCGGGCGAGCTAGCAGAGCTCGGCGTCGACGAAGCGGCCGAGAACGCCGTCGTCCTGCTCGAATGGCCGGATCGCGCCGCCGAAGTGCTGCCCGCCGACCGGCTCGATATCGCGTTCACGCTCGCGCCGAATCTTGGTCCGAACCAGCGCAACGCCGAGATCACCGGCCATGGTGGCTTTGCGCCGCGCATCGAGCGGCTCGCCGCGATCCGGCATTTCCTGATCCAGGAGGGCATGGCGGGCGAGCCGCGCACGCATGTGCAGGGTGACGCCTCGACGCGCGCGTACGAGCGCCTCACGCACCAGGGGCAGAAATACATCCTGATGAATGCGCCGCGCCGGCCCGATGGCCCGCCGGTGCGCGGCGGCCTCCCCTACAGCGCGATCGCGCACTTGGCCGAGGACGTGAAGCCCTTCGTCGCGATGGCGCGGGCGCTGCGCGAGCGCGGCCTCTCGGCGCCGCAGATCCACGCCGCCGACCTCAATGAAGGTCTGGTGCTGCTGGAGGACTTGGGCACCGAGGGTGTCGTCGAGGGCGATCCGCCGGCGCCGATCGAGGAGCGCTACGCCGCCGCGGTCGAGGTGCTGGTCGCGCTGCACCGCCAGCCGGTTGCCGCTACGCTCACCGTTGCGCCCGGCGTCGAGTACCGTGTGCCACCTTACGATATCGACGCGTTCCTGATCGAGGCCGAGCTTCTGCTCGACTGGTACATCCCGCACCGCGATGGGTTTGTCCCCGCGGCGGCGCGCTCGGAGTTCACCGCGCTGTGGCGCGAGGCGCTGAGCCACGCCTACGACCAGCCCGCCACCTGGGTGCTGCGCGACTACCATTCGCCCAACCTGTTGTGGCTTCCCGAGCGCGAAGGAATCGCGCGAGTCGGCATCCTCGACTTCCAGGACGCGCTAATGGGGCCGGCGCCCTTCGACCTTGTCTCCATCCTACAAGACCATCGCGTCGATGTGCCTGATTCGCTGGAGATCGCGCTGCTCGGCCGTTACGTGAAGGCGCGGCTCGATGCCGACACCGATTTCCCCACCTCGGCCTTCGTGGAGCTTTACGTAACCCTTGGCGCACTTCGCGCGACGAAGAACCTCGGCATTTTCGCGCGGCTCGATCAGCGCGACGGCAAGCCGCAATATCTGCGTCACATCCCGCGCCTATGGCGCCACCTGCGCCGCGCGCTCATCCATCCGGCGATGGACGAGCTGAAGGCCTGGTACGACGCGCATGTTCCGCCGCCGCAATAGGGAGACGCGATGATCGACCGCGCCATGGTGCTTGCGGCGGGCCTGGGCAAACGCATGCGACCACTGACCGACACGCTGCCCAAGCCGCTGGTGCCGGTCGCCGGCAGGGCGCTGATCGATCATGTGCTCGACAAGCTTGCCGATGCCGGCGTGACGCAGGCGGTCGTCAACGTGCATCACAGGGCCGACCAGATCGAGGCGCATGTGAAGGGCCGCACGCGGCCGCGCATCGTCATCTCGGACGAGCGCGGCGAACTGCTCGACACCGCCGGCGGCGTGGTGAAGGCGCTGCCGCATCTCGGCGCGGGACCGTTCTTTCACATGAATTCCGATACGCTCTGGATCGAAGGCGTGACGCCGAATCTCTTGCGGCTTGCCGCTCAGTTCGATGTCGCGCGGACGGACATCCTGCTGCTGCTCGCCTCGACGGCGACCAGCATCGGCTATGAGGGACGCGGCGATTTCAACATGGCGCCGGATGGGCGGCTCTCGCGCCGGCCGGAACGCGAGGTCGCGCCGTTCGTTTATGCGGGCGCGGCGATCCTTGCGCCTGCGATCTTTGCCGATGCACCACAGGGCGCGTTCTCGCTCAACCGGGTGTTCGACCGCACCGCGGAGGCGGGCCGGCTCCATGGCCTGCGGCTCGACGGCACCTGGATGCACGTCGGCACGCCCGAGGCGATCAGGGCCGCGGAGGCGGCGATCCTGGAGAGCGTGGCGTAATAGTATCATCTAACAGCGTTAGATGACTAACATTGTTAGATTGAAAACTCTGAGAAGCCTGTCATTCTGTGTGCCATGCGAGAGCAGCTCGAAAATCTGCTCTTTCGCTGCCGTCGGCAGATGTCAGCGCTCGACGACCGGCGAACTGAGCTATTCGACGAAATCCGTGGCTACGAGGAATTGCTCGAAGCTGATCCGGATTCCGTCACGCCTGAAATCGTCGAGCGGCTGATCAGGCGAAGCCTTGGAAATCTGTCGCCGACCTGGATGGCGATCTTAGCTCGACTGCTCAGCTTCAAGCGCTTTAATGCGACCGATATCCAAGGGGTCTCTCAAGAGCTGAATAGGAAGCAGAATGCCATCAAAGTCCTGTCTCATGGCAGCGTTCGCTTTCAGCTCACTACCTACGCAAAGAGTGGACTCATTAAGCGCATCGGTAATGGCGACTACCGCCTCAGCGAAAAGGCGCGCGCCGCTCTCGAATTAGTCGTCGCTGCGAAACCAAGCGGCTTCGTGCTCGCAAAAGAGTTTGGGCCAGAGCTGCCGGCTCTGGCCCAAGAACGGCGGATGACGCCCGCTAACCCCCGCCCCAGCAGGGCACAACACGAGAGGGGGTGATACCAGTGTGGTGGGCCGACCTCACCATAATAGCATAGTGGATGGCCGCATTCGCCGGCTTCGTCAACCAACGAATGCGGCCTCCGCCAAGTACGTGACTATCTCCGGTTCTGGTTTCCGACAATGACGCTTCGCCCCCACGTCTTCACCATCCCCGCCTCCGCGCCCTTCCTGCCAACGCTCATCGGCGCGCTGCAGCGCGGGGAGCTGATCGCGGGCTTTCCAAGCTCGGCCGATCCGCTCGCGCTCGCAAACGCAACGCTATTCCTTCCCACCCGGCGCGCCTGCGCGCTCGCGCGTGACGCATTCCTCGATGTGCTGAAGACCGACGCCGCCGTGCTGCCGCGCATCGTGCCGCTCGGCGACATCGACGAGGACGAGCTCGCTTTCGCCGAAACTGCGACCGGCGAGACCGGCCTCGACGTGCCGGAAGAGCTGGGCGGGCTCGAGCGGCGCATGCTGCTTGCGCGTCTCGTGCAGCAATGGACCGAGCGGCTCAAACCGCGAGCCGGCGCGCCGCCGCTGATCGTGCATTCGCCCGCCGCTGCGCTTGCGCTCGCCGACGATCTGGCGCGCTTGATTGACGACATGACGACCCGGCAGGTCGCCTGGGACCGGCTCAATGGCCTGGTGCCCGATGCGCTCGACCGCTATTGGCAGCTCACGCTCGACTTCCTCAAGATCGCTGCCGAACACTGGCCGAAGCTGCTTGAAGCCGAAGGCAAGATCGAGCCGGCTGCGCGGCGCGATTTCTTGATCGAGGCCGAGCGCATTCGCCTTGCCGTGAACGCAACGCCGGTGATCGCTGCCGGCTCCACCGGCTCGATGCCGGCGACCGCGCGCCTGCTCGCCACCATCGCCAAGCTGCCGCACGGTGCCGTGGTGCTGCCGGGGCTCGACACCGATCTCGATAATGAAACCTGGGAGTTGATCGGCGAAATCAAGGACGGCGGACGCGTCGTGCAGGCTGCGTCCTTCGGGCATCCGCAGCTTGCAATGCAGGGGCTACTGCGCCGGATCGGGATTGCGCGCGACGAGGTCGTTGCGCTTGGCCCCAGCGGCGCCCGCGAAAAACTTGCCTCCGAGGCGTTGCGTCCGTCCGAAGCGACCGAGCATTGGGCCGCGCGCCTCGATGCCGTAACGCGCGACACCGCGCTTGCGGGCATCACGGTCATCGAGGCGGCCAACGCCGAGGACGAGGCGCTCGCCATCGCGGTTGCGCTGCGCGAGGCGGTGCATGAAAACAAGACCGCCGCGCTGGTGACGCCGGATCGTGCGCTCGCGCGGCGCGTCGCGGCCGCGCTGATGCGCTGGAACATCGAGGCGGACGATTCGGGCGGCGACCGCC
>JBAVXH010000432.1:0-2139 GCA_049698215.1 Xanthobacteraceae bacterium | reverse complement strand
CGTGTCATGGCCTCCGCGCCGGAACGGGCCTCGGCGGAGGCGCGGTTGACGCCCTCCGCGATGGTCGAGACCGCGGCATTCTGCTCCTCGACCGCGGAGGCGACCCGCGCCGCGATCGAGGACATTTCGGAGATGATCCGGTTGACCTGTTCGATCGCCCCGGTGGCATCGCCGGCGGCCGACTGGATCGCGCCAATTTGCGTGGCGATCTCCTCGGTCGCCTTGGCGGTCTGGCCGGCGAGGTTCTTCACCTCCGAGGCGACAACCGCGAAACCGCGCCCGGCCTCGCCCGCGCGCGCGGCCTCGA
The DNA here is from genome assembly GCA_049698215.1 of Xanthobacteraceae bacterium. Classification (GTDB taxonomy): domain Bacteria; phylum Pseudomonadota; class Alphaproteobacteria; order Rhizobiales; family Xanthobacteraceae; genus PALSA-894. The sequence goes on along the minus strand of JBAVXH010000432.1, from coordinate 1,832 downwards.
TGGTGGCGTTGAGCGCGAGCAGATTGGTCTGCCCGGCGATCGCCTGGATGAGCCCGATGACCTCGCCAATGCGCGTCGCGGCGGTCGCGAGCTGCGACATGGTCTCAACGGTGCGCTGCGCTTCGGTGACGGCGCGGCTCGCGACATCGGTCGACGTCGCCGCCTGACTCGCGATCTCGCCGATGGAGGTGGCGAGCTCCTCGGCCGAGCTTGCCGCCGAGGCGACGTTCATCGAGGCCGCGCCCACCCGCTCTTCCGCCGAGCTTGCCTGCGCGGACACCGCATCCGCCGCGGTGTTGAGGGCCGTTGACGCGGTCTCGAGCCGCTCGGCCGCGCCGCGCACCTTCGCGAGCGCCTGATCGACGGTGTCCTCGAAGCCCGCGATCGTCGCCGCAATGGTCTCGGCGCGCCGCTCGCGCTCGCGCACGGATTTCTGCTGCGTCACCGCAAGCTGCTCGCGCTCGATCGCGTTGTCGCGGAACACGATGACCGTGCGCGCCATGGCGCCGATCTCGTCCTTCGCTTCGGTCGAGGGGATATCGACGCTGCTGTCGCCGGCGGCGAGCTTGCTCATCGCGCCGGAGAGCCGCCGCAGCGGGCTCGCAATGCTGCGTCCGATGAGCCAGTTGAGGAAGAGGCCTAGAAAGACGACGGCAATGCCGATCCCGACGATCCACAGCTTGGTGCGTTGCTGCGACTCCGCAACGCCTGCCGCCGCTGCTGCCGTCTTCCTGTTGGCGGATGCAACGATCTCGTCGGCCGCGGGCAGCATCTGCCGCGTCTCCGCCGAAATCACCGCAATCGACCGTGTAATCTTGGCCGAGCTTGCCATCCAGTCGGCGAATGCGTCCGCGTAGCTCTTCACCTGATCGGTGAGCTGCTGCTTCATCACCGCGGCGGCGACGATGCCGGCAAAGGCCTTCTCGAAGGCGGTCTTGTTGTCCTTGAACAGCGAATTTGCCGCCTCCTCGCGGGTGAGGCGGTATTCGACCTCGTGGCGGCGCATCAGCATCAGCGGGACCAGGATCTTCTTCTGGTCCGCATCGGACAGCCAGGACATGTCCTCGTTGACGATCCGCTCCATCATGTTGCCGCCGTCGCGCAGGCGGCCCTGCGTGCCCTCGAATTCGGTGAGGCCGAGTTCGTCCTGGTCGGCCACGAGCGCCGCGAAGGTGGTCTTCAGATTGGCGACGCGCCCTTCGAGCAGCGTGAGGTTCTGGCGTTCGGTATCGGTGACGAGATCGCGGATCGACTTCAGGTTCGCCATCGCGGACTCATGCGCCTCGCTGAAGCGGGATACGAGCCCGGGCTGCGGCTGCGCGACGAAGTCCTTGGCGCGCACCTGCATGGTGGAGAGCGCTTCCTTGAAGGCGCGGCTCGCCTCGGAGAGGTGCGATGACTGCTGCACGCTCTCGAAGGCCGCATCAACCGCCCGCTCGCTCGACAGATAGGCGACTGCGACTGCCGCAAAACCCACGACGGGGATCAGCGACAACACGATCAGGCGCGAACGCACCGAGACGTCGGTGCTGAAGCGGGACAGCAGCATTCGGGCACTCCGGAAAGGGCGGGCAGGGAAGTACCGCTCCATGCAAGCGCCGAAATGGTTAAAAACCGGTAGATTTTAGGAAAATGATTGGCGCCGATCCCAAGGTAAGCGGTTGATAAGCGGGGCGGTTTCGCCTGCCCCTTGTGCGGCGCACCAAGTTTGTGTTGCGGTGCGTCAAAGGAAAACGGCTATGATACCAGCCGGAGGACCTATGGCAGTTGCGGCATCCCGGCCCGAGAGTGGCTCAAGCTTGATCGAGAATACCCGCGCGGCGGTCGGCGCC
>JBAVXH010000431.1:0-30912 GCA_049698215.1 Xanthobacteraceae bacterium | reverse complement strand
GCATCATCCTGCTCTCATTGCTGATGGCGGTCGGCTTGCAAGGCGCCGCCGTGATCGCGACCGACGCGGCGATCTCGGTGATCATCGGCGTGGTGAAGATCGCGGTGTTCGGCGTGTTCGGTGCGGTGACGCCGAAGGTGGTCGCGGTGGCGCTGCTGATCGGCGTCGTGGCGTTTCCCGGCGCGTTTCTCGCCAAGGCGCTGGTCGAACGCCTGCCGGTGCATGTGCACACCGCGATCCTCGACGCGGTCGTGATCACAGGGGGATTGCTGATGGTGCTCGGGGCTTTGGTCCGCTAAGGCCATTTCACCACCGGCGGCATCGACGAGAGGATCGAGTCCACGTTGCCGCCGGTGCGCAGGCCGAAGATCGTGCCGCGGTCGTAGAGCAGATTGAACTCGACGTAGCGGCCGCGGCGCACCAGCTGTTCCTCGCGCTCGGCGTCGGTCCACGGCGTCGCGAAATTGCGCCGCACCAGCTCCGGGTAAATACCCAGGAATGCGCGCCCGACGTCCTGCGTGAAGGCGAAGGCCGCCTCCCAGTCGTCCTCCAGATAGTCGTAGAAGATGCCGCCGATGCCGCGCATTTCGTTGCGGTGCTTGAGAAAGAAATACTCGTCGCACCACGTTTTGAACTTTTCGTAAGGGGCGACCGCCGCATGGGCGTCGCACGCCGCCTTCATCGCAGCGTGGAAGGCGCGCGTGTCCGGATCGTCCTGGGTGCGGCGCCTGTCGAGCACCGGTGTCAGGTCAGCGCCGCCGCCGAACCAGGCTTTCGTCGTGACCACGAAGCGCGTGTTCATGTGCACGGCCGGCGCATGCGGGTTGTGCAGGTGCGCGATCAGCGAAATGCCCGAGGCCCAGAAGCGGGGATCGGCGGCGGCGCCAGGAATTTGCCCGCGGAATTCCGGCGCGAACTCGCCGTGCACGGTCGAGACGTGCACGCCGACCTTCTCGAACACGCGGCCTTTCATCATCGACATCACGCCGCCGCCGCCCGGTTTGCCCGAATGATCGGTGCGCGCCCACGGGGTGCGCACGAAACGGCCGGCCGTCCGCTCGCCAAGTGGCGCGGTCGCGGGGAGGGTATCCTCAAGCGCCTCGAATGCCGCGCAAATGTCGTCGCGCAGTCGCTCGAACCGCGCGCGCGCGCGCGCCTGGCGTTCACTCAGGTCTGTCGTTTTTGCATCCATGGGCGGTCAGCCCATAGCATGAACGGGCTGAGCTTTCAGGCCTTCACGATGGTCGCGGCGTGCGTCGTCGGGCTGCTTTCATCCGGCGTCTCGGCAAATTCGCCGTGCTCGAGAAAATTGCGTGTCTGGGAGCCCGCGTAATAGCCCCAGCGGAACGCAGTCCAGAGGAAGCCCTGGCCGAGAGCCGTGCGCTTCGCGAAGATCGAGGTGCGGAACGAGTGCGCATCGGACTGACGTTTGTCTGGGTCTTGATAGAACTGCGCGATTTTTTCCACGCCCATGCCGGGCGTCGTGAGCCACTGCGCCACGTGCACATTGCAAAGGCGCTCCGCATCGAGCAGCGCCTTGGCGGCGCCCGTGCCGCTGACCGGGCAGGCGGTCGAGAAGGCGTCGCCGATGAGTGCAACGCCTGGCTGAAGCAGATCGTCGGTGGCGACCAGATCGACCGGCCGGATCTTCAGCGGGCCGGTGAGGCGCAACAGGCCAGTGAATTGCGCCAGCCCGGGCAGCGTTTCCGCGATCACGGCCGCCGGATTGTCGCGCAAGCGCTTGATCCAGCGGTCGTTGAGTTCGCGGTAGACGAACAGGTTGGCGCGTCCGCCGGACGGAAGCGGAAACAGCGTCAGATAGGCGACGCGCTGCGCCGGCTCCTCGCCGAAATAGGTCAGCGCGTCGAACGGCCAGTTGGCGTTGTCGACGTCGAAGCCGATCGAAACCGAATGGCAGCGGCTGATCTCACGCCGCGCGCCGATCAGGTCCGCCATCACGCCGTTTGCGCCGATCACCAGGCGCGCGGAAATCTGCTCACCGTTCGTGAGCGTCAGCGTCTGCCGCTCGGGCGTGACCGACAGCCCGGTCACCTTGCTGTGTACGAAGGCGACCTCGCGCGGGATGAGGCTGCGCAGTCGGTTCACCAACGCGCTGTACTCGATGCCGTATTCGACGATCGGCTTGATCTCGGCGAGCCGGCCGAGCCGCGCGACCCAGATGTTTTCGTAGCGCAGTGCCGCAGGCAGGACCTCGTCGAGCAGGCCCGCGCGGCGCAGCGTATCGACGTGCGCCTCCTCGAGCTTCTCGCAGCGGAAGTCAGGCCGGCAGCGCTCGAATGGATCGACCAGCGTGACCGCACGGCCGGCGCGACCAAGCATTGCCGCGGCAAGCGAACCCGCGAGCCCAGCTCCCACAATGGCAATCTCGGTCTCGCGCACGTCGGCCGCCCTGCGACAATCGTGCCGGGGTTAACAAAGCGCGATTGCGCCGGCCTTAACCGCTGCAACCGGACGGCGCTTCCCCGGCGGTATGGTCAATGAATTATTGCGCGAGTGGATCAATTGAGTCCGAGCTTCGCTTTGATAACCTGCATGTCGTCCGGATAGTATTTCTTCCCGCACGAACCGTTGTAGTCCGCCACGACGGCATTGAAGGCGGTCTCCTTCGGCTTGTAGCTCGCAAAAGCCGCCCGGTATCGGTCCAAGGCTGCGTTGTACTCATCGACGCGCCTATTGTAGCGGTTGATCGCATTCTTGTTGCTGCGATTGAGCGAGGCCTGCTCCGCTTCGATGTCCGCTTTCATCGTCTTGGCGGATTCGGCAATCGCCTGGACGGTTGCGGCTTCCGAGTCGAGCTTGTCGCCGTCGTCGTCGAGCTTCTTGGCCTGCAGCACGCAGGCTTCGAGTTGGGTGGGCGTCAGAACATCGATGCCGTAGCTCTTTGACGCCATCGCCGACCCCGTTCCGGAGCCAACGGCGGCTCCTGCCGCGTGGCCGGCGGCACGTGCCGCGAAGGAAGACAGGAAGCCGCGTCGCGCCTCGGCGTCAGACGGCTGCATGATGGTGACCGCGAACGGCACGAGTCCAATCGTGATCCTGATCGACCGGGACACATTCATCGCTTCGCCCCCATACTTGCAATGCAATGGCAGGGTAGCGAAACATATTTTACCCGCCTTGAAAATTGCCCGTCTGCCGTAATCCTTCACCGACCGCCATCGCGCAGGCCATCGCCACATTGAGCGAGCGCAGGCCTGCCCGCATCGGGATGGTGAGGCGGACATCGGCTGCGGCGTGGACCTCCTCGGGCACGCCGGACGATTCGCGCCCGAACAGCAGCACCTCGGCTCCGTAGCGATGATCGAGATATGAGATTGCCGCGCGGGTGGTGAAAAGCGCGAGCCGCAGTTGCTCGGCGCTGCGCCATTCCTCGAAGGCGGCCCACGAGGCGTGCCGCCGCAACGTCACTTGATCGAGGTAATCCATGCCGGCGCGGCGGAAGGCGCGATCGGAGACCGGAAAGCCCGCGGGCTCGATGATGTGCGCGGTGACGCCGAGGCAGGCGCAGAGCCGCAGAATCGTCCCGGTGTTTTGTGCGATGTCTGGCTCGTACAGCGCAAGATGCATGGGGATTGAACGGCTCGGGCAAAGCGTTAGATCAGAAGCGAAACTTCGTGTCGCCAGAGCAGTTTAGCTGCACCAATGGACGGGACGCGAGTGCGGGCTTGCGCTCTCTTTACAAGGGTGCCAATAAACGCCGCCGGATCGCGCCGCCTAGGTCCTCCCAGGGCTGGATGTGGCGCTGCCCGTTCGCTCTCTTGAGGCATTGCGAGGGGCGCTTTCTGGCGGTCTGCAGCGCCTGCGGGCCGGCCGGCAAGGGGAAAGGATTTAGCTCGTGACTACCACCACTGCGGCCGAGCCGACACGGCGTGATTTCCTCTACATCGCCACAGGCACGGTCGGAGCAGTCGGCGCTGCGGCGGTTGCCTGGCCGCTCATTTCCCAGATGAATCCGGATGCCTCGACGATCGCCGCCGGTGCGCCGGTCGAGGTCGATCTTGGCCCGATCGCCGAGGGTCAGGTCATCAAGGTGTTCTGGCGCTCGAAGCCGATCTTCATCAACCATCGCTCGAAGAAGGAGATCGAAGAGGCCCAGAAGGTCGATGTGAAGACCTTGCCGGACCCGCAACCCGATTCTGCGCGCGTCAAGCAGGGCCACGACCAGTGGCTGGTGCTGATCGGCATCTGCACGCACCTCGGCTGCATCCCGCTCGCCCATCAGGGCCAGTACGACGGCTTCTTCTGCCCCTGCCACGGCTCGGTCTACGACACCTCGGGCCGCATCCGTCAGGGCCCGGCGCCGGCCAACCTCGCCGTTCCCCCCTACGAGTTCGTCTCCGACACCAAGATCCGCATCGGCTGAACAAGCATCTTCCAGGATTGAAACGAATGAGCGGGCCTTCGACGTATCAGCCGCAAAATGCATTCCTGAAATGGTTCGAGGCGCGGCTGCCGATCGGCAGCCTGATCCATTCCTCGTTCGTGGTTTATCCGACGCCGAAGAACCTGAACTACTTGTGGGCGTTTGGCGCGATTCTCGCCTTCATGCTGGGCGTGCAGATCGTCACCGGCATCGTGCTGGTGATGCACTACACCCCGCACGTCGACATGGCGTTCAATTCCGTCGAGCACATCATGCGCGACGTGAATTACGGGTGGCTCTTGCGCTACCTGCACTCCAACGGCGCGTCGATGTTCTTCATCGCGGTCTATATCCATATGTTCCGTGGTCTCTATTACGGATCATACAAGGAGCCGCGCGAGGTTCTCTGGATCCTCGGCGTGATCATCTACCTGCTCATGATGGCCACGGGCTTCCTCGGCTACACGCTGCCGTGGGGCCAGATGAGCTTCTGGGGCGCGACCGTCATCACCAACTTCTTCTCGGCCATTCCCCTGGTCGGCGAGACGGTGGTGACGTGGCTGTGGGGTGGCTTCGCGGTGGGCAACCCGACGCTGCAGCGCTTCTTCTCGCTGCATTACCTGCTGCCGTTCGTGATCGTCGGTGTCGTCGTGCTGCACATCTGGGCGCTGCACGTGGTCGGGCAGAACAATCCGGTCGGCATCGATCCGAAGTCCAGCCAGGACACCGTCCCGTTCAGCCCGCACGCGATGCTGAAGGACCTCTTCATCGTCGCTTTGTTCTGCATCTTCTTTGCGTGGTTCGTGTTCTACATCCCGAATTATCTCGGCCACGCCGACAACTATGTTCCGGCCAATCCGGCCGTGACGCCGTCGCACATCGTGCCCGAATGGTACTACCTGCCGTTCTACGCGATCCTGCGCGCGATCCCGAACAAGCTCGCCGGCGTGATCGCGATGTTCGGCTCGATCCTGATCCTGGCGTTCCTGCCGTGGCTCGATACCTCGCGCGTGAAGTCGGCGACCTTCCGGCCGCTGTACAAGCAGTTCTTCTGGGTGTTCGTGCTGGTCTGCCTGGGGCTCGGCTATCTCGGCTCGCGGCCGGCCGAGGGCGGCTACGTGATCGCCGCGCGCATCCTTACCGCCTACTATTTCATCCACTTCCTGATCATCTTCCCGCTGCTCGGCCTGATTGAGACGCCGAAGCCGCTGCCGAATTCGATCTCGGAATCGGTGCTGAAGAAGGGCAAGGCCGCTGCGGCCGTGCTGCTCGCGCTCGGGCTTGGCGCGGTGACGCTGCTCGGATCGGGCGCTCCGGCATTTGCCGCGGGCGATGCGCCACATCCGCCACGCATCAAGTGGTCGTTCGCCGGAGGCTTCGGCAAGTTCGATCAAGGTCAGTTGCAGCGGGGCTTCAAGGTCTACAAGGAGGTCTGTCAGACCTGCCACGGCCTGAGCCTGGTGTCGTTCCGCAACCTCGCGGATCCGGGCGGACCGGGTTTCACCCCCGCACAGGCGGCCGCCATCGCCGCCGAAAACAAGATACAGGATGGGCCCAACGATCAGGGCGACATGTTCGAGCGAGACGGGCGTGTCGGCGACCGCTTTCCGCCGCCTTCGACCTGGAAGAACGAGCAGCAGGCTCGCATCCTCTACAACGGCACGGTACCGCCCGACATGTCGGTGTTGGCGAAGGCGCGCAGCTACGAGCGCGGCTTTCCCTGGTTCCTGATCGACGCCCTGCCATTCTTCCAGTACCAGGAGCACGGCGTCGACTACGTCGTGGCGCTGCTGAAGGGTTACAAGGACAAGCCGCCGGAGGGTTTCACGCTGCCGGCGGGTGGCAACTACAACGAATTTTTCCCCGGCCATTCGATTGCGATGCCGCCGCCCTTGACCGACGGCCGCGTCGAATACACCGACGGCAGCCCGGCGACGGTCGATCAGTATGCGAAGGATGTCGCCGCGTTCATGATGTGGGCCGCCGAGCCGCACCTCGACGCGCGCAAGCGGATCGGCTTCCAGGTGATGATCTTCCTGCTGGTGCTCGCCGGCCTCATGTACTTCACCAAGAAGAAGGTGTGGGCCGAGGTGCACTGAAAAGTGCCTCGCCGAACGATCTTGACGAAGGGCCCCGATTGGGGCCCTTCGCTTTTGACAGCGGAGAAAATTGGATGACCAAAGCCGTGCTCGGCATTATCGGCGGGTCGGGCGTCTACGATCTGCCGGGGCTCGAGAACGTGCGCGAGGAGCGCATCGAGAGCCCGTGGGGGGAGCCGTCCGCGCCGTTGCGGATCGGCGACATCGCGGGGCAGCCGGTTGTGTTTCTCACGCGCCACGACAAGGGCCACCGCCTGTCGCCGTCCGACATCAACTATCGCGCCAACATCGATTGTTTGAAGCGCGCCGGCGTGACCGATCTCGTCTCGCTCTCGGCCTGCGGCTCGTTCAAGGAAGAGCTGCCACCCGGCACTTTCGTGCTGATCGATCAGTTCGTCGACCGTACCCACAAACGGGAGAGCTCGTTCTTCGGCAAGGGCTGCGTCGCGCATGTCTCGATGGCGCATCCGGTGAGCCCGCGGCTGCGCATCCACATCGCGAACGCCGCAATGGCCGAAGGCATCGAGGTCAAACGCGACGGCACCTATGTCTGCATGGAAGGCCCGCAGTTCTCCACGCTCGCCGAAAGCCTCACCTACAAGAGCCTCGGCTATTCGGTGATCGGCATGACCAACATGCCGGAGGCGAAGCTCGCCCGCGAGGCCGAGATCTGCTACGCGACCGTCGCGATGGTGACCGATTTCGACTGCTGGCATCCGGACCACGATGCCGTCACCGTGCAGGACATCATCACGGTGCTCGCCGCAAACGCCGAGAAGGCGAAGCGCCTGGTGGCGCGGCTTGCGTACGACTTCCCGCGCGAGCACGAGCCATGTCCCATCGGGTCGGACCGCGCGCTCGACACCGCGCTGATCACGGCGCCGGAGGCGCGCGATCCGGAACTGATGAGGATGCTCGACGCGGTCGCGGGGAGGGTGCTGCGCGGCTGAGCTATAATTTCATGCTTGGAATGCTGAGGCCAAGCATCGCGACGACCGCGCCCACCACCGCGCCGAGAATCGCGAAGATGATCGTGATGATGATCACGGCCGGAATCGACGCAAAGGCCCACTTGATGATGATCGCGACCATGCGCCAGAACGGAATGTCGATATCGGCGATCGCGACGCGGTGCGGCGCGGCAGGCGGTTGAACTGACATCGGTTGCTCCCCGGTTGTCCCGGGCCGCATGGTTGGCCAAAGTGTCACAATCCGCAATGGGGGTAACATGCGCATCGTTGATCTCAACACCGCTCCGCGCGAGGAGTGGCGCAAGGGCGTGCTCACGCGGATGCGCGTATCGGCGGCAAACGGCGGCACGCAGCTGTGCCTGTTCGAGCAGTGGTGCGAGCCGGGGCATGGGGCGCCGACGCATCTCCATGCCGTCGAGGAGGTGCTGCACGTGCTTAAGGGCGAGGCGGACGTGTGGGTGGGCGAGCGGCACGCGACGCTGATCTCCGGGCAGTTGATGATCGTGCCGGCCGGCGTGAAGCACGGCTTTTCCAACAGCGGAACCAGCGAACTGCACATCCAGTCGACGCTCGCCGCGCCCGTGTTCGAGGCGGCCTACGACGACAAGCGCGAGACGCCGCGACGCTGGCTGCCAGGCTAGTTTTCGCCTATTCGTCACTGCCTGCTTCCGAACTGCGAGTCCCTGATGGCCTCTCCCGTGCTCGAAAACGATCTTGCGGCCGCGATCCGCTCGATCCCGGACTATCCCAAACCCGGCATCATCTTTCGCGACATCACCACGCTGCTCGGCAATGCGCGCGCGTTCCGCCGCGCGGTGGATGAGCTGGTGCAGCCTTGGGCCGGATCGAAGATCGACAAGGTCGCCGGCATCGAGGCGCGCGGCTTCATTCTCGGCGGCGCGGTCGCGCATCAGGTCTCGGCCGGCTTCGTGCCGATCCGCAAGAAAGGCAAGCTGCCGCACCAGACCGTGCGCATGGCCTATGCGCTCGAATACGGCACCGACGAGATGGAGATGCATGTCGACGCCGTGCAGAAGGGCGACCGCGTGGTGCTGGTCGACGATCTGATCGCCACCGGCGGCACCGCCGAAGGCGCCGTGAAGCTGTTGCGCCAGGTCGGCTCCGAGGTGCTCGCCGCCTGCTTCATCATCGACCTTCCCGAGCTCGGCGGCGCCGAGAAGCTGCGCAAGCTCGATGTGCCGGTGCGCACGCTGATTTCGTTTGCGGGGCATTAGCGCTTCAAACCGCTGATTCTGGTGCGTCTGCAAGCCGCCGCTTTGGCGGCCTTGCAGCGGCGGCCAATACCGTCCTACTGTCGCAACGAGTAGCTCGGACGAGAGACAACGGGGAGCGGTATGCGCACGAGGCACCTTTTAGGCTTGGCCATCCTGCTTGTTGTCGCCACGCCTTCGGTCGGCAATGCATCGTGTATCGACCCTGAGACGCTGAACAAGCGACTCTGGATGGGAAATGACGGCGGCACCTACCGCGTCCGCGACGTGGCCCCATTTCCCCGCACGTTACACGGGCGGCCGCGGCCCCACAGCATCTGGTGGGTCGGCACCAGCAAGGACAACGGGAAGACCTTCATCAACATCTTCAAGGGCTTCCGGCGCGGCAACGTCATCACCGGCGAATGGTCCGATGTACACGGCGCGGGCCGCGGCACACTTGAACTCGTTGTCGACATTCATCCGCCGGGTCCGGTGCAGGGCCGCGTCGCCGGGTTCCGCAAGACCGGCGGCACCGGCGACGGCTTCGGCGGCAGCGAGTGGCGCGCGGAGTGCGACAACCCGACCTCGATCCCCAAAGACGAATGAGCTGCGCGCCGCGCAAGCCGAACACGAATTCCGGAGGTTTCCATGCGCATGACCGGTCCGATCGCCGCCGCAGCTTTGATCTTCGCCCTCGCCGCTTCCGTAACGACGGCGCACGCGCTATGCACCAGCCGGCCTTCGATGACCGGCGTGTGGAATTCGAACGATGGCGGCAAATACTTCGTCCGCCAGCGCGGCAGCAAGGTGTGGTGGGTCGGTGTCAGCGGCGACAACGGCAAGACCTTCATCAACGTGTTCAGGGGCGACCGCAACAAGACGATCGTGACCGGCACGTGGGCCGATGTGGTCGGCACCGGCAGGGGGACGCTGACCCTCAAGGTCAACGACGATGTCAAGGCTGGTGGATGGGAGAGGATCGACGGGTCCGGCTTCGGCGGCAGCCGATGGAGCTTTCCGTGCGAGGACGTGATCCTCAATCCGGGCTGACGCGCAGCGACTTCATTCTAACCAGTTCTCAGACAGCCCCCCCCCGCATTCTCGCGGCGCTTTGGCGCCCGGGGCTTGGTGCATCCTCGCGTTCGCAAACGTGAAGCAGGTTCGTTGGCTCGTCATCCCTTCGCGAGCTTCACGATATCGTTCACCTCGAGAACCCGCCTCTCATACCCCTTGCTCGCCGCGTTGATCATCGCGCGCGCCAACTCCTGCAAGGTGCAGAAGCTCGCGGGAAACAGCGCCCGCCCGATCGGATAGATCCAGCCGAGATAGCGGTAGAGCGCCGGCAAGTTCTTCTGCCCGGGCGTTGCCCTCATCATGCCGGGCCGGAACATGTAGGCGTTCGGAAACAGCCGCATCAATGCGTTCTCGGTCTCGCCCTTCACGCGCGCCCACGCGATGCGGCCCTGTTCGCTCGAGTCGGTGCCCTTGCCGGTGATGTAGCAGAAAGTCATGTCCGGACTGGCCTTCGCGAGAGCCTGCGCGAAGCCGAGCGTGAGATCGTAGGTCATGCGCCGGTACTCGCCCGCATCCATGCCGACGGACGACACGCCGAGACAGAAGAAGCAGGCGTCGTAGCCGGCGGCCGCGCCCGCGAGCGGCGCAGGATCGAAGAAATCTGCGTGAATGAGTTCGGAGAGCTTCGGATGCGCGCGCCCGGACGGCTTGCGGTTGATCGCCAGAACCTCTCCGACCGCGGGATTGTCGAGGCATTCGAGCAGCACGGCCTCGCCGACCATGCCGGTCGCGCCGGTGATGATTGCCTTGATGGGCATGCGTTGACCTAATCTCACGTCCGTCCGGGAAAATGATTGAAGATGCTCTTGGTCACGCCGCCGTCGATCATCAGATTGGTGGCGGTCACGTAGCGCGCCTCGTCCGACAGTAGGAACAGGATGCCGCCGACGACATCGTCGACCTGCCCGACGCGCCCGAGCGGGGTGACGTCCGAGCGGCCCTTCTTGATCACCGGATCCTTCAGATAGGCGGTGAGCGGCGTCTCGATGTGACCGGGCGCGACCGCGTTGACGCGGATGCCCTTGCGCGCCCACTCGATCGCAAAGTGATCGGAGAGCATCAGCACGGCGGCCTTCACGGTCGAGTAGGCGCCGGCCGAGGTGTAGGGCTGGAAGCCCGACATCGACGAGAGATTGACCACCGCGCCGGTCCGATTGTGCGCGATCACCCATCGCCCGAACGCCTGCGTCATCAGGAACGTGCCGGTCAGGCCGACCTCGATCACGCTGCGCCAGTCCTCGGGCGTTAAATCCGCGAGCGGGGCGGGGGCCATCTTGATTGCGCTGTTGACGAGGCAATCGGCAGTGCCGAACGCCGCGACCGTGCGCCGCACCGTGGTTTCGCAGTCGGTCGGGTTGCGCACGTCGGCCTGCTGGAACACGGCCGCCTGGCCAATCTCCGCCGCAAGCGCGCGCCCGCGTTCCGCATCGATATCGGCGAGTACGACACGGCCGCCGCGCTGCACGAAGCCACGCGCCACCGCCTCGCCAATACCGCGCGCGCCGCCGGTGACGATCAGGACCTTGCCGTCGAATTGCGCCATGTCGTTTGTGCCGTACCTTGTTCCGAGGGAGCGTAGCCCGGATGCGCCCGGCACGCGAAACGCGCGATTGTCGGACGACCCTCCGCATTCTCGCGGCGCGTTGGCGCCCGAGGTTTGGCGCATTCTCGCGTCCCCGAACGGTGAGGGGACGGCGTGCCGGGCGACGCGGGAGCTCGGCGTGAGCCCCCTGAGCGGCCGGCGAGCCGCTCGCACACCACCGCGGCGTCCCCTTGCGATCGGGAAAGCGCGCCTCCCGGCGCCCCGCTTCGCGGCATTTTTTGGTCTAGGGCCACGCTTTCCGGCGCTGGCCCGTCCGGAGCCAAATCGCGCCCCCCTTTGAACCTCCCGGCCCGCTGCGGCGACCAATCATTAACCATACCGTCCTGGCCAGAAGGGGACCCTTGCCATGACCGCCACCCGCGCTATCGCGCTTTCAGCCGTCGCAGCCTTCATCATCGCTTTCGTGACCGCGCCGGCAGGCTCGTCCGCCTCGCCAACCTGCGGCCCGATCGCCCAGATCAAGGACCCAGGCCTGCGCGCGAGCTTCGCCAAGTTCGAGGCGCAGCAGTCCGCCGCCGCCTCCAAGGCGTGCGCCTTCTATCGCAACGCGGACCTGTAACGCGGCCACCAAGCCACAGTCCCCGGTCTTCTGCGCACCACCCCTTGACCCTTCAGGGGGTGCGCGGCACCGTCGCGGGGGAGGCCGTTATGAGCCGATTTCTCAGCATTGCGCTTGCGGGTTTTCTCTCCGCGATTGCGGCTACGCCGGCATCGGCCGCGAGCTGGTTCGAGCTCAATTTCGGGCTGTTCGGGCCGCGCTACGATGCGCTGGTGCCGCTGTGCGACGACCGCGGCGTGCTGATCCAGATCCACTCCAAGTTCAGCCACAAGGAAACCGAGTTCTGGGCGTCCAATCTGGAGCTCGTCAGCATCGATCGCATTCGGCAGGTCGCGTTCCGGCCCTGGGATGGAGCCCCGCAGGCGATCCCGCGCCGCTTCTGCAACGGGGTCGCGCTGACGTCCGACGGCGTGCGCCACGCCATCCATTATTCGATCCTGGAAAACTCCGGCTGGCTCGGCGTCGGCTGGGGCGTCGAATGGTGCGTGGCCGGTCTCGACCGCAACTGGGCCTACAACCCCTCCTGCCGCATGGCGCGGCCATAAAGTTGCGGCCTATCCACAGCCGGGGGTGTCCTGTGGAAGTCTATGCTTCGTTCTCTAATGTTCTTGCTATGTTCCTAACTCTGGGTTAATCTCGAGGCTGGTGCAACGCGCGAGTGAGGGAGGCGATCATGCGCCGCGTATCAGTTGGAGTGGCAAGTACGCTCTTTGGACTGTGGCTGGTGGCGGGAGCGGCCGCGCAGGATCCGCGGCAAAACGAGCCCGGCAAGTTTGATTTCTATGTGCTGGCGCTTTCCTGGTCGCCCTCCTTTTGCGAGCAGGCGGGCGAGCGCGCGCCGCGCCAGCAGTGCGGCGAGCGGTCCTATTCGTTCGTCGTGCATGGGCTCTGGCCGCAATACGAGAGAGGCTTTCCGGAGTTCTGCCAGAATCCGCCACCGCGCCTCGACCGCAACATCGTCTCCTCGATGCTCGACCTGATGCCGGCGCCGCGGCTGATCTTCCACGAGTGGGACAGGCATGGCGTCTGCTCCGGCCTGCCGGCGCGCGGCTATTTCGAGACGATCCGCAAAGCACGCGCGCAGGTGAAGATCCCGGCCGAATATCTCGCGCCGGCAAGCACGCTTACCGTCTCGCCCGGCGAGGTGGAGGACGCCTTCGTAGCGGCCAATCCCGGCATGAGCCGCGCAGGCATCGCGGTCAGCTGCGGCGGGACGCGCCTCTCCGAAGTGCGCATCTGCCTGTCGCGCGACCTGCAATTTCGCGAGTGTCCGGAAATCGATAAGCGCGCCTGCCGGCGTGAGCAGCTGAGAATGCCGCCGGTGCGCGGGGGCTAGAGCCCTCGTGCTTCGGCCCGGCCATCGCTTGCGCTTCGGCGGGCTCATCAGCATGAAGGCGCATGAACTATCGCCACGCGTTCCACGCCGGCAACTTCGCGGACGTCGTCAAGCATGCGGTGCTCGCGCGTATCGTCGCGCACTTGAAGGAAAAGCCTGCTGCGTTTCGCGTGATCGACACGCACGCGGGCGCGGGCCTCTATGATCTCGGCGGTCCGGAGGCTGGCCGCACGGGAGAGTGGCGTGACGGGATCGGCAAGCTCGTCGCCGCCGAGCTTGAGCCGGCCGCGCGCGAACTGCTCGCGCCGTATCTCGAGGCGATCACGGTGTTCAACGCCGGGCCGCTGAAGGTCTATCCCGGCTCGCCGGTGCTGCTGCAGCATTGGCTCCGCCCGCAGGACCGCCTCATTGCCTGCGAGCGCGAACCGAGTGCCGCACGTGCGCTTATGGCGCGTCTGCGCGGCGATAAGCGCGCCAAGGCCGTGACCATCGACGGCTACACGGCACTCAATGCCTACGTGCCGCCCAAGGAGCGGCGCGGCCTCGTGCTGCTCGACCCGCCCTTCGAGCAGCCGGACGAATTCGAGAAGCTCGCGCGGGGGCTCTCCGCTGCGCACCGCAAATGGCCGACCGGGCTCTATGCGCTGTGGTATCCGATCAAGAATGCGCGCGAGACCCAGGGGTTTGCCCGGCGCCTCGCCGGGCTGAGCCTGCCGCACACGCTTCAGGCCGAGCTCTCATTGCCGGGGCGCGAGGGGCTACGTGGCAGCGGGCTGATTGTCGTCAATCCGCCGTGGCGGCTGGAAAGCGAGCTTGCCGTGCTGCTTCCGGCGCTCTACCGCGCACTGGCCGGTGCGCCGCCGGCCAGGGGGCAAGTGCTCACCCGCCGGCTCATCGGGGAGCGGTAGGGATTGGTGCGGCGGAGCCGCCCCTTTTCAGCCGGGCCGATTGGTGTCTACTCTAGCAGACTGGCTTTGACGTTCCGCCTCCCTCGGGGGGCTGGCGGAAATGATTCGGGTTGCCGACGCTTTTCCCGGGAATGTCCGGCCGAGCCGCTGAGCCGTGGGGGCGCGGTGGCATGGCAATTGGGAAAGGAGCTTCCCGATGGCGCAAGGTGGTACGGTCAAGTTCTTCAACGGCGAGCGCGGCTATGGCTTCATCAAGCCCGACGACGGCGGGCGCGATGTGTTCGTC
Source organism: Xanthobacteraceae bacterium (assembly GCA_049698215.1). Taxonomy (GTDB): domain Bacteria; phylum Pseudomonadota; class Alphaproteobacteria; order Rhizobiales; family Xanthobacteraceae; genus PALSA-894. The sequence goes on along the minus strand of JBAVXH010000431.1, from coordinate 16,478 downwards.
CACATCACCGCGGTCGAACGCGCGGGCCTGAAGTCGCTCAACGAAGGCCAGCGCATCAACTTCGATGTCGAGCCCGACAAGAAGGGCAAGGGACCGAAAGCCGTCAACCTGGTCATCACCGGCTAGGCTTTCGTCTTCCATCCTTGGTGCAGCCGCGCGCGCGGCGCGCCGCAATTTTGGATTCCGCACATGATGATTCTGCGCTCTTCGCCGCCTTCGCCGTTCGGCCGCAAGGTCAAGCTTGCGCTCGGCATTCTCGAGCTGGAGAACGAGGTGACGATCGAGAAGGCCGACCCGACCGATGTCAATGACTCGCTGCGCCGGCAGAATCCGCTCGGCAAGATTCCCGCGCTGATCACCGAGGACGGCACCGTGCTCTACGATTCTCCGGTGATCCTCGAATATCTCGATGCGCGCGCGGGCGGCGACAAGATCATTCCGAAGGATCCGAAATCACGCATTGCTGCACTCACGCTGCAGGCGCTGTGCGACGGCATTCTCGATGCCGGCATCCTGCTGGTCTACGAGGGCCGCTGGCGTCCGGCAGAGATGCACGTGCAGAAGTGGACCGATCATCAAAGCGGCAAGGTCGAGCGCGCGCTCGCCGTACTCGAAGCTGCGCCGCCGAAGCTCGATGCGATCCCGAACGTCGGGGCGATCACGCTCGCCTGCGCGCTCGGCTATGGCGACCTGCGCTTCGAGGGAAAATGGCGCGCGGGTCACCCGAGACTGGTGAAATGGCTCGACGACTTTGCCGCGAAAGTGCCGGCGTTCGAGAAGACGCGCGTGACAGCCTGAGTGCGCGGAAGGCTGGCCGGGGCCCCAGGAAACCCGCGTCGGCCGTCAATCGCGCTTAGACGAGCCAAGCGGCCTGAAGATGCACCGTATGCGATGCATCAAGCGCGACATTTACCGTGTCGCCAACGTGGACGCCGTCCAGCGTTGCGAGTGCGGCCCAATGCGGGTGCTCCGCGGTCCCGATGTTGAAGTCAAGCGTCGCGGATGCGCTGCTCGCGGTCAAGCGCAGTTGTGTCGTGTCTGGCGTCAGCGGTGCGTACGAACCATGCAGGATCGCCGAGAAGTCGATCACGTCGCCCTGCGATGCGCTGTAGCCGGTGATCTGCTCGAACTGGGGAGCCGGAGCGACAGCCGCGTTGAGCGTCACGATGTTTAGCGGGAAGACGTCCGCGCCCGGTGTCCCGATGGCGGCCAGCTCGGGTGCGCTGCTGGATGGCATCAAGGCAGAGTCGACGTCTGTCTGCATCCCAGCGCTGCTCGCAGGATTCGGCGCAGAATTCGCGTAGGCAGGCGAGGGCCCCGGGGCTAGTTCGAACGACCAGCTATAGGCAACGCCGTTGCTGTCGGCGGTTTCGCTGCTCGAATCGAGCAAGCCGACATTCTGCTTGGAAGGTGAAGCCATTCATGAGCCCGCACAAGCGACAGTTTGAAGCGATACGTTACGCAATTTCCCGTCTGAAGTATAGGCTCCTGCGCGGCAGCGAAAATTTGAGGTGAACGAACTTTTGCTGAACGGCCGATCGTCCCGGTCCCGCCCCCTCGCTCCATGGGCATTGCGACGAAGATCAAAGGCCCGGACACCTGCCGGGCCTTTGCGTGCACTTGTCGGGGTCTCGCTAATCAGTAGCGAGCCACCACCGGGCCACCCCAATCGAATTTGTAATTGATGCCAACCCGGGCGACATGCTCGCGGGCGGAAACGTTCGTTGTCCACGCGTAGCCGGCTGGAACGGCTGCGGCCGGGGCCGTCAGCGCCGATGCATAGCTCCAAGAGCCGAAATTCATGTACAGATATTCGGCTTTGAACGACCAGTTATTGGTGAAGGCATACTCGACGCCACCGCCGATCGCATAGCCGAGGCGGGTCGTGGTGTTCTCGCCGCCGTGGATGGCACCTGAGAACACCGGCGACGTGCCGCTTGTGCCATAGACGAAACTGCTGTTCGAGTGGAAGCGGCCAATCGCGAGGCCGCCGGTTGCGAACACGAGCCAGCGGTCGAACGTGAACCCGCCGCGCCCGCGGATAGTGGAGAACCAATCAAGCCGCGTCGAAATCGCTTCCGTCTCCGGTGAGATCGTGAACGCCGGGTTGGCGCTCGGGAACGATGTGAAAGCCGCGTTCACGTTCGAGCGCAGGCTCGACCAGTTGAAGTCAGCTTCGACACCAATCAGAAACGTGCTCACCTGATAATTGCATCCGACCTGACCACCGGCAGTGGCGCCCGAATCACGAGTCTCGTAGGAATGGATAGCTGAGGTGAAGTCGCCAGCGAGCAGTCCTGTGCCGGCCGCGTTCGGAGGAGCCAGCGCGCCCGCCGCATTTAGGTACGCGCCTGACGGCGCGGTGTTGTGTGCCGTGCGTCCACCGATCCATCCGCCGTTCGCGCCGATGTAGCAGCCGCTCCAGCTAAAGGCCGGCGCCATGATGGGAGTAGCGATCGGCGCTTTCCTTGGAAGATCGGCAGCCGCTGCCGGTACGGCAGAGATGGCGAGTAACCCCAGAGTGGCGGTGAGAACGCGTTTCATGTGCGGCTCCTTCCCCAACAGGAAATTCTGACTCTTGTGTCACTCCGACGCACCCTTCTGCGCTAGTGTAAAAAGGCCACAGTACACGGCGAAATCGCGGCCGGCGGCGCTCCGGAAGCGCCTCTGCGGTGCTGCTCTGACAAATGATAAGTCTCGGTGGCTGGGCGCGGGACTGGCCGCTGGTGGGCCTGGTGTGCGCCTTGATCTCAGTACCGGGCGACGACGGTATCGGGCCCACCGAATCGGTAGGTGATGCCGCCGCGGACGACATCGGCGGTGAGGCGCGAGGCGATCGAACATCCGGTGATGGTGGCGGGGCCAGTCACTATGCCTTGGCCGGCGACGCACAGGGCGTTGCCCAGCACGCCGGTCGGCACCACGATGTTGCCCGGCCCGGATGCCGTGCCGAAGTCGAGATGCAGGTATTCGGCGCGAATGCTCCAGTTTCGGCCCAGTGCATATTCGAGACCGCCGCCGACGACCCATCCGATGCGGGTCTCATTGACCGCGGCGTTGAACGTTCCCATGACCCCCGCGGCGGTCTGGTCGACCTTCTCGTTCGTGACGGCGAGACCGCCGGTCGCGTAGGCCAGCAGGCTGTCGCCCAGGACGACGCCGAGGCGCGGCCGGAAAGTGAACAGCCAGTCCGTGCTGAAGCTGGTCTCCGTTGTAAACGTGAGGGTCGGCGGTCCCAAGATGCCGCCCGGGAGCGTGCTGGGGAACGGGAAGGTGCCGCCTGAGCTGCCGCGAAGCCGGAAATAGCTGAAGTCCGCCTCCAGGCCGACCAGCCAGTTCGTCGCGAACTGCCAATTGTAGCCAAGATGGCCGCCGAAGGTCCAACCGTTGAGCTTCATATCCGTCGAGGTAGCCGCCGTGAGCGCTGCGGCATCGATCGGAAATGCGAATACGGGCGCTGGCACGACTGCGGAATGCGTGACCTGGGCTTTGCCCCAAGTGCCGCCGCCATCCAACCCCATGTAGAAGCCGCTCCAGCTCATCGCAGGCGCGACGACAGGCGCCGCAACCGGCGCCTGCATCGGAATATCCGCCGCGAAGGCCGGTGCCGCGGCCAGACCGATCAGAGCTGCACTGATGAGCGCGCGCTTCATGGGTCCCGTTGATCCACCCAAGGTGTTTGTGAATGTCGCGCCGCGCTGGCCATGAGGTCTAGTGTAAAAAAGCCACAGTGGGAAACCGTCTGGACGGACAATTTGATAAACAAAATCAAACTTTTGGGAGCAAAGAGCTTCGGTGTGTTCCGGGGGCGGCAAGCCTCGCCACACCGGCGCACCGGCAACGGAGCCTGACGGCGATGCGAATCGCATGTCACGAAACGTCATTCGCGGGCCGACCAGAAGATCATGATCTTGTCAGGTGGTGCTTCGTCTGATTCGTTTCGCGTCGACGCCGCCATCAGAACCGATAGTTCACGCCAAGCCGAAAGACGTTCGACGAAAAGCCGTTGTTGACGCCGGTCAGCACGTAGCTGCGGTCCTCGAGACGAATGTAGAGATATTCGGCCTTCGCCGACCAGCTGGGCGTGAGACCGACCTCGACGCCGCCGCCAAGTGTCCAACCCAAGTGCGTCTGCGATTCGCTCATCCCTGCGAACTCGATGCGGCCCGCGCCGTACGCGAGGCCACCGGTGAGGTAGACCAGCACGTTGTTCATGGCGTAGCCGGCGCGGCCGCGCAGCGTGCCAAACCACGGATTGGCGAATTTGTAGGCGGTGAACGTGCCTTCCGCGGCGGAGCCCTGGATGTCGGCTTCAATGCCGAGCACCCAGTTCGGATGAACCTGCCAGTTGTAGCCGATCTGACCGCCGCCGGTGATGCCGTTCGGCGAGGCGCCGCCCCAGTTGGTGACGGAACCCCACTGGTAGCCGAGGTTCGCGCCGACATAGACGCCGTTCCAGTTGTAGCCGTTGAACGGCGCGGCGGCGAAAGCGGGTCCTCTGTAGAGATCGGCGGCAGCGGCAGGCGTCGCGATCAGTGCAACAGTAAGCGCGGCGGCGCGGACGAAAGTCTTCATTGTTCTTCTCCCTGGAACGGGTCGCGGGCGGCGCCGGTCAACGACCGGACTGCCGCCCGCTATGGAGGTCATCCCCGCCCCGTGATGACGCTTCCGTGCCCGTGTCGCGTCCACTTTCGCGGCCTTTGAATTAAACTTTCCTAAAATGCGGACAGTCATTTGGGATATGCCTAAGGGTCTGTTGCAGTGACGGCTGTAGTTGGGTTCCATTCACCATGACGCGCGTGATGCACGCACAATGACGGATCGCAAGGCTGCGCTGGTGACGGGCGGCGCGCGCCGCATCGGGCGTTCAATCGCGTTGGCGCTGCATCGCGCCGGCTACGCCGTTGCGATCCAGGCGAACCGCTCGCTCGCGGAGGCCGAAGCCTTGCGCGACGAAATTACGCGCGGGGGCGGGCGAGCTGCGGTGGTGCGCGCCGATCTTGGCCGGCACGCGAGCGTCGCCGGATTGGTGGCCGCGGCGGCGCGAGCGGTCGGGCCTCTCACGCTGCTGGTGAACAATGCCGCGATGTTCGAACCCGACGCGATCGGCGCGCTCGATGCCGAGCGCTTCGATCGCCAGTTTGCCGTCAACCTGCGTGCGCCGCTGTTCTTGAGCGAAGCGTTCGCCGCGCAGGCAGGCGAGGGCGCCTCGATCGTCAACATCCTCGATCAGCGCGTGTTCAAGCTCACGCCGCATTTCGTGTCCTACACGCTGGCCAAGAGTGCACTGCATTCCGCGACGCGCATGCTGGCGCAGGCGCTTGCCCCGAAGGTGCGGGTGAATGCAGTCGCGCCCGGACCGACGATGGCGAGCGCGCGCCAGGATGCGAATGACTTTGCACGCCAGGCCGAGGCCGTGCCGCTCGGCCATGGGCCAACCGCGGAGGAAGTCGCTGCGGCCGTGGTCTATCTGGCGTCAGCGCGAAGCGTGACCGGAGCCACGCTGGTGATCGATGGCGGGCAACATTTGGCCTGGCAGACGCCCGATGCGATCACGAAGGAATAAGGCGTTGCTCCTGTCTCGTTTCGGTGTCGAGCCATGACCGGCGTCAAACCGTCGGACGATATCGATTTCGACAGCGAAGTGCCGCTGCTGATCATCGGCGCAGGCGCGGCCGGCTTGTGTGCGGCACTCGCCGCCAGCGAAGCCGGGGTTGAGCCGGTGATGATCGAGCGCGACGCAATGCCGAGCGGATCGACGGCGCTGTCCGCGGGGCTGATCCCGGCGGCCGGCACGCGCTTTCAGCGCGACAAGGGTATCGAGGACTCGGCGAAGCGCTTTGCCGAGGACATTTCCCGTAAATCGCACGGCGAGGCCGACGCGAAACTGGTGCAGGCCGTCGCAACGAACGCCGGGCCGACCGTCGAATGGCTTGCCGACGCTTGCGCGATGCCGTTCGAGGTCATCACCGACTTCAACTATCCGGGCCATTCGGCGCATCGCATGCACGGCCTGCCGAGCCGCACCGGCGCTGAGCTGATCGACCGGCTGCGCAGCGCCGTGGAGACACGGGATATCCCGATCTTGACCGGCCGTATCTGCGAAACGCTGTTCGCCGACGAGGACGGCTTCATCGAAGGTGTCGATATCTCCGGCGGCGAGACCATCGGCTGTGGCGCGCTGGTGCTCGCCTGCAACGGTTACGGCGGCAATCCCGAACTGGTGCGGCGGCACATCCCCGAGATGGCCGACGCGCTCTACTTCGGCCATCCGGGCAATCGGGGCGATGCCGTGCTGTGGGGCGAGGCGCTCGGCGCCCGGGTTGCCTCGCTTTCCGGCTATCAGGGGCATGGCTCGGTCGCGACGCCGCACAACATCCTGATCACCTGGGCGGCGATCACCGAAGGCGGCTTCCAGGTGAACCGCGAGGGCAGGCGCTTCCACAACGAGGCGCTCGGCTATTCGGAAGCGGCGGCGCAAGTGCTGCGCCAGCCCGACGGCATCGCGTTCGATATTTTCGATGAACGCATTGCCGGTATCGCGCGGCAGTTCGAGGATTTTCGCAATGCCGAGAAACAGGGCGCGCTGATCACCGCGCCAACGCTCGACGAACTGGCGTCGCGCATCGGCTTGCCGGCGGAGACGTTGAAGCACGAGGCGGACCTCGAACTCGGCAAGCCGGATCGCTTCGGCCGCGTGTTTGCGAAAAAGCTTCAGGCGCCGTTCTGCGCTATCAAGGTGAGCGGGGCGCTGTTCCACACGCAGGGCGGCCTTGCGGTCGATACCCGCGCACGTGTGCTGCGGAACAACGGCAGGCCGTTCGAGAACCTGTTCGCGGCCGGCGGCGCGGCGGCCGGCGTTTCGGGTTCGCAGGCCTCGGGTTATCTCTCGGGCAACGGTTTGCTCACCGCCACCGTGCTCGGCCGCATCGCGGGAACCAACGCGGCGAAACTCTGAAATCGGGTGGTTGCTCGACTGATTACGGGCCATATCCTCGGCCACGGAGGACGCCATGCCACGCTCTGCTCACGCACGAAAAGTCGAGACCAGTGACGTTGCCGATCGCGTCGCCGCACTCGATTGGACGAGTATCAGTACGCAGCTCGGCCAGTTCGGCTGTGCCACGACCGGCCCGCTGCTGAGCGCCGAGGAATGCGCCGCAGTCTCCTCACGCTACGATGACGACAAGCTCTATCGTTCTCGCGTGATCATGGCGCGGCATGGATTCGGGCGCGGCGAGTACAAGTACTTCGCCTATCCGCTGCCCGATATCGTCACATCGCTGCGTGCTTCGCTCTATCCGCCGCTCGCGGCGATCGCGAACCGCTGGAACGAGCAGATGGGTACCGATCAGCGCTTTCCGGCCGGGCACGCCGCGTATCTCAACCGCTGCCATGCGGCCGGGCAGACGCGCCCGACGCCGCTGCTGCTGCAGTACGGCGCAGGCGACTACAATTGCCTGCATCAGGACGTGTACGGCGAACTCGTTTTCCCGCTGCAGGTCGCATTCCTGCTGTCGCGCCCGGGTGAGGACTTTGCCGGCGGCGAGTTCGTGCTCACCGAGCAGCGCCCGCGCATGCAATCCCGCGCGGAAGTGGTGCCGCTGCGGCAAGGCGAAGGCGTGATCTTCCCGGTGCATCACCGCCCGGTGCAGGGCACGCGCGGCATCTACCGCGTCAATATGCGCCACGGCGTCAGCCGGCTGCGCGATGGACGGCGGCACACGCTGGGGATCATCTTCCATGACGGGAAGTGATGGCTTGCGTATCGCCGCCGCTTGACGGCGGTGGCGCTCGGTGGATCAAATTCGGGAGTCTTCGCACCTGTGGGGTGACTATGCGTCGCATGATCGTCATCGCCGCCGCCTGCTTTGCCGTCGTCCTGTCCCCTCTCTCGGCGCAAGCTGCCGGCTATTTCGTCTATTGCGCCGACAACAAGATCGAGGTCGATTCACGCGACTTCGGCCAGATGAAGACCGCGCGCGGCTCCGGCATTTGCCAGATGGGCAGCTTCGGCTTCCGGATGGACGCCGAGAGCTTCGCCAAAAAGAATTTCGGCGGCGTCGGCGGGAAGTGCGCCTGCCGCTAGCCTGAATAGCCGTCCGCGCGGCCTCGTTCCGAAACAACGGCGCTGGCCCCGCGGGCGGCGAATCCCTATTTTCCGGCCATGCTGCCGGACGATCCCAGAACTGCTGGCGACAAGGCCAACATCGATCCCGACATCGACCTTGCCGACGACGAGGTCGAGGATGAGTCGAGCCTGCCGTCGCTCGAGGAGGAAGCGCCGGAGGGCCCGCTTGCGGCCGGCGTTGCGGCGATCCAGCGCTACGCCAAGCTCGCCCCGAAGGGCCCCGGCGTCTATCGCATGGCTGATGCGAAGGGCGAGGTGCTCTACGTCGGCAAGGCGAAGAGCATCCGCAAGCGCATCGCTTCGTATGCGCGCCAGGCCGGGCACACCGCGCGCATCATGCGCATGATCGCCGCGACCGCCTCGATGGAATTCGTCACCACGACGACGGAAACCGAGGCGCTGCTGCTCGAGACGAACCTGATCAAGCGGCTGCGCCCGCGCTTCAACGTGCTGATGCGCGACGACAAGTCGTTTCCCTACATCGTGATCACGGCGGGAGAAACGCCGCCGATGATCGCCAAGCACCGCGGCGCGCGCAGCAAGCCCGGCGAATATTACGGTCCGTTTGCCTCGGCGCAGGCCGTTCACAGGACGATCACCGCGCTGGAGCGCGCCTTCCTCATCCGCTCGTGCACCGACACGGTGTACGAGAGCCGCACGCGGCCGTGCCTGCTGCACCAGATCAAGCGATGCTCGGCGCCGTGCACCGGCGAGATTTCGCACACCGACTACGCCGAGCTGGTGCGCGAAGCGAAGGCGTTTCTCTCCGGCAAAAGCCGTGCCGTGAAGGATGAGCTCGCCGGCGAGATGGAGAAGGCCTCGGCGACGCTCGATTTCGAGCGCGCCGCTGTCTATCGCGACCGGCTCGCCGCGCTCTCTGCGATTCAGGCGCGCCAAGGCGTCAATCCGCGCGGGGTCGACGAGGCGGATGTCTTCGCCGTGCACCAGCAGGCGGGATACTCCTGCGTCGAGGTGTTCTTCTTCCGCACCGGCCAGAACTGGGGCAACCGCGCCTATTTTCCCCGGGCCGACCGCTCGCTCGAGCCGGGCGAAGTGCTCGGCGCATTCCTCGCACAGTTCTATGACGACAAGCCGCCGCCGCGCTGCGTCTTCCTCTCACACGAGATTGAGGATCGCGCGCTGCTTGCCGAAGCGCTGACGCTCAAGAGTTCCCGCAAGGTCGAGATCAGCCTGCCGCAGCGCGGCGAAAAGAAGGAGCTGGTCGACCATGCGGCGGCGAACGCGCGCGAGGCGCTGGGGCGCAAGCTCGCCGAGACGCAGTCGCAGCAGAATTTGCTGAACGGGCTCGCCGGGACGTTCGGTCTTGCGAGGGCGCCGCGCCGCATCGAGGTCTACGACAACTCGCACATCCAGGGCTCGAACGCGGTCGGCGCGATGATCGTCGCGGGGCCGGAAGGTTTTCGCAAGAACCAGTACCGCAAGTTCAACATCCGCTCGGAGAGCCTCACGCCCGGCGACGACTTCGGCATGATGCGTGAGGTGCTGACGCGGCGGTTCAAGCGGCTGTTGAGCGAGGCGCCGCGCGTTGTGGGAGCGCAGGGCGAGCCGCATGCTCCCTTCCCCTCTCCCCAACGGGGAGAGGGTGCTGAGCCGCGAAGCGGCGAAGCGGGAGAGGGGGCATCTTCAGGCGGCCTACACGAAGCCTCCCCCTCTCCCGTCCTCGCTGCGCTCGGACACCCTCTCCCCGTTGGCGAGAGGGGACAGCCCGCGGCAGCTTATGAGGACATCGAGAACGATGAACTTGCTGAAGCATCAGACTCCCCGTGGCCCGACCTCGTATTCATCGATGGGGGGCGGGGCCAGCTCACTGCCGCGCGCGAGATATTGGCGGCGCTCGGCGTCGCGGATGTCCCGCTGATCGGCATCGCCAAGGGGGCGGAGCGCGATGCCGGCCGGGAGACCTTCTTCATGGAGGGGCGCGAGCCGTTCCGGCTGCGCCCGCGCGACCCGGTGCTCTACTTCGTGGAGCGGTTGCGCGACGAGGCGCACCGCTTCGCGGTCGGCTCGCACCGGCAGAAGCGCAAGAAGGACATCCGCGAGGCCGGTCTGCAGGAGATCCCGGGCATCGGGCCGACGCGCAAACGCGCGCTGCTGCGGCACTTCGGCACGCTCAAGGCGATCGAGCGCGCCTCCATGGCCGATCTGGAGCATGTACCTGGGATCAATGTGGAAACCGCCCGGAAAATCTACGATTTCTTCCACGAAACCACGCCGCGCACGGGCTCGTGATGCACGAGACGGCTGCCATTCACAGGGGGCGGTTGCACCTTATCCCGGCAAGTGCTCTCTAGCCGCATGACCACGACGACGAATCCGACATCGTCGGCTCGTGCCTTCGCGCTGCCGAACCTTTTGACCTACGCGCGCATTGCCGCCGTACCGGTGGTGGTTGGCTGCCTGTACTGGCAGGCGATCCTTGAATACGGGCTGTGGCTGCGCTGGGTTGCGCTGTTCGTCTTCATCGGTGCCGGGCTCACCGACATCCTCGATGGATACGTGGCGCGCACCTACGGCCAGCTTTCGAGCTTCGGCCGCATGCTCGATCCGATCGCCGACAAGCTGCTCGTCTCGTCGTGCCTGTTGATGCTGGCGGCCGACGGAACCATCCGCGGCTGGTCGCTGTGGGCGGCGATCGTGATCCTGTGCCGCGAGATTCTGGTTTCAGGCTTGCGCGAATATCTCGCCGAGCTGCGCGTGACCGTGCAGGTTACGCAGCTCGCGAAGTGGAAGACGTTTCTCCAGTTGCTTGCAGTTGGGTTCTGCATCGCCGGCGAAGCCGGCGACAGAATCCTGCCGATCACCACCGACATCGGTATAGGCCTGCTCTGGTTCTCGGCTATCCTGACGTTATATACGGGCTGGGACTACTTCCGCGCCGGCGTGCAGCATTTGATCGACGACTAGCGTCATGAAGCTTCTCTACTTCGCCTGGGTGCGTGAGCGCGTCGGAAAGCCCGAGGAAGAAATCGAGCCGCCGGCGAACGTGCGCACGATCGGCGATCTCGTCGCGTGGCTGAAGCAGCGCGGTGAGGAATATGCCTATGCGTTCGAGAATGCGAACGTCATCCGCGCCGCGATCGATCGCAACCACGTAAAATCCGACGCGCAGATCGCCGGCGCGCGCGAGATCGCGTTCTTTCCTCCGATGACGGGGGGATAACGATGACCGTCCGCATCCAGCGCGAGGACTTCGACGCCGGCGCCGAGATCATGCGGCTGACGCGCGGGTGCACAGGCATTGGTGCGGTCGCGACCTTTACCGGAATCTGCCGCGACGACGGCATCGCCGCAATGACGCTGGAACATTACCCGGGCATGGCCGAGGCCGAGATCGCGCGCCATGTCGAGGAAGCCGAGAAGCGCTGGCCGATGCTCGGCGTGACGGTGGTCCACCGCTACGGGCGGCTTACCCCAGGCGAGAACATCGTGCTGGTCGTGACCGCTTCCTCGCATCGCGAAGCCGCCTTTGCGGCCGCCGAGTTCCTGATGGACTACCTCAAGACGCGCGCCCCCTTCTGGAAAAAGGAAGAACGAGCCGGAGACGCCGGCTGGGTCGAGGCACGGCAAATCGACGCAGCCGCGGCAGAGCGCTGGACGGAAGGTGGCGGCAGACGCGAAGCTGCCGAGTAACAAGGACCGGCGCGAAGCCGGCCCTGGAGCCCTATCGTTCCTGGCTGAATCCGAGTTGGGCTCCGGCTTCTTGTTTAAGCATGATCTTCCCGAAAACCGGTACCCACTTTTCGGGATCATGCTCGTGGGGGAGAGCGCATGATCCGCATCGCCGCGGCCGTGATCGCCGCGTTTGCACTCTGTACAGCAGCGAGCGCCGAGCCCCGTGTTAGCTACTTCGCCGTCCCGCAGGGCGCGCATCCGCATGATGTAGCCGCCGCGCCCGACGGCGCGGTGTGGTACACGGCGCAGAGCCAGGGCGCGCTCGGCATTCTCGATCCCAAGACCGGCAGGGTGGAGCAGGTGCCGCTCGGCAAGGGCGCGTCACCCCATGGCGTGATCGCCGGGCCGGACGGCGCGGCGTGGATCACCGAAACTGGCCTGAACGCGATCGCACGGGTCGACCCGACGAGCAGGGACGTGAAGCTGTTCCCGCTGCCGAAAGGATTCGAGAAGGCCAACCTCAACACCGCAGCCTTCGACAAGAGCGGCATCCTCTGGTTCACCGGCCAAGCTGGCGTCTATGGGCGTGTCGATCCGGCGAGCGGCAAGGTCGATGCCTGGAAGGCGCCGAAAGGTTATGGGCCCTATGGCATCACCACCACGCCTTCGGGCGAGGTCTGGTACGCTTCGCTCGGAGGCGACCACATTGCCCGCATCGACACCACGACCGGCGCCGCGACCGTGATCGATCCGCCGCGCGCCGGCGTCGGCCCGCGCCGCATCTGGTCGGACTCGAAAGGTATTCTCTGGGTGAGCCTGTGGCACGCGGGCGAGATCGGCCGTTACGATCCGGCTGCGAACAAGTGGGCCACGTATCCACTGCCGAAGAGCAAGAGCGGCTGCTATTCGGTCTATGTGGATGAGCAGGACAAGGTATGGGTGACCGATTTCGTCGCCAATGCGATCCTGCGCTTCGATCCGCCGAGCGAGAAGTTCGAGAGCTTTCCGTCCAACAAGCGCGCCGCCGCAGTGCGCCAGATGCTCGGCCGCCCCGGCGAGGTTTGGGGCGCGGAGTCGGGCACCGACCGGCTGGTGGTGGTGCGGTATTAGCTAGTCTAGTCCTCTGCTCCGACCATCTGTTCGATCTATGACTTGCGACGCCCTCGCCTCAGGGCGGCGGCAACGGCGCCGTCAGCCATTGTGAATCGTAGACGATCCGATCACCCGATTTGACGTAGATCCTCCATTCCGACGGGATGCCGTTCACAAAATTCCTCACTTCGGCGATTTTCTCGAATGGAAGCCCTGCGTCTTTAAGACCGGCAACGACGATACCGGAACGGTTTTCCACGATTCTCCAGAGTCCGGTCCGGTTGAACGCTGCTTGCTGCGGGAAACCGCCGTGGATTTGTGTGAGAAGATCGTTGGTGCCGAAATCCTTGATGCCGCCGACGTGCCCGTAGTCGTAGCCCGGAATCTTCTGCGGATGTTTCTGGTAAATCCGCGCCCATCGAGCGCCCACCATGCTCTTGTCCGTCGCGACCCGGATGAGCCTTCGATCGGCGTCGTAAGTATAAAGGACGCCGTTCATTTCATAGGTCTGACCTGCTTTCGGCTCAAACTTGTACAGGAATTCCATGAGATTATTAAATTCGCCAACGTTCGCTCTTTTATTCAGTTGGTTGCTTCGCCACTCCCGGCTAAGATCGAACAGTGACGTTTGCCGCGGGAGGAGCGAGCTCGTATCCTTCTTCAGAATGAAATTCTCAAGGTCGGAATAGCCGCGCGCTACCCGCAGCGCTTCCGCGCCCTCTTCGCCGATCTGTCCAACCTTCGGCGCTGCCGCCAAGGCACTTTCCGCATCCTCGAACAGCGACAATTGTCCGGAAGGCAACAAAACTTTCGTCTCCGGGACGAGCGTCTCCGCGACCGGCAGTGCGCGTGCGCCTGCCGCGAGGGACAGCCCTTCCTCGCCGGCGATCGTGGCCTTTCTGCCAGCGGAAGCAAGCGCACCGAGATAACGCAAGGCGCCGGGTGCTTCGATCGCAATCCCCATCGCGCGTGAAAATGGCGCCATGGTTTGGAAAGCCTGCCATTCCATCCTGAACCGGCTGGAAGTCATCGCGTCGTCAAGTTCGCCCATCATTTCGAATGGCATATTCTCCACGCTGGCGAGCAGGTTTCGCCACGGCACTAGTCCCTTGTTGAGGACAACGTTCAGCACGCTGTTTCCGGTGTCGAGGGTGGTGACCATGCTGAAAGGAGAGTGGCGGGATGTTTCGAACACCCATTCAGTCTGGGTAGTCCAATCCGGCGCTGCAGGGGCGAGGTGCGGAGTCGCCGCAACGGGTGTGGCCGGAGTTGCGACGGGCTTCGTCGATGCTCCGCTTGCCGGCTCGGCTTTCGGCAATCCGATCGACGGATTCAGGGCCAGCTCGACGATATCCACGACGGGCGCCATGTGCCTGACAACAGCATCGATCTGCGAATTGTCCACTACCTGCGTTTGGACGACTGTCCTGGCGACTTCATTGATCTCCTCCAGTTTCTTGGCTGCCGGTTGCGGCAGCACCTCCAGCGCCCGCTGATAGAGCGGGTTCAGTTTGCGCTTCCACCAGGGCAGGCTGGTATTTTCCTCTCGTGCAACGCCGACGCCGCTGGCGCCGCTGACCTGGATAGCGCCATGGCCGTGAGTTGCGGCAGTCGCGGCCTGGGCAGCCTCCGCTTCAAGAGCGCTGTTCGATGACAGGCTTGGGGCTGGGCCGCCCCGGCTTTGCTGCACCACGTGGGCGAGCTCATGAGCGAGCAGCGTGCGCCCGGCCGGACCCTCCGGCGCGTACTGACCGCGCGCGAATGCGATATTGCTCCCGATAGTATAAGCCTTCGCGTTGATCGCTTGTGCGGAAGCCACGGCATCGCCGCCGACATGAATCCGTACGCCGCCGAAGTCGTGGCCGAAGCGCGACTCCATGTCGGCGCGGATGGTCGGGGCGAGCGGCTGGCCGGGGGCGTTCATCGACCGCTCGGCGATGGCTGCCGCCGCGTCCTCGGAATTTGCGCGGATCTGCGTGGCGTGGCCAAGGGCAGCGGCCCTGACGAGTCGCCCGATCGCCTCGTTGCCGAGCGCACGCTGCAGGCTATTGACCGGGCGCCGCGCAGGCGCGGGTGCTGCATTCCGGGGACCGGAGGCCGCGCGAGACTTCACGGTGCGCATCAGGCCTTGCATGTCGTTCCTCCAAGCGGAAGCGGAGCGCCGTCGCCGGCCGGCTTAACAGACCTCACGATGGCGGCGCTTCGAAAGCGGGAACCGCAATCGTTGCCGTTACGCTGAGCGAAGGCCGCAGCTTGTTTCCCAAAGACGACCAGAACTCGGACATGTTTCCGAGCGCCTCGGGATGCAGCATCACCAAATGCGGCAGATCCTGGCCGACCAGGGTGCCGCGCAGGAACGCCGCGGGAATGACCGGATAGGCGAACAGTACTTGCAACACCTCGCCGAGAAGCTTCTGCTCCTGCAGCGCGAGATCCGATCCGCCGACCGGCCATGCGGTGATCAGGTAGGAGCAGGCGATCCGCATCTGCCGCGGTCCGCTGCTGCTCGTGACCGGCGGGCGCACGTTGTAATTCTGGCGCAGCTCATAGGCAAACAGATCGATTGTGGTCTGCGGCGGGTTGAACGGCTCGGACGGCCGTTCGAACGAGATGTGCGCGGCCGCGAGGCCCGACGGCAATCCGGATTGGGTCAGAAGCGCGCGCAGGCTCTCGCTCAGGTCGTTGATCATGGTCCTGCGGCTCCGACATCACGACCGTTGCCACCGTGAGGCGGCGCGTCGCGGAACGGCATCGGCAACGCCTGCGAGCGGCTTGCCTCCCAGGTCCGGCCAACTTTTGCGTGCTCGCGCCGCACGGCGCGCACGATGTGCTCCATCGTAATCGCCCGCTTGTCGGCTGCGGCATAGAACGCAGCCGTCAGGGCGATGTTCTTGATGCCACCGCCCGCCATCTTCACTTCGCGCGCGAGGAAGGGCATGTCGACCTCCGCGGCGAGCGGCGCTTCGCGTGGAAAGACCGCTTGCCAGATGCGCAGGCGGAAGTTTTCGTCCGGGAACGGAAATTCGACGATCGAATGCAGCCGGCGCACGAAAGCCTCGTCGAAGTTCTGCCGCAGGTTCGTCGCCAGCAGCACGACGCCCTCGTGCTGCTCCATCCGCTGGAGCAGGTATCCGATCTCGATGTTGGCGAAGCGGTCGTGCGCGTCCTTCACGTCCGAACGCTTGCCGAACAACGCGTCCGCTTCATCGAAGAACAGAACGGCATTGGAGTTTTCCGCCGCAGCGAAAATCCGCTCGAGGTTCTTCTCGGTCTCGCCGATATATTTGCTGACCACTTGCGAGAGGTCGATCTGATAAAGATCGAGCCGCAACTCCCCCGCTATCACATCCGCCGCCATGGTCTTGCCGGTCCCGGGCGGGCCAGTGAAAAGCACATTCAGCCCCTTGCCGGTGGAAAGCTTGCGGTCGAATCCCCAATCTCCGTAGACCACGTGGCGAAGCCTGGCTTGATCGCAAATCTCGCGAAGCTGCGCGGCCTGATCGGCGGGAAGAACAAGATCGGTCCAGGCGTGTCTGGGGATGATCTTGCGGGCAAGCGTGGCAAGTCCCTCTCCGGATTGAATGCGCGCGCCGGCGTACAGGTCGGCGAGGTCGGCTTTTGC
>JBAVXH010000430.1:0-18413 GCA_049698215.1 Xanthobacteraceae bacterium | reverse complement strand
GGCCGAGCTGCTCGGTGAGTTCGGTGGCGAGCAGCCGTGCCGCAATGTCGGTGAACGAGCCTGCCGCGAACGGCACCACGATGCGGATCGAGCGGTCGGGCCAGCCGGACTGCGCGAGGGCGGGGCGCGCGATGAGGGGCGACAGGCCGGCGAGCAGTAGTGTGCGGCGGTTCATGCACTCACCTGATACTTGATCGGCTTGCCTGACAGCACGGCGCGACAATTGTCCAGCACGACGCCGATTTCCGAGAGCACGCCCTTGCGCGAGCCGCCCGCGATGTGCGGCGTGAGGATGACGTTGGACAGGCCCGCGAGCTTGTCCGGCTGCGGGCGTGGCTCGATCACGTGCACGTCGAGCCCGGCGCCGGCGATCGCGCCTTTGGTCAGCGCGTCGTAAAGCGCCTCCTCGTCCACGATCGGCCCGCGCGCCGTGTTGATGAAGAAGGCGGTGGGTTTCATCGCTGCGAAGATCTTCGCGTCGATCAGCCCCTTGTTCGATGGAATGTTCGTGGCGTGCAGCGATACGAAATCCGATTCCGCGAGCAGGCGGGAAAGCTCGGCATATTCGACGCCGAGCTTTTGCTCCTGCGCGGCGGGCAGCCGATTGCGATTGCAGTAGAGCACGCGCATGCCGAAGGCGCGCGCCATGCCGGCGGCGAGCGAGCCGACCTCGCCCATCCCGATGATGCCGAGCGTCTTGTCGAACAGGCCGACGATGTTCGGGATGCCGGCCCAGTTGTAGGCGACGTTGTGATCTGGCCGGACGCGATCGCGGTCCCAGCGGTCCCTGCGCACCGCGTCGTTGGCTTCGAGCAGGCGCTTGCCCATCCCCAGCATCAGCAGGATCGCGTGCTCGGCGGTGAGCTGGAGTGTCGCGCGGGGCACGCAGGAGACGAGGATGCCGCGCTGCCGCGCAGCCGCCAGATCGATCGCATCGGCGCGCGCGCCGAGCCGCTGGATCAGCCTGAGTTTGGGATTGGCATCCATGAAGGCCGCGTCGATCGCGCCGCGGCGGAAGATCAGGATGTCGGCATCGCTGCCCTTGCGCAGGTCGAGCTTTGCCGACATCGGGATGAGTGACACGCCATCGCTCTCATGCAGGCTGCTACCAAGGGCGTAGACCTGGGCTGGATCCATCTCCTCCGGCATGAAGAACTCGCGGGCCCAGTTCGTGGTAATCTCGCCAGGGCCGGAGATCGCATAGCGGGTGAGGCGGATGACGTGATCGTCGTCGAGGATCGCAATGGTCGCGGGCACGCGTTTTCACCTGTTGAGAACGGGCGCGAACGCTAGCATAGGCACTCCTTGAATAACGCGGTTCATTCGGCTTTGCTGCCATGCGCAGGCGGCGCAGTGACGCCGCCATAACGTCAGAGGAAGCGTCTCGTGCCCGATTCTCTCGCAGAGCTGCGCCGCGATCTTGCTGCCGCCTATCGCATCGTCGCCAACGAAGGCATTCTCGATGCCTTCGGCCACATCAGCGTGCGCAATCCGAACAATCCGCAGCGCTATTTTCTCTCGCGCTCGCGCGCGCCCGCGCTGGTACAGGCCGGCGACATCCTCGAATACGATCTCGATTCGAATCCGATCGCACCATCAGTGACGCGGCCGTATTCGGAGCGCGTCATCCATGGCGAGATCTTCAAGGCGCGGCCCGATGTGAATGCCGTGTGCCATCACCATGCGCCCTCGATCATGCCGTTCGCAATCTCCGGCGTGCCGCTTGTGCCCGTGTTCCACCTCGGCGCCGCGATGGGGCGTTCGGCCCCCTTCTGGGACAGCCGGGACGAGTTCGGCGACACGAACCTGCTGGTGGTGAAGCCCGAGGAGGGCGCATCGCTCGCTCGCGCGCTCGGCAATCATTCGGTGGTGGTGATGCGCCGCCATGGCGCGACTGTCGTAGGTGGGTCCCTGCGGGAGCTCGTGTTCCGCACGATGTATTCGGCGAAGAACGCCGAGCATCAGCTCGCGGCGCACATGCTGGGCCATGTGTCGCCGCTGACCGATGGCGAAGCCGATATGGCGGGGCAGCTCAATCTCGCGCCCGGGCCGCTCGCGCGCGCCTACGAATACTGGGTGCGGCGATTGGCGGAGCGGGAAGGGCGCGGAAAATCTGATCCGATGTTGCGTGCGGCGGAGGCGGCCGCGCGGCTGCCGGTGCCGGCGAAGCCCGCGTCAGCAAAAGCCAAGGCTGCCACCAACAAGAATGGGGCGAAGAAGAAAAGCGGAGGGAGAAAAAGATGAGATTGCTGAGGATCGGGGGGGCGCTGATCGCGTTGGCGCTCGGCGCGACGCAGGTCGCCGCGCAGGACACGCTGAAGATCGCGATCGGTCAGATCAACAACTGGGAGAACCAGGCGCCGACGCTCGGCGAAGACGCCGGCATCTTCAAGAAGCACAATCTCAAGATCGAGTCGTTTGGCACGCAAGGCGCCGGCGAGACCATCCAGGCGGTGATCTCCGGCTCGGCCGATCTCGGCGGTGGAGTCGGTGTCGCGGGTGCCATGCGCGCCTTCCAGCGCGGCGCGCCCGTGCGCGTGCTCTTGCCTGCGTTCACCGGCACCGGCGATCTTTACTGGTACGTGAAGGCGGACTCTCCGCTTAAGACGCTGAAGGACGCGACCGAACAGAACACGATCGCTTATTCGACCTCGGGCTCGAGCTCGAACAACATCGTGGTCGCCTTCGGCCAGGAACTCGGTGCGAAGGCTAAGCCGGTCGCGACCGGCGGACCTCCGGGCACGCTAACGCAAGTGATGACCGGCCAGATCGACATCGGCTGGGCGGCGCCGCCCTTCGGCCTGAAGGACATCAAGGAAGGCAAGATCCGCATCATTGCGCGCGGT
Organism: Xanthobacteraceae bacterium; assembly: GCA_049698215.1. Taxonomy (GTDB): domain Bacteria; phylum Pseudomonadota; class Alphaproteobacteria; order Rhizobiales; family Xanthobacteraceae; genus PALSA-894. The sequence goes on along the minus strand of JBAVXH010000430.1, from coordinate 15,567 downwards.
AGCGACATTCCTTCGCTGCACGGGCAAACTGTGCGCGCGATCATCGTCAATGCGAATGCCCTGAAGGAGAAGCGCGACGCGGTCATGCGCTTCGCGAAAGGCTATCGCGAGGCAGTGGATTGGATGTACGCCGACCCGAAGGCGCTGCAGATGTATTCCGAGAAGGTGAAGCAGCCGGTCGACATTCTGCAGGAGTCGCTCAAGGAGTTTCACCCCAAGTCCGCGATGCAGACCGACAAGATGGCCGACCTTGACGCGGCGGTTCAGGATGCCGTGAAGCTCAAGTTCCTCGATTCGCCACTCACCAAGGAGCAGCTCGCGGAGTTTCTGCAGATACCGCCCCGCTGAAAGATCCGTAGTTTTCGTAGGGTGGGCTAAGGCGCGCCCTTGCGCGCCGTGCCCACGCGACCACTTCTCCGCATAGCGGTGGGCACGCGCCGCGCGCGGCGCTTTGCCCACCCTACGGCTTGGTGGCCCTCTCGATTGCCTCAAGCATCGGAGGCCCGCCTTCGCGTTTCGCGGCGCGCACCTCGTCGACCTTGCCTAGCTCACCCATCTCGCGCTGCCGTGTGACGATGGCCTCGGTCATCAGCGGCGCGACGCCAAGCTCGCGGAGTGTGGCGGCGACCTGCTCCATCTCCTCGGCGCGCCGGATGCCATGGCTCGCCATGCGTTCGAGGTTGTAGTCGATCACCTTCTGCCAATCGAGCGTCGGGTAGTTGTTCTTGAGCGATGCCGCGACTTCCGGAGCGATGCCGGCGCGCTGCGCGGCCATGAAACACTCCGCCGTCAGTGCCTCGATGCCCTTGATCATCACGCCGCGGATCATCTTCAGCGCGGCCGCCGCGCCGACCTCGTCGGACGCGATCGCGCCCCGCATGTCGAGCTCGTCGATCAGCAGTGGCATCACGGCCTGTGCGTGCGACCCTGCGATCAGCAGCGGGGTTTGATGCCGCTTGGGGTGAATCGGCGCGAGGATTGCGACATCGACGTAGCGCGCCGCATGACCGAGAACTTTCGCGGCCTCTTTCTTGCGTCCCGGCGAAACGGAGTTCACGTCGAGGAAATAAGGGTTGCCCAAAAGGTGCGGCGCGACCGAGCGGGCCGCATCGAGGCTCGAGCCGGCCGTTACGGCCGAGATGATGATGTCGGAATTGACGACGGCATCCGCCGCAGACGTGGCCAGCCGTGCGCCAATGCCTTTTCCAACCTCGTGCAGCCGCGCGCCTTCGTCCTTTGGAAACAGGATGTCCCACGCGGCGATCTGCTCGACGCCCGCCTCACGCAGGCCGGAGGCAATCGCCTGCCCGGCCTCGCCGAAACCGATGAAGCAAAGTCGCGGCTTGTTGCTACTCATGGCAAGAGCTTGCGTTGGACCCGTTGATCGAACCGTTCGACATTGACCACCACGCGGGTATGCATTCCGTCGCCGACGCGTTCCTTGTCATCGAACGCGTCAACGCGGAAATCGATCGTGCGGCCCTCGACCTTCGTGACTACCGCAGTTGCGCGCAGTCGCATCCCGACCGGCGTCGCCGCATAATGCCCGACGTTCAAATGTGTGCCGAGGCTCTGGTGGCCGGCCGGCAGCAGCCGCTCGATGGCATCGAGCGCGGCCGCCTCCATTAGGTTGATCATCACGGGGGTCGCGAGCACGTGCACCCGCCCGCTACCAATGCTGGGCGCAGTATGTTCTTCGCCGACGGTCAGGGCAGCGTTTCCGGTCAGGCCTTCCTTGATTGCCGAGAGATCAGCCATGGCCACGATCTAGCATGCGAACGGGCCGACCCGGCTTCACAGCCGCAAATGAATCATGTTTGGGGCGGCTGCCCAAAAAATAGCCATGTTGCACCGCAAATAACCTCAGCAGAATGCCTGCTCAAGAGGCAGGTCGGAACCAACCGAAAATTCCCTCGTCGATTCAATAAATTGCGCTTCGCCAAAGGCTTGGCACGTCCCTTGCGAAACGGTGTCTGCGCGTTGACCCCTGCCGGGGCCACGAACGCGCGCGTCAACGCAGAGGGATCTCAATGCGCTATTCGAACGGAATGACCCGCCGGTGGCTATTGGCCACGGCTGGTTTGGCTTTCGGGCTCGCGGCCTTTGGACCGGCTCAGGCCCAGGATACGATCAAGGTCGGAATTCTCCACTCGCTCTCCGGCACCATGGCCATCAGCGAAACCACGCTGAAGGACACGATGCTGTTCCTGATCGACGAGCAGAACAAGAAGGGCGGCCTCCTCGGCAAGAAGCTCGAGGCGGTGGTCGTCGACCCGGCTTCGAACTGGCCGCTGTTCGCCGAAAAGGCGCGCGAGCTCATCACCAAGGAGAAGGTCGCCGCGGTGTTCGGCTGCTGGACCTCGGTGTCGCGCAAGTCCGTGCTCCCGGTGTTCAAGGAGCTCAACAACATCCTCTTCTATCCGGTGCAGTACGAAGGCGAGGAGAGCGAGCGCAACGTGTTCTATACCGGCGCCGCGCCGAACCAGCAGGCGATTCCCGCCGTCGACTATCTCGCCAAGGAAGAGAAAGTGCAGCGCTGGGTGCTCGCGGGCACCGACTACGTCTATCCGCGCACGACCAACAAGATCCTCGAGGCGTATCTCAAGTCGAAGGGCGTGAAGGCCGAAGACATCATGATCAACTACACGCCGTTCGGACATGCCGACTGGCAGACGATCGTGGCCGACATCAAGAAGTTCGGCTCGGCCGGCAAGAAGACCGCCGTCGTCTCGACCATCAACGGTGATGCCAACGTTCCGTTCTACAAGGAGCTCGGCAACCAGGGCATCGCCGCGAAGGACATCCCGGTGGTGGCGTTCTCGGTCGGCGAAGAAGAGCTCGCCGGCATCGATACCAAGCCGCTGCTCGGCCATCTCGCCGCCTGGAACTACTTCGAGTCGATCAAGAGCCCGGCGAATGCCGAGTTCACCGCCAAGTGGAAGGCCTACACCAAGAACCCGAAGCGCGTGACCAACGATCCGATGGAAGCCCACGTCGTCGGCTTCGCCATGTGGGTCAAGGCGGTCGAAAAAGCCAAGACCACCGATCCGGACAAGGTGATCGACGCGCTGCCCGGCATCGAGGCGCCGAACCTGACCGGCGGCATCTCCAAGATGCTTCCGAACCACCACATCACCAAGCCGGTGTTCATCGGCGAGGTGCGCGCGGATGGCCAGTTCGATGTGGTGTGGAAGACCGAAGGGCTCGTCCCGGGTGACGCATGGTCGAAGGAACTCGACGGCTCCAAGGACCTGGTCGGCGACTGGGTCGACAAGAAGTGCGGCAACTGGAACACCAAGACCAACAAGTGCGGAAGCTGACGCCGAGCCTGCCGCTCTGCTAAGCTAGAGTTCGGAGGCGGCGGTTCGCCGCCGCCTCCTGTCAATGCCGGGGTCGGGAACAATCTGAAATGCCGCTGTGCGAACGCATCATCGCGCTCGTATTCGCTCTCGGCTTGCTCATCGCCGGGGCGCTTACCGCGAACGCCCAGAACTATGAGGCGGCACTCGCAGGCTTCACCAAGGACAGCTTCAACGATACCGACAGCGCCATCGGCGCGGTGGCGGCCAGCGGCAATCCGCTCGCGATCGACGTGATCCAGGCGCTGCAGGACGGACGCCTTTTCTTCAGCGGCGAGAAGGTCTTCATCAAGGACAAGGCCGGCGCGATTCTCGATGCCGCGACCGGCAAGGCGGCGGCGAATGCTCCGTCCGGCCTCAGCCCCGTCAGGCTGAACAACCGCTTGCGGCGTTCGGTCGAGGCTGCGCTCGGCGGCCTCACCTTGATGTCGCCCGACGGGGCGCGGCGCTATGAAGCCGCGCAGGCCGTGTTCAAGTCGCGCGATGCGAACGCGCTTCCGACCCTCGACGCGGCGCTCGCGAAGGAAGCGGACTCGCGCGTGAAGCGGGCGCTGAGCGAAGCGCGGGCTGCGGTCATCCTGTTCCAGGCCAATGCAGTCGAAAACGATAAGCTCGTCGCCATCGGTGTGATCAAGGATCGCGCCGATCAGGATTCGCGCGGGTTGCTCGCAGGGCTGCCGGCCGGGCAAAGCCCGGCGGTGCAAAAGGCGGCTGCCGACGCGATCGCCTCGATCGACAACCGCCTCGCGCTCTGGAGCATGGTGCAGAACGCCTGGTACGGCCTTTCGCTCGGCTCGGTGCTGCTGCTTGCCGCGATCGGCTTGGCAATCACGTTCGGCGTGATGGGCGTCATCAACATGGCGCACGGCGAGATGGTGATGCTCGGCGCCTACACGACGTTTGTGGTGCAGGACGTGATCCGGTCGCGCTATCCGGGCCTGTTCGACATGTCGCTGTTCATCGCGGTGCCGCTCGCGTTTCTCGTCGCCGGACTCGTCGGCATTTTGATTGAGCGCACTGTCATACGGTTCCTGTACGGCCGGCCGCTGGAAACGCTGCTCGCCACCTGGGGCATTTCGCTGATCTTGCAACAGGCGGTGCGCACCGCGTTCGGGCCGACCAACAAGGAAGTCGGCAATCCGTCCTGGATGAGCGGCGCCTTCGAACTGGGCGGGATCACGATCACCTACAACCGCATGTGGATCATCGTGTTCACATTCGCCGTGTTCATCGCGCTGCTTGGGCTGTTGCGCTTCACCCGGCTCGGGCTCGAAATGCGCGCGGTCACGCAGAATCGCCAGATGGCGGCCTCGATGGGCATCCGCACTGCTCGGATCGACGCGCTCACCTTCGGGCTCGGCTCCGGCATTGCCGGCATCGCGGGTGTCGCGCTGTCGCAGATTGACAACGTGAGCCCCAACCTCGGGCAGGGCTACATCATCGACTCGTTCCTCGTCGTGGTGTTCGGCGGCGTCGGCAATCTGTGGGGTACGCTGGTCGCGGCTTTCACGCTCGGCATCGCCAACAAGTTCCTCGAGCCGTTCGCCGGCGCGGTGCTCGGCAAGATCGCCATCCTGGTGTTCATCATCCTGTTCATCCAGAAGCGTCCGCGTGGGCTGTTCGCCCTCAAGGGCCGGGCAGTGGAGGCATGACCGGCTCGCCGTTCATCCGCGCGCTCGACCGTGGCGCGGTCTGGTTCGTGCTGGTGCTCGCCGCGGTCGGCATCATCGTGCCGCTGCTCAATCTGCTGCTGCCACCGTCATCGCCTTGGCACGTCCCGACCTATCTGGTCGCGCTGTGGGGTAAATACGTTTGCTACGCGCTGCTCGCGCTCTCCATCGATTTGATCTGGGGCTACTGCGGCATCCTCTCGCTCGGCCACGGCGCGTTCTTCGCGCTCGGCGGCTACGCCATGGGGATGTACCTGATGCGCCAAATCGGCACGCGCGGCGTCTACGCCGATCCGATCCGGCCGGACTTCATGGTGTTTCTCAACTGGCCGGAGCTGCCGGTCTACTGGTACGGCTTCAACCACTTCCCCTACGCGGCGTTGATGGTGCTACTGGTGCCCGGCGTGCTCGCCTTCGTGTTCGGCTGGTTCGCCTTCCGCTCGCGCGTCACCGGCGTCTATCTCTCGATCATCACCCAGGCGCTGACCTTCGCGCTGATGCTCGGTTTCTTCCGCAACAATTTCGGCTTCGGCGGCAACAACGGCCTGACCGACTTCAAGGACATCCTCGGCTTCAATGTGCAGGCGCAGCCGACGCGCGCCGCGTTGTTCGCAATCTCGGTTCTCGCGCTGATCCTCGGCTTCCTGATCTGCCGCACCATCGTGTCGTCGAAGCTCGGCATGGTGCTGGTGTCGATCCGCGACGCGGAAGCACGCACCCGCTTCCTCGGCTACCGGGTCGAGAACTACAAGCTGTTCGTGTTCGTGCTCTCGGCCTGCATGGCGGGCGTGGCCGGTGCGCTCTACGTGCCGCAGGTCGGCATCATCAATCCGAGCGAATTCGCGCCCGGCAACTCCATCGAGGCGGTGATCTGGGTCGCGGTCGGCGGGCGTGGCACGCTGATCGGCGCCGTGATCGGCGCGATCGTCGTCAACTACGGCAAGACCACGTTCACCTCCGGCGTTCTCGCGCCCTATTGGCTGTTCGTGCTCGGCAGTCTGTTCGTGCTGGTCACGCTGCTCTTGCCGCGCGGCATCGTCGGCACATGGCGGCATCTCTGGTCGAGCTATCGCGAACGCAAGGAGGCGCAGGCGAGCGCGGCGGCCGAAGCCGCGCCCAAGCCCGCGGAGTGATCGATGGACGCCCGCACCACCTCCGCGCTCCTCTATCTCGACGCCGTCACGGTGTCGTTCGACGGTTTCCGTGCGCTCAACGATCTCTCGTTCACCATCGAGCCGGGCGAGATGCGCGCCATCATCGGCCCGAACGGCGCCGGCAAGACCACGATGATGGATGTGGTCACCGGCAAGACGCGCCCCGACAAGGGCGACGTCTATTTCGACGGCGCGCATGACCTGACCAAGCTCGATGAGACGCAGATCGCCGAACTCGGCATCGGCCGCAAGTTCCAGAAGCCGACCGTGTTCGAGATGCACACCGTCGAGGACAACCTGCGTCTTGCGCTGAAAGCGGACCGCACCGCGCGCGCAACGCTTGTGTGGCGCGAGACGCGCGAGGAGCAGACGCGCATCAACGAGATTCTCGGTATCATCCGGCTTGGCGCGGTGCGCTCGCGCGTCGCCGGCAGCCTGTCGCACGGCCAGAAACAGTGGCTCGAGATCGGCATGCTGCTGGCGCAGGACCCGAAACTCCTGCTGGTCGACGAGCCGGTCGCCGGCATGACGGACGTCGAGACGCATCAGACCGCCGAACTGCTGAAAGAGATCGCGCTGGAAAAGACCGTCGTGGTCGTGGAGCACGACATGACCTTCGTACGCGAGCTGGGCGTGAAGGTCACCTGCCTGCACGAAGGCTCGGTGCTCGCCGAAGGCACGATCGATCAGGTGTCGCAGAACGACCGTGTGGTCGAAGTGTATTTGGGGCGCTGACGATGCTGGAAGTCAACGCGATCAATCTGCACTACGGCGCTGCCCAGGCGCTGCGCGGCATCACCATGAAGGCCGAGCCCGGCAAAGTGACCTGCGTGCTCGGGCGCAATGGCGTCGGCAAGACCAGCCTGCTCGATGCACTGATGGGCCAGCATCCGGTGTCGAGCGGCAACATCATGTGGGAAGGCAACGACATCACCGCGCTCAAGCCCGCCGATCGCGCGCGCCGCGGCATCGCCTATGTGCCGCAGGGCCGCGAAATCTTTCCGTTGCTGACGGTTGAGGAAAATCTCGAAACCGGGTTCGCGCCGCTGAGGCGCGAGGAGCGCAGCATTCCGGACGATGTGTTCTCGCTGTTCCCTGTGCTCAACAGTATGCTGCGCCGGCGCGGCGGCGATCTCTCGGGCGGCCAGCAGCAACAGCTTGCCATCGGGCGCGCGCTGGTGATGCGCCCGCGGCTGCTCCTGCTCGACGAGCCGACCGAGGGCATCCAACCCTCGATCATCAAAGATATTGGCCGCGCGATTTCGTATCTGCGCAATCTCGGACAGATCGCGATCATCCTGGTCGAACAGTATCTCGACTTTGCGCAGGAGCTGGGCGATCAGTTTCTGGTGATGGACCGCGGCTCCGTGATCTATTCATCGGGCCGCGCCGATCTCGACGAGGCGGCGCTCAAGCGCGCGATGGCCATCTAACTGTTGGGGGCGGACGTGACCGCGATGGCCGCGAAGAGGGACGATATCTTCGCGGCCAATCGCGCGGTTGGGCGTGTTGCTCTCTCGGTGAAATCCGTCGGCGGCAAGACGCGGCGTAACGAGGTGCATGAAGCGGGCTCGCTGCGCGTGCGCTGCCCCGGCGCGCCGGCGCAAGAGTTGGAAGTGGTCATCATCAACACCGCGGGCGGGATCGCGGGCGGCGATGGCTTCGATCTTGAGATTGCCGCCGGGCAGGGCACGCGGCTCGTGGTGACGACCGCGGCGGCCGAGAAGGTGTATCGCACGCTTGGGCCGGACTCCGTGATCGACGTGAAGTTGGTTGTTGCCGCGGGCGCCACGCTCGCCTGGCTCCCGCAGGAAGCCATCCTGTTCGACCGCGCGCGGCTGACGCGGAGCATTGAGGTCGATCTCGCGCCCGACGCGCGGCTGCTTCTTGCCGAGGCGATCGTGTTCGGGCGCTCCGGCATGGGCGAGGCGGTGGAGGAGGGCGCACTGTTCGATCGCTGGCGCGTGCGGCAAGGCGGCAAGCTAATCTACGCCGAAGGCGTGCGGCTTGATGGCACGATTGCGCGGCGTCTCGCCGAGACCGCCGTCGCCAAGGGGGGCATTGCGATTGCCACGGTGCTGATCGTGCCGGGCAACGACGACACGGTTCAGGCGGTACGTGCGTCGCAGGATCAGTTCATCGGCGAGGTCGGCGCCTCGACCTGGAATGGCATAGCGGTCGTGCGCCTGTGCGCCGCCGATGGTGCGGCGTTACGGCACGATGTCATCCGTGTTATGACCGCGGTGCGCGGCGAACTTCCGCGTATCTGGACCAATTGACGGAACGACGATGAATCTCACGCCGCGTGAAAAGGACAAGCTGCTGATCTCGGTCGCCGCGATGGTGGCGCGGCGCAGGCTCGAGCGCGGCGTCAAGCTCAATCACCCGGAAGCGGTCGCGCTGATCACCGATTTCATCCTGGAAGGCGCGCGCGACGGCAAGACCGTCGCTGAGCTGATGCAGACCGGCGCGCAGGTGCTCACGCGCGCGCAGGTGATGGACGGTATCCCGGAAATGATACACGACGTGCAGGTCGAGGCGACGTTCCCGGACGGGACGAAGCTGGTGACCGTGCACGAGCCGATACGGTGAACCCATGATCCCCGGCGAATACTTCATCAAGGACGGCGAGATCGAGCTCAACGCCGGCCGCAAGACCGTGACCATGAGCGTGACGAACACCGGCGACCGGCCGATCCAGGTCGGGTCACACTATCATTTCTTCGAGACCAACCCGGCGCTGAAGTTCGACCGGAAAAAAGCCCGCGGCACGCGGCTCGACATTGCGGCCGGCACGGCGGTGCGGTTCGAGCCGGGGCAGACGCGCGACGTGACGCTGGTTGCGCTTGCCGGCAAGCGCACGATCTACGGTTTCCGTCAGGACGTGATGGGGAAGCTATAGCGACGGTTCATGGCCCGCGACTGGACCAGCATCGAAGTCGGACTCGTGCTCCAGGGCGGCGGCGCGCTCGGCGCCTACGAGTGGGGCGCGATCGAGGCGCTGTTCGGCCTGATGGACCGGCTTGAGAAGAGCAAGCCGACATCGCTGAAGGTCGTCACCGGCGTTTCCATCGGCGCGGTGAATGGCGCGTGCATTGTGGGCGCAAACGACCGCGCCGACGGTCTCACGCGCCTCGCCAAGCTCTGGGACATCCTGCAAATCTCAACGCCGTTCGATCTGCGCCTCGATTTTCGGCCGTTCGGACCGGACTTTTCGTCGGCGCGCGACATCTCGCTGTTCGGGCTGCCCGGCTTCTACGTGCCGCGCATGGATCTGTGGAATTTCTGGCGCTGGACCAGTCTCTACAACACCAAGATGCTGGAGGGCACACTCACGGACTGCGTTTCGTTCGAGCGCATCAACAACACCGAGACGACATTCGTCGTCACCGCCGTCGATGTCGAGAGCGGCGTGCTGCGGCGCTTCCGCAATCAGAACAGGCCGCCCGACGCCGAGGCTGATCGTCTGGAAGAAAGCGATCGCCGCGTCGTGTTTGAACCGAAGCACGTCATGGCGAGCGGCAGCCTCGCGCCGCAGTTTCCGTGGACGTCCATCGAGAGACGCAAAAGGAATGGCGAACTTGAGTTACGCAATTACTGGGATGGCGGTCTCGTCGACAACACGCCGCTTGGCGATGCGCTCGAGGCCTTCTCCGGCGGCGACAACGTCTATCGCCTGCTGATCGTGCTCAATCTTTATCCCCTGAAGGGATCGCTGCCGAAAAACCTGTTCGATGTTGCCGACCGCGTGCATGAGCTGAGCTTCGGCAACCGTCTGCGCCAGGATCGCGCGTCGGCAAGCCGCATCAACAAGCTGCTGCGCGCCGTGGAAGGATTGAAGAAAATCACCGACAGCGAAAAACTCGCGCGCGACACGGAACTGAACCGCGACGTCGAGGAAGCGCTCCGCTACAAGATCGCCAAGACCGTGGAAATCGACCTGCAGCGGTCCGGCGCGGGTCAGGCTCCCGAGGATGACCAATCCGGCCTGCGCGATTTCTCGCCCGCCACGATCGGCTTCCGCCGCGAACATGGAAAGAAGATTGCGCACGACGAGATCGAGAAGGCGCTGATCAAAGACGAGCTTCTGCCTGCGGCTCCATTCGCCGCGACCGGGAGCTGACGATGGTCCGGCCTCGCAGAGGACACCCCAAAAGCGATGACGGGCGGACTTGCGCCCACCCGTCACGCTCTCAGCACGGCTACCCGCCGCTGGGAACCAGGACCAAATCAGCCACATGGCGCGGCGCCGGTAGCAGCGCCACCACCCAGACCAATCTGGTCTTGGCGATCCTCACATCCGGCGAACCGAACATGAGCATCTGGAAGAGAGGATAGCGCACGCGTTTCCGCGCGCAACCGAAACCGCACGACCCACAGACCCGGTGGATAAGACTGGGGACGAATTGAGACGAGGCAGGCTATGTCAGTGAAAATGAAGCGCGCGATTTACGCCGACATGTTCGGTCCCACGACGGGCGACCGCGTGAGGCTTGCCGACACCGACCTCATCATCGAGGTCGAGAAAGATTTCACCACCTATGGCGAAGAGGTGAAGTTCGGCGGCGGCAAGGTGATCCGCGACGGCATGGGCCAGTCGCAGGTGACAAACAAACAGGGCGCCGTCGATACTGTCATCACCAATGCGCTGATCCTCGATCACTGGGGGATCGTGAAGGCCGACGTTGGACTGAAAGAGGGAAAGATTCATTCGATCGGCAAGGCCGGCAATCCGGACATTCAGCCGGGCGTGACGATTATCGTCGGGCCGGGCACCGAGGTGATCGCGGGCGAAGGCAAGATTCTCACGGCGGGCGGTTTCGACACGCATATTCATTTCATCTGCCCGCAGCAGGTGGACGACGCACTGATGTCGGGCGTCACCTCGCTGCTCGGCGGCGGCACCGGCCCGGCACACGGAACTTTCGCCACCACCTGCACGCCGGGGCCGTGGCATATCGCGCGTATGATCCAGGCGGCGGATGCGTTTCCGGTGAACCTCGGCTTCGCCGGAAAGGGCAACGCGTCGCGCCCCGCCGCACTCGAAGAAATGATCAAGGCTGGCGCCTGCGCGCTGAAGCTGCACGAGGACTGGGGCACGACGCCAGCCGCGATCGACAATTGCCTCTCCGTCGCCGACGACTACGACGTGCAGGTGATGATCCACACCGACACGCTGAACGAGTCCGGCTTCGTCCAGGACACGATTGCGGCCTTCAAGGGCCGCACCATTCATGCCTTCCACACCGAGGGCGCGGGCGGCGGCCACGCGCCGGACATCATCAAGGTCGCCGGCTTGAAGAACGTGCTGCCATCCTCGACCAATCCGACGCGGCCGTTCACCCGCAACACGCTCGACGAACATCTCGACATGCTGATGGTGTGTCACCATCTCGATCCGTCAATTGCGGAGGATCTCGCGTTCGCGGAAAGCCGCATCCGGAAAGAGACGATTGCGGCGGAAGACATCCTGCACGACATCGGCGCGCTCTCGATGATGTCATCGGACTCGCAGGCGATGGGCCGGCTCGGCGAAGTGATCATCCGCACCTGGCAGACCGCCGACAAGATGAAGAAGCAGCGCGGGCGCATGAAGGAGGAGAAGGGCGACAACGACAACGTCCGGGTGAAGCGCTATGTGGCGAAATACACGATCAACCCGGCGATCGCGCACGGCGTCTCGAAGATCATCGGTTCGGTTGAGAAGGGCAAGATGGCGGACCTCGTACTGTGGTCGCCAGCCTTCTTCGGCGTGAAGCCCGATTGCATCATCAAGGGCGGCACCATCGTGGCGGCCCAGATGGGCGATCCGAACGCCTCGATCCCGACGCCGCAACCGGTGCATTACCGGCCGATGTTCGGCGCGTTCGGCCGTGCGCTCACGGCCTCCTCGGTGGTGTTCGCCTCGAAGGCCGCAGTACGCGCGAACCTCGGCAAGAAGCTCGGCATCCAGAAGGCGCTGGTCGCGGTGTCGAACACGCGCAAGATTTCCAAGAAGAGCATGATCCACAACGATGCGACGCCCGATCTCCAGGTCGATCCGGAAACCTACGAGGTGCGCGCCGACGGCGAGCTGTTGACCTGCGCGCCCGCCGAGGTGCTGCCGATGGCGCAGCGGTATTTCCTGTACTAGCGGATGACAGCGCAGATCGTTCGTTTCGCGATCGGCATTGCGTTCGCGGTGCTTGCAGTCTTCGCGTGGCTCAGGCTCGGCGGCGGCTGGGCCTCGTGGATGGCGCTCGTTGTGATTTTCATCATTGGCAGTACGTTGGCGGAATGGACGTTCCGCAGGCTGGCTACCCCCGACGCGATCCGGGACGATCTGGAGGACCGGGTGCGTAACCCGCCGCCATGAGCGACATGCGTCACGTCAGCGGCATTGCGGACGCGGGCACCTGGGATCGCGCGCGCGGGGTCGATCGCGTCGTGCTCGATGCCGCTGACCGCGTGCGGCGGCGCATCGTCTTGACCACCGAGAAGGGCCTGAAGCTGCTGCTCGATTTTCCCGAACCGATGATGCTGCGCGACGGCGACGGGCTTGTGCTCGAGGATGGCTCGGTCGTCGTGGTGGCGGGAGAGAAGGAGGCGCTGGTCGAGATCAGCGCCAAGGCGCCACTCGACCTGGTGCGGCTTGCCTGGCATATCGGCAACCGCCACACCGATGCGCAGTTCACCGGCAAGGCTTTCCGCATCCGGCGCGATCATGTTCTTGAGGAGATGGTGAGGGGGCTTGGCGCGGTGACGAACGAGATCGAGGCGCCGTTCGATCCGGAGCCCGCCGCGCCGCATGGGCACTATCACGAGCATGGCGAGTAAGGGCGCCAAGCGTGCCGCGCATCACCTCTCCCCGCGCGCGGGGGGAGGTCGCCCGCGCAACGCGCGGGCGGGTGAGGGGGAGTCTCCACGCGTCAGAACTATCGAGTCCGCCCCTCTCCCCGCAAGCGGGGAAAGGGAGCCCGCCGATGCAAGCGGCCTCTCCGCGCTCTACCGCCTCATGGCGTGGCTCTCGCCGGCCTACCCGGTCGGGGCGTTCTCGTATTCCGGCGGCATCGAATGGGCAGTCGAGAGCGGCGATATCGCCGATGCGGCGAGTTTCCGGCGATGGATTGTCGTTGTCATCGAAAACGGCAGCGCGTTCTGCGATGCGGTGCTGTTTGTGCATGCACACCGGGCTGTGGCGGCTGATGACGCGAACGCACTGACCACGGTCGCCGAGCTTGCTGCCGCGTTCGCGCCCTCGAAAGAACGTCATCTGGAAACGACCGCGCAGGGCCGCGCCTTCATCGAGGCGACGCGCGCCGCCTGGCCGTGCGCCGCACTCGATCGCTTCGCGGCAGCCTGGGAAGGACCAATCGCTTACCCGGTTGCGGTCGCGGTTGCGACCGCCGGGCATGGGATCGCGCTTGAGGCAGCGCTCAACGCCTACCTGCACGCCGTCACCGCGAACCTCATCTCGGCGGGCGTGCGGCTCATTCCGCTGGGGCAAACCGAAGGCCAGCGCCTGTTGGCGGCGCTGGAGCCTGCAGTCGGCGTCACGGCGACACGCGCTCTGACAACGCCGCTCGACCAGCTCGGCGGCGCGACGTTTCGCGCCGACATCGCCAGCATGAGCCACGAAACGCAGTACACGCGGCTGTTCCGGTCGTGATATGAGGCGCGGATGAACGGACCTTTACGAGTGGGCGTCGGCGGCCCGGTCGGCTCCGGCAAGACCGCGTTGATGGACGCGCTGTGCAAGCGCCTGCGCGACACGTACGAGATCGCCGCGATCACCAACGACATCTACACCAAGTGGGACGCCGAGTACCTGGTGCGCTCCGGCGCGCTTGCGGCCGAACGCATCGCGGGCGTGGAGACCGGTGGCTGCCCGCACACGGCGATCCGCGAGGATGCGTCGATCAATCTCGCGGCGGTCGCCGAGATGCGGCAGAAGTTTCCCAAGCTCGATCTGGTGCTGATCGAGTCCGGCGGCGACAATCTGGCGGCGACCTTTTCGCCGGAGCTTGCCGACATCACGATCTATGTGATCGACGTTGCGGCCGGGGACAAGATCCCCTCGAAGGGCGGGCCCGGCATCACGCGCTCCGACCTCTTGGTGATCAACAAGATCGATCTCGCGCCGCACGTCGGAGCGTCACTTGAAGTGATGGATCGGGATGCGAAGAAGATGCGCGGGCAGCGTCCGTTCGTGTTCACCAATCTCAAGACCGGAAGCGGCGTCGAGACGGTGGTGAACTTCATTCAGGACAAAGGCGGGCTCATCTGATGCTCTCGTTCAAGCGCATCACTTCCCGCGGGACCGATGAGATAACGGTTGTACCGAAGGCGCTTATCGTCGCGGGCTGGACCGGCCGCGACGAGGCGGCGCTGCGCCACCACATTGAGGAACTGGCCGCGATCGGCGTGCCGCGGCCTTCGTCCGTGCCGGTGTTCTATCGCAACGCCGTCAGCAACATTGTGCAGACCGAGCGTCTCGAGGTACTCGGCCCCGACACGTCGGGCGAGGTCGAGCCGGTGTATCTCGCGTTACCGGACGGCCTGTGGGTCGGCCTAGGGTCCGACCATACCGATCGCAAGGCCGAGACGATGGGCATCGCGCTCTCCAAGCAGCTTTGCGGCAAGGTGACCGGCAACGAGCTTTGGAATTTCCAGGAGCTCGAGGGCCACTGGGACGAGATCATCATCCGCTCTTTCGCGACGATCGGCGGCGAGCGCGCGCTCTATCAGGAGGGGTCGCTCGCCGCGCTGCGGCGGCCGGAGCAACTGGTCGGGCTCGCCGCGCCGTTTCCCGTGAGCACGGTCCTCTTCGGCGGGACGATCGGCGCGAAGGGGGGCATCCGTCCTGCGTCGCGCTTCGAGATGGAGCTAGAGGACCCCGTGCTGAAGCGCCGCATGACCCACGCCTATGACGTTGTCGACCTGCCGGTGATCACATGAGCGTTTGCGACCAACTGGAACAGGCGCTTGCCGCCATCGCCGATCCGAAAGGCGAGGGCGCGCGCGCCTGCCTCACCGTCTATGCGGAGACAGCGCGCGCCGCGGCGGATGCTGCCGATGCGCGCGCCAAGGCCGGCATCTCGCTCGGGCCGCTCGACGGCACGATCGTCACCATCAAGGATCTGTTCGACGTGAAGGGTGAGCCGACCCGCGCCGGGTCGCGCACCGAGGTCGATGCTCAACCCGCGACGGCCGATGCGCCGGTCGTGCGGCGCCTGCGCACGGCGGGTGCGGTGATCGTTGCCAAGACCAGCATGAGTGAGTTCGCATTCTCCGGCGTCGGCATGAACCCGCACTACGGCACGCCGGGCAATCCCGCGGACCGGACGCGCGTCCCCGGCGGCTCGTCCTCCGGCGCGGCGGTCGCGGCCGCCGACCACATGTGCG
>JBAVXH010000429.1:0-1799 GCA_049698215.1 Xanthobacteraceae bacterium | reverse complement strand
GATCAACGCTGCGGCGCCTTGCAGAAACCGGCGCCGGCTCGATGTCATGTGGTCCATGTGCATTCCTCCCGTGAATTCGCTCTGTCCAGCTCGACCCCGCATCCGAATACTACCGCCGTGACCGGTCCCGGCGTTAGTCTCAAGTCCGGGGAACGAGTGCCATGACCGTCTCACAGGCTGGCCGCACTTGCGTTGCCGTCGCTGTGCTATGGCTTGGCTCCGCGAGCGATCGTGCCGTGTACGCACAGGCAAGCGCCGAGAATCCCGGCGGGTCGATCAATCTCGGGGCCCGCGGCGCGATTGCTTTCCCGGCTCCGCCGCGAACTGCGCCCGCGCAAGACCGTCCGGAAAGCCCGGTCGAGTTCAGCTTTCGTGCCGGTGTTGCAACCGACTACATCTACCGTGGCGTCACCCTTTCGGCGCACGAACCCGCCGCGGGCGCGGCACTCGAAGTCGCGCTCGGCATGTTCTACGCCGGCGGCACCATCGCCAGCGTCAAACTGCCAAGCCAGCCGGCCGCCGAAGTGTCGTTTAGCGGCGGCGTTCGTCCCAAGCTGGGGAACGTGCAATTCGACTTCGGTGTGACCTCCTATTTGTATCCGAACGAGACGCCCCCGATCGGTGTCGCCAAGGGTATCGACTACTGGGAGGCCGTGGCGCGCGCCGACACCACGCTCGGCGACACGCTGCAAGTTGCCGGCGGGTTCGCCTGGTCGCCCAACATCTCCAACACCGGCGCGTGGGGCATGTACGCGGCATTCGGCGCAGGCTTCGATCTGCCGGGCAAGCTCCTGCCGCAGGACGTCAGCGCGTCGGTCACCGCGGGTACGGGCTACTCGTGGTTCGGCAATCAGTCGGCGGCGCTCGGCGGCTTTCCGTTGCCCGCCTACCTCAACTGGAACGCGGGCATCACGTTCACGTACAAGAATCTCAATCTCGACCTGCGTTACTCCGACACCAACCTGTCGAAGGAAAATTGCTTCGTCTTCACCGGCGATCCTAACGCCACGCCCGGCGGGCAAATCAACCCGCTGACAAACCCGCAAGGTCTGGTCTCAAACTGGTGTCGCGCCACGTTCGTCGCAAAGTTTTCGTTCGCACTGAATTGACGATGGGACGGGCCGGCACAAATGCCTGATTCAGCGGCGCCGGGAAAATTACCTCTTCGCATCCTCGATCCGATGGAGAGGATTTCGGAGGTCCTGTTCGGGCTGATCATGGCCCTCACCTTCACCCTGACGTTCGCAGTTGCGACCGCCGACAACCTGGCGGTCCGGACCATGTTGTTGGCCGCCCTTGGGTGCAACACGGCCTGGGGCATCATCGATGGCGGGGTGTACTTGCTCACGCGGCTCAGTCAGCAGGGCCGCGCAATCCAGCGCTGGCGGGCAGCGCGCGATGCGCCGGATGCCGGCACCGCCCAGCGGGAGGTCGCGGCCGCGCTGCCACCGCTCGTCGCGTCAATTGTCGACTCTGCCCAACTCGAAACGATGAGGCAGAGGTTAGGTCAGTTGCTGGAGCCCGCACCCCCGCGGCTGACCGGCAACGACTGGCTCGGTGCGCTGGGAATTTTCCTGCTGTCGTTCCTGTCGACGTTTCCGATCGTCATCCCGTTCTTGGTCATCGGCGACGCCAGGCTCGCGCTGCGGGTATCGAATGCAGTCGCGATCGCGATGCTGTTCCTGTGCGGGTTCTTGTTCGGGCGCTATGCCGGATTTCGGCCCGCCGCGATGGGCGCCTCGATGGTCCTGCTCGGCGGTGCGCTGGTGGGGGTTGCGATCGCCTTCGGTGGGTAGCCG
>JBAVXH010000428.1:0-69537 GCA_049698215.1 Xanthobacteraceae bacterium | reverse complement strand
AGCCTGCTGACCTTCACGCCGGACGCCAACACCAACGGCCCGGTCAGCTTCAGCTACACCATCTCGGATGGACTGGGCGGCACCGCCAGCGGCAACGTGTCGGTCACCGTCACGGCGGTGAACGACGCGCCGAGCTTCACGGCGGGCGCGAGCGCCTCGTTTGCGCTGAACGAAGGCGAGACGACCGGCTACGACGTTGGCACGGTCGGCGCCACCGACGTGGACGATGTGGCGCTGAGCTACACGATCCTGTCGGGCAACGACGCCGGCCTGTTCGGCATCAACAGCAGCGGCCTGATCGAGCTCACGCGTCCGGCCGACGATCCGGAGATCGGCAACTACCAACTCGCGGTGCGGGTCACGGATGCGGCCGGCGCCGAGGACGAGATCACCGTCTCGGTCGCGGTCAACAGCGCGAATGACCCGCCTGTCAATACCGTACCGGTCCCGCAAAGTGTCAATGAGGACAGCAACCTCACCATAGCCGGCCTCGCTATCAGCGATGTGGACGCCGCATCAGGCTCGCTGACAACGACGCTGGCAGTTGCCAATGGCATACTGACAGTGGTGGCTGTCGGGGGCGCTGCAGTGTCTGGCAGCGGAACGGCCTCGGTCGTCGTTACCGGAACCGTGGCAGCGATCAACGCGACGCTTACAGCGGCGAATAATGTGATCTACCGGGCCAACAGCAACTTCAATGGCCCTGATACTCTCACGATCACGACGAACGACAACGGAAACACCGGGTCGGGCGGTGCCAAGAGCGACACCGACAACGTCGCGATCAACGTAACCGGCGTAAATGACACACCCAATTCGTCAGGCTTCGTCGGATCGATTCTCTATGAGGAGAACCAGCCGACACCACCACAGATCGCCTCCGGAGGAACTGTCACCGATCCCGACAGTGCCAATTTCATCGGCGCTCTGGTCGCGATCTCTGGGAACTTCCAGCTCGGACAGGACGTGCTGGGCTTCACCAACCAGAATGGCATCACTGGGAGCTTCAGCGCGACGAGCGGCGTGTTGACCCTGAGCGGCACATCGAGCGTTGCCAACTATCAAACGGCCTTGCGCTCGGTGACGTATTTCAACAGCAGCGACAATCCCTCGATCGCTGATCGCACCGTCAACTTCCAGGTGAACGATGGCTCGGGGCTGCTCGATATCGGCAGCGTGGGGGTCACGGTCACGGCCAGCAATGATGGGCCGATCATCACGTCGAACGGCGGCGGCGATACCGCATCCGTGTCGGTACCGGAGAACACGACGGCGGTGACAACCGTGGTCGCGAGCGATCCCGACTCATCGCTCACCTATTCGATCATCGGCGGCAGCGACGCCGCCAAGTTCCAGATCAACGCGTCGAGCGGAGCCTTGTCGTTCATCACGGCACCGGACTTCGAGGTTCCAGGCGATGCGGACCACAACAACGCCTATGTCGTCCAGGTCCGGGCTTCGGATGGCGCCCTGACCGATACGCAGACGGTTACGGTTTCCGTAAGCAACGTTGGGGATCCGTTGCCAACGGTCCATTGGACGAAGACCGTTGATTTTGGCCCTCATCCGGCAGGTTGGGTGGCGGTAGGCACCGGCGACTTCAATGGTGACGCAACCAGCGATCTTGTCTGGTACAACTCAACGACCGGCAACATCGACATCTGGAAACTGTCCAATGGCCAGTGGGCCGCCAGCGTGAATGTCGGTTCACATCCAACCGGCCACCAGCCGGTCGGCTTCGCCGATTTCAATCACGACGGCACCAGCGATATTCTCTGGTTCAACGCCACGACGCGCAACGTCGAGCTTTGGAAGATATCGGATGGTCAGTGGGCCGGCAGTGTCGATATCGGCATACATCCGGCTGGCTACGCGCTGAGCGGAGTCGGCGACTTCAACGGTGACGGCACCAGCGATATCCTCTGGTACAACGCATCAACACGCAATGCCGAGATCTGGAAGATCTCGAATGGTCAGTGGGCCGGCAGTGTCGATATCGGCACACATCCGGCCGGCTCGCAGCCGTCGGTCGTCGGCGATTTCAACGGTGACGGCACCAGCGACATTGCCTGGTACAATTCGTCGACTGGCGCTGTCGATATCTGGAAGATATCGAATGGCCAATGGACCGGCTCTGTCGATGTCGGCTCGCACCCGGCGGGCTGGCAGCCGCTCGGGGCAGCTGACTTCAATCTCGACGGCACCAGCGACATCGTATGGTACAACCCGACGACCAACGACATCGATATCTGGGTGATCAATAACGGTCAGTGGGCGGGTAGCTTCGACGTTGGCACGCATCCCGCGGGAGGCGTTGCGGTCGGGGTGGGCGATTTCGATCACAACGGTGTGGCCGACATCATGTGGAAAAACGCTGACGGCCACGTCGACAACTGGATGCTCGCTTACAGCTAGTCAAAGTCACAGCGAAGGCGGAGCAGCCCGGCGCGTCCTAATTGGGCGCGTCGGGCTGTTGTCATAGTATCCAGCCAGCAAAACATTAGGCTCAAGTTTTCCTTTCGACTTAACCTTGTCAGTTGCCTAAGAGCATCTGACGCCTCCTTAACTCATTATCCCGGCGTGCAATTTCCGTTTGCTTGTCGTTTCGATCCTTTCATCAGTTGCTGAAATTTCAGCCACGGCGGGGCACGTTAAGCAAGTAGTAATGGTGAAGAGTTGCTTGCTTAGCTAGCTAAAAATCAGCGCCTATTCTGCGCTTCATCTTAGATCATCTTTGAGAACCTCCAGTCTGGGGACTGGGGACAAAGATGATCGACAAGATCAGCGTCAATAGCGATGTGGGGGAGGCCGCACCCGAGGCGGCAGCGAACGGAGACACGCCGGCGGCGGCTGCGTCCAATCCGCTGCGGTCGCTGGAATGGTATCTCGACGGCCGTTCGGCAGGCTCGAATGCCGCCGGCGCAAATGTCGAAGCGGTGTCGACCGAATACACCGGAAGTGGCGTGATCATCGGTCTCGTCGACGAAGGCTTCGACATCACCAATCCGGATCTCGCCGGGCGTTTCGATCTCGCGGCGAGCTACGACCCGCGCGATCCCGGGACCGCCAACATCAAGCCGGACTCCGTTTCGGCGGCGCATGGTACGTGGGTCGCGGGCGTCGTCGGCGCTGCCGCCAACAACGGCTATGGCACGGTCGGGGTCGCATCAAGCGCGACGCTTGCCGGTTTCTACACGCGCTTTGGAACGGGCGGCTCAACTCGCTCCGAGATCGCGGACCTGCTCGCACATCAGGTGAACGTCGACGTCTCCAACAACAGCTGGGGCTACGCCACCGCGTTCTCCGATAATTTCCAGAACGCGAGCTGGGCGCCCATCGAGGATGCGTTGCATCTCGGTGTGACGCAAGGCCGGGACGGGCTCGGCACCATCTTTGTGTTCGCCGCGGGCAACGACCGCCAATACGTCGCGGGCTCGGCAACGCTCGATGGCGACAACACCAATTATCACAATCTGACCAACAGCCGCTTCGACATCACGGTCGCGGCCTCCACGAAGGACGGCCATATCGCATCGTTCAGCGCGCCCGGCGCGTCGATCCTGGTGACCGCACCGGGCGACTCGATCCTTACGATGGGCCCCGACAACGGCGACGGCGACCGGACCAACGATTTCATCTTCGTCAACGGCACTTCGTTCGCTGCGCCGATCGTCTCGGGCGTCGTGGCAATGATGCTCGAGGCCAATCCCAACCTCGGGTACCGCGACGTGCAGGAGATCCTGGCGCTCTCCGCGCACCACATCGATCCCGCCTCGGCGAGTTGGAGCGTCAACGGCGCGGCCAACTGGAACGGCGGCGGACACATGGTCAGCCACGATTTCGGTTTCGGGCTGGTCGATGCCCACGCGGCGGTCCGTCTCGCCGAGACCTGGAGCGGCGTGCATGCCGCCGCCAATGAGGTCTCGTTCGAGGTTGCCGGTACGGTTGGTGCGCCTTCGGCGGGCTTCCCGCCGGGCGGCTACACGGCGACCGTGTCGTCCGATTACCGGAATTTCGCCGTCCAGTGGGTGGAGGTGGATCTCTCGCTCACCCACACGCGGCTCGGCGATCTCAAGGTCCATCTGGTCAGCCCGGCCGGAACCGACAGCGTGCTGCTCGACCATCCGGCTGGCGGTACGAACAATGCGAACGCTCTCAGCTTTACCTTCTCGACCAATCATGCGTGGGGCGAGTCGCCAGCCGGCAACTGGCGACTCTATGTCGAGGACTCTGGCAACACCGGGGGCTCGCTCGCGTCGTGGACGCTGCATCTGCATGGCGACGTCGAGACAGCCGATACCACCTATTACTACACCAATGACTTCTCAGCGCTGGCGGGCGACCGGTCCACGTTGCGCGACGCGAGCGGCAACGACACGATCAACGCCGCCGCCGTGACGGGTGGGCTCTTCATCGATCTGGTGCCGGGCGCAAGCTCGATGATCGGCGGCCGCAGCGTGACCATCAGCGCTGACACGATGATAGAGAATGCCTACGGCGGTGACGGCAACGACACGATCAGCGGGAACGCAGCCGGGAATACGCTCTACGGCGGGCGCGGGGACGACACGCTCTCGGGCGGCGCGGGCGACGATCGGCTGCATGGCGGGCCGGGGCACGACACGCTCTATGGCGGCGCGGGCGACGATCAGTTCTGGATCGATCGTCCAGGCGATGGTGTCGATCTGTTGGCCGACTTTACCGCCGGTGAAGATCGGATCGTGCTCGATCACGACGCGTTCGGCGTCAGCACCGGCTCGCTGGCCGCCGCCGGCATCGCCTTCGCGATCGGAGCTGCGAAAGCCGCCGGGCCCGCGATCGTCTACGATCCGCGCAGCGGCGACATTTTCTGGGACGCGGACGGCCTCGGCGGCGCGGACGCTGTTGCGATCGCGCATGTCGACGTCGACCCGGCACCGATCGCGCTTGCCGGGACCGTCTCGGTGGGGTCGCATCCGGCCGGCTGGCTGCCGGTGGGTTCCGGTGACTTCAACGCCGACGGCACCGGCGACCTCGCCTGGTTCAACGCCGCGAGCGGAAACCTCGACCTGTGGAAGCTCGCCGACAGCCGCTGGGCCGGCAGCGTCGATACGGGTTATCACCCCGCTGGTTGGGTGCCCGTCGGCATCGCCGATTTCACCGGCGACGGTGCCAGCGATGCCGCCTGGTACAATCCGGCAACCGGCGCCATCGACATGTGGCAGCTCGCCGACGGCCGCTGGGCCGCCAGCATCGAGGTCGGCTCACATCCGATGGCATGGCGGCCCGTCGCGACCAGCGACTTCAACGGCGATGGCGCCAGCGACATCGCCTGGTACAACGCCGCATCGGGTAACGTCGATATCTGGATGCTCAAGGACGGTGGGTGGTCGGCAAGCATCGATCTCGGCTCGCATCCGGCCGGATGGCAGCCGATCGGCGCCGGCGATTTCAATGGCGATGGCGCAACCGACATCGCGTGGTTTAATCCGGAGACGAACAATATCGACTTCTGGATGCTCAAGGGTGGCCGATGGTCCGCGAGCGTCGATATCGGTGGGCACCCGCCGGGATGGCGGCCCGCGATCGGGGACTTCAACGGTGATGGCACCAGCGACATTCTCTGGACCAATGACAACACCGCCGAGATTTGGGAGCTTGAGGATGGTCACTGGGCGGCGAGCGTCGATCTTGGTGCGCATCCGGTGGGATCGAGCGTCGCTGCCATCGGTGATTTGGACCACAACGGCGTGAGCGACATCATGTGGCACAACGATGCGACCGGCGCGATGACGAGTTGGCTGCTCGATGCACAGCATCAACTCACGCAAAATGACCTTCTGTTTGCGTGACGCCTACAGTGTTCGGCATCACGAACGCGTGAGGGTTAGTAACGTTCGCGCCCCCACGCCGAATTTGCATGAAGCACGTTGGTGACAGCGCCCGCGCAAACGTGTTCGACCGTGGTCGGGAGAACGGAATGCGAAGCACGATCGCCGTCGGAATCTTCTGCAAGACGCCGGCCGCTGGTCTGTCCAAGACGCGGCTCTCACCCCCGCTGCGGCTTGAAGAATGCGCCGCGCTCTCTGCCTGCTTCATTCGCGACCTCACGCAGACAATCGGCGAAGTGGCACAAGACGGAAGCGCGACGGGTTACGCGGTCTACACGCCGCGCGGAACCGGGGATGCCTTGAGCCAGCTTCTGCCGGCGGGATTCTGTCTGCATCCGCAGTGCGACGGCGACTTCGGCGCCCGGCTGGCAACCGCGATGCGTGAACTGCTCGCGCTGCATGCCGGCGTGATCCTGGTGAACGCCGACAGCCCGACATTGCCGGCCTCGATCCTGCGCGACGCGGTACAGGCGGTACGGACGCGGACGAGCGTCGTACTGAGTCCCGCGCTGGACGGCGGCTATACGCTCATCGGCCTCCCGGCGATGCAGGAAGAGCTTTTCGTCGGCATTCCTTGGAGCACCGCGACGGTCTACGGCGATACCGTGGCGCGAGCCGGTAAACTTGGCCTGCCGGTCGTGAACGTTCCCGGCTGGTACGACGTGGACGATGCCGGCTCCCTCGACCTGCTGTTGGCGGAGCTTGGCGGGAAGGGCCTGACCTTCACGCAACTGCGCGGCGCACCCGCATCCGCGACGCGGGCGCATCTCGCCCAGCGTATCGCGTACGCGGCATTGGAAATGGTGAAGTGAACTCTGCACCGGTGCCAAGCACACCCCGCGCCGCCCTCTCTGCCTTCACGGCCGTTGGGGTCGCGATGCTTGCGGTCGTCTCGGCAGGCCCCTCTAGACTATAGCTAGAAGGCGGGTGGGCGTGACGTGAACACGGGGCGATCAATGCCCGGCGAAGACGAGCGTCTTGAACGGCAGCACCAGCGCCTGCAGCCTTAAGATCAGCGCATGCACCAGCGCCAGCGCATCCACGGCGTGCAGCGCGATGCCCTTCATGGTGCCGGTGGCGGGGTCGTGGATGGCGTCATGGTTGTTCGAGTAGGCGTTGGCGATGCAGCTTGAGCCCGGCGTCACGCCGTCGAGCCCGCCTTTGTAGAGCGGTTCGAGAAACGCCAGCAGCGTGCCGGGCCGCGCCACCTGGTTCGGATCGATCAGTTGCTCGCCGCCGCGGAACTGGCCGGCCGCGATGTAGTCCTGCACATCGGTAACGACCATCGGGATGACGGTGAACGGCTTGCTCACACAGGTGACCTCCGCGATCATCCCGGCCTTCATGATCTGCGCTTCGATCTGGTTGAAGCCGGCCTGCAGGCCGCGCTGGCCCGCGCCCGCCGGAATGAGCACGCCGGCCGGGCGCAGCACCGGATTGACGATGTCGCCGACGCGCAGGAAGAACTGCTCGACGCGCCCGTCGACGCCGGCGCGGACGACCGTCTTGTCCAGCTCGACTTGCGCCTGCCCAAGCTCGGCTTCGGCGCTCGCCTTCTCGGCCGGGAGCACTTGCGACACCTTGATCTCGGCTGCCTGCTTTGCGGCGTTCGCGGCGGCAAGCGAGCCTTCAGCCGCGCTCACCCGGACCTGCAATTTCTCGATGTCGCGCTGCGCGACGACGCCGGCATTGCGGCGTTGCAGCTCGAGCTTGGTGTCGAGTTCGTCCTGGGCCTGCTGGACATTGCCCTGGGCCTCCTGGACCTGTCCTTCCGCCTTCATCACATCGGCCTTCGCCACCGCGAGCGATGCTTCGACCTCGGCGATCTTGCTCTTGGCGGTCTCGACCGCGGCCACCTGCTTCGTGTTGTCGAGCCGGAAGATCGGATCCCCTGCTTTGATGGGGCCGCTCGGAGGAACGAAAATCTCGGCGACGCGCCCCACGGCTTCGGAAATAATCGGCACCGTGCGGAAATACAACGTGACGTTGGTGGTGGCCGGATGATTGTAGAAGACCGTGGTGATCAGGAGCACCGTGAGGATGATGCAGCCCGTGATGCCCCAGCGCAGCTCGAACCACACGGTGTAGAGGTTGATCTCCTGGCCGAAGCGCTTTCCCTGCGCGTAGCGGCGGTAGAGATAGTCGGGCACGATGGTGAAGAGAGAGCAAAGCATCATCTCAAGCATGGGCGCGCCCCCTGTGCTTTGCCTGCGCAGCCTCTCTCGCCGGAAGCGGGATCGCCTCGGCTTGCTTCGCACCCGCATCGGCCGGCGGCGGTTCCTCCGCGGCGGCGTGCCCATGAGCTCCGCCGCCGCGCGGCACCTCGACATCGCCTTCCCCGGGTTTGAAACCGGCGAGCTTCTCGGTCGATCCCGCGATGCGGCTGAGCGGTCCGCCGAAATCCGGCAGTTCGATCATCGCCAGCACGAGGCCGATGATCCAGAAAATGTGCATGTGCGTGAACAGGGAGATGAGGCAGAGCACCGCCACGAGCTCGGCCTGCATCTTGTCGGACTTGTGCGCGATGTGTTCGGGCAGCGAGTGCAGACGGAAGAAGAAGACGCCGAAACCGAGCACGGAAACCGCCAGGATGACCGCGCACGTCACCAGGAGCACGTCGGTCTCGCCCGGCGGCGTGATGAACATCGGCAGATGCTCGATCGCGACCGGGTGAATGGAATCGCCTGCGCTCGCCATGCTCGTTAACCCCCGACAGCGACAGCCGACGGCGCGCGCCTGGCGGCCTTCGTCATCGCTTGATGTGGCACGCTCCCCCCGAACGTGCACAAGACTCTACAAGCTGTCAGGACTCTACAAGCTGCCAGGGCATGCCGATCCTATCCCTCGGGGTGGTGGATTAAACCTTTCGGCAGTTCCGGCCGGGAGACGCCGCCTGCGTCTAGCGCCATCGGCGGCGTTCCCTGCGCCACAAATGCGCTTTTCGGCGCCACTTCGGCTCTTTGCCGCCATGAAAAGGCGCGCCTCATCGGTCGCGGACTCTCCGTTCCGATTCGAACGCGGCGTAGCGCTCCGCTGCATGAACGATGCGGCCGCCGACCATGGTCAGCACCGAACGAATCCTGCCGATCCGGTCCACAGGGATGGTGAGATAGTCCTCGGTGAGAACGGCAAGATCCGCAAGCTTGCCCACCGCAAGCGAGCCCCGGCGCGTGTCGTCAAAGGAAAACCATGCGCTGCCTTCCGTATAGAGGCGTAGCGCCTCGATGCGCGTCGGCATTTCGTCAGCCGTGCGCGTCGGCAAGCCCATGACTGTCCTGCCATCGAGCATCCATTGCAGCGACACGAAGGGGTTGAACGACATCACCCGGTGCGCGTCAGTCCCCCCCCCGATGGGGATTTCCATCCTGAGCGCCGCCCCGATCGGCGGCGCGAGCCGGATCGCCTCGGCGCCGCGCTGGCCGAAGAAAGCCTCGCCGCGGAAGTAGAGCGCATTCTGCATCAGCCAGCCGGCGCCGAGCGCCTTGATGCGCACGAGATTGTCCAGCGAGGCATCGTTGAGGTGCGCGATCGACCACCGCAGCGGCGCGATCGGAATTTCCCGGTTCACGCGCTCCAGGACGTCGAGCAGGTGATGGACTGAACGGTTGTTGTTCCAATGGAAGGTCGCGGTGATGCCGCGCTGCGCCGCCCAGCTAAGCGTGCGGTAGAGCTGTTCCTTCTGCGGCTCGGCGGGCGTGTCATTGTTGTACATGCTCCAGGTGACGTTCTCGCCGATACCGTTGAACTTGAGCCAGCCGTCGCCGAAGCCCATCGGCAACATCGCGGTCAACGCCTGGAAGTCCTCCAGTTCGTGATTCCGGCGCGGCGCGCAGAGACTATAAACGACGCGCAATGTGAGTCCCTGCTCGCGCCATAACCTGAACACCGCGCGGTAGGCATTGATGGGAAGGTTATAGCCACCCGGATCGAGCACCCCCGTGATGCCGAGGCTGTTCAGCTCGCGGAAGAAAGCACGGGTGCCTTTGACTTGTTGCTCCAGTGTCGGATGGGGAAGCTTGTCATAAAGGTCGCTGATGGTCCGCGCGTCGCCGCTCACCCACCCGGTCGGATTGCCGGAGGAGTCCAGGTCCACGGTGAGGCGTGAGCCAAGCTCGGCATCCTTCAGGATGCCCAGCGCCTCGAGTCCGCCGCGCGTCAGCAAGGCCGCGCTATACATCATCTGCACATAGACGCGATGCTCGGGCGCCGCGGCCGCGATCTCCGCCTGGGTCGGCCGCCGCTTCTCGGCAAATTGCCCTTCGATCCAGCCACCGGCGACGATGAGCCAACTCCCCTTCGGGGCCCTGGCAGCCGCTGCGCGAAGCCGGTCCAGCGCTTCATCGAGCGAGCGGGCGCCGATCCAATGGACTTCGGTGGTGTAGGTGAGTCCGGCGCGGATCGCATGAATATGCGAGTCGATCAGCCCGGGAATGACGGTGCGGCCTTCAAGATCGATGACCTGTGTGGCGGGCCCGGCCAGCGCCTGGATTTCGGCCGACGATCCGAGCGCCGTGATATGGCCGTCGCGGATCGCGAGCGCCTCAGCCTGAGCGGCGTCGAAGCGAGCTATTTTTCCGTTGAAGAGGACAATGTCCGGCTGTGCTTGGACCAGACTCGGAATAAGGAGCCAGAGCCAGCACGCGACCCAGCGCATCGCCTAGAGCCGTTCGAGCGTGCAACTCGTCTCAACGCTCGGCGCATCGGCAGACTGTGACTTCCTGCGCGCGGTGTTCACTTGCCGGTATCCGCTCTTCTCGCAGGACACCGTGACATCGTCCGGTTTCACCTCCTTGCTGAGGTGCGTGCGATAAAGCCCGAGCACATTCGACTTGACCACGATGGCCTCGCCGTCCTTCGGCTTCAACATGACGCTGGCCTCCGGAACACCCAGGCCGCGCTTGTCACGCACGAAGCCGAAGTAGGATGGCCCATTCTCGGGGTCCATCATTCCCGTTTCTTCATCGCCGCCGGCGCGGGCGGGCGCCGTTGCGACCGTTGCGAGCGTTGCCACTGCGCAAAAGGCGGAGCAAAACGCTGTCCTTCGCATGAGGCCGTCTCCTTACCAGCGCCAGTAGAACCGCAAGCCATAAACCAGGATCGGGATCGCGGCGAGCGGCAGAATCCAGATCAGCCACAACGGGATCTTCTTGACGATGCTTTCGGGCAGCTTCACGGCGGCAAGGCCGAGAACGCCCGCCACCAGCAAGGTGTTCGCTGTCCAGCCGTACCAGTGCATTGCCGGGCCCTGGTCCCTCACGGCCGGCGCCCAGCCGAGATCGATCCGGTTCGTGCCGGGATGATAGGTGAACAGCGGCCAGTTTCGCATTTCGCAGATCACGTAGAGGATCGGCGTCGCGATGGCGAAGACGATCGCAAAATTCCGGAACGCCACCGACGACGCGAGCGATGCGGAGCGCGCGGCGGGCGCGACTTGCGCGGTGGTGCTCATGAGCCGAACCCCCGGACGTTGTTGACGATATGGCCGACGAGAAAATTGAACCAGCAAAACCCCGCCAAGGTCACTGTCAGCCACTTGCGCGCGCTGTCGTATTGAGGATCGCGCGCGTTCTTCCAGAAGAACCAGTAGATCGGCAGCAGGCCGAGGGCGATGGTTGCGAGGTGTTCCTTCAACTCGAAAACACCTTGCGTCTTCCAGAAGCCGTCCGCCTCGATCGGGATGCGGACATGCATGCGGTATTTGGTGTAGATCCACGCCCCAAAGAAAAAGGTCACGACCCAGAGCAGGCAGACAGCGGCCGCATAGCTCGCGCTGTGCACGGCGCGAAACCGCGTCACGAAGCCGGCCGGACCCGCGGCCGCACGCACCGGCATCGCGACCGAAAGCGCCTGGTGGGACAGCGCGCCGAGCAACGCCACCGCCAGCAGCGCGTGGGCGGTGAACAGGATGGTCCAGTAGGTGTTGACCGTGATGTAGTCGAGCAAGAACTCAGGGATTATTCCCATGGGCTGCCCCCAATCGGATCCATGGCGGGCTGGCTTCTGGCTAACCGCCGTCTGTCTCTTCTCTCGTTCCGGTGACAACGATCCGCCGACGCGGCGTCGCTGTCACCGTGACACGTCACCGCGCAAGCGGATCGGGCCGGAGCTGGAATTTCACCACCTTCGGCCGCGTGCCCTTTCCGGTTTCCGTGTGGAACGGCGTGCGTGTGCCGTAGGTGGCCCAGACGCCGCGTCCCTTCCAGCCGCCATTTGGATCGTCGATCCGGCCATCCATCCATTTGGCATAGAAGCCGTTCGGATACGGCACGACGAAATTGAGCCATTTGCCGTCGACCAGCGCCATCAGCGACTCGTTGGCGTTGCCGGTCGCCCACGCCACGTTCTGCCCGAGCCCGAACGTGTCGAACTGGTCGACCCAGGTGTAATAGCTCGCCTCCGCGCTGCCGATGTCCGGCGCGTCGGCATGCTTGGGACCGGGGAAATCGTAGAGCGTCCAGCCCTCCGGGCAGTGGCGGCCGGTCGTGGCGGCTGGACCATTCAGCGGGCCCTTGCACTTCTTCCGGTCAAAAGACGCCATGTGTCCGCTCGAGAGCGGTACCCAGGCGACGCCGTTGCGGTCGATGTCGAAGCCGCGCGGGCCGTAGCCGGGCGCGGGCGGCTCGTAGATCTCGGCAAGCGCCGTCTCGGACGGATTCGGCCCGGGATCGACGCGCACGATGTACCCCGGGAAGGTCAGGATCGAGCCCCAGATCGTGCCGTCCTGCGGGTTGACGCCGATGCCGTAGAGCGCGCCGACGATGCGCTTGTCCTTGGCGGGATCGAGCGGCTGGTTCGGCTCGACGTACTCGTCGCGCTTGCCGTTGCCGTTGGTGTCCAGAACGATCGGGGTCCAGCCTTGCGATTTCTGCTCATCGCCGGTCTCGTCGAATTTCTTGGTGTCGAGCCAGCCAAGCGCACCGCTGCCGGGACCGCCCGCGCTCATCCAGAGCGTATTGTTGGCGTCCTCGGCGAAGACGAGATGGTGCGTCTGGTAACAGGTGCGGATCAGCGTGATCTTGCCGCTCTTCGGATCGAGCATCGACAGATGCCGCGTCGAACTCTCCATCGGGAAGACTTTCGCCGACGGATGATCCGAGCCCTTGCGGCAGAAGTCCGGGTTCTGCGCCACGCCGACGCGCGAGGTCCACCATACCCGGCCGCTCTGGTCGTACATCGGATTGTGCGTCGCGGTGCGGCTGTCCCAGAGAATCTCCTCGCCCCAGTAGGGCGAGGGCGAGAGCGGATCGTCCTTGTGCGAGGGCGTGTTCGGATCGCGCACCGGCATCCTGAGCGTCGTCGCCGTGTGCTTCACCGGATCGAGGATCGGGACGAGATCGGTGGAGTTCTCGACGGCGCCATAGATCAACCCGTTGGGATTGAGCGTCGGCTTGCGCTTGTCGGTCGCCGTGATGTCGTGCAGATAATGCTTGGGATCGGAGAAATCCCACTGCGTGACGACGACATTGCGCTCCTGGCCTTGCGGGCGCGGCGGCTTCGCGGCCGGCAGCTCGCCATCCGCAATGCGGTCGGTCCAATCGGCGAAGTGCTTGAGGGCGCGCTGCGCATCGACGCGGCCGATCGCGGTCGCCATGTTGGTCATGGCCTGACCCGACATAATGCGGCGCGACCAGGCATCCTCGGACTTCATGTCGGCGAACACCGAAGGAATCGTGCGCGTCGCCTTGTTACCGAGCGCATGGCAGCCGTAGCAGCCGTTGGTCTTCACGACGTTCATCCACTCGGCCTGCGTCTTGGCATTGCCGAGCGGAAATTCATGCTTCGCCGGTGCCCTCAGCATCGCGTACCAGTAGATCGCCGGGTAGTGCTCGGCCGCCTCCTTCGGCGTCGCCGCCGTCGTCGTGATGTTGACCACCTTGCCGGGCTCGCTCTTCTGCCGCGTCGAATCCTTCAAGCCATATCCGCGCGCGAAAACCTCGTAGGTCGCCTTGGGCAGCTCGGGGATGAGATAGCGGCCCTGGTCGTCGGTCACGACGCTCTTGATCAGCCGCGTCGGCAGGTCGGTGGTCTCGGCGATCACCCAGACGCCCGCCTCCGGGCCGTCCGGACCCGTCACCACGCCGCCGATGTTGTCGACGTTGACGGAGACCTGTTGCGCGTTCGCGTTCACAGACAATGCCGCGATACCGGCCGCGGTCACGCTCGCAAAAAGAAACTGTCGGAATGTCATGTCGCCCTCCTGCCGTCGCAGAGGTGATCCTGCGGATCGTCTCTGTCTTCCTTGCGCATGATCTTGTCCGAAGACCGCTTCACACTTTTCGGGATCATGCTCTCTCAGGATGTGCGCCGGGGCCACATCGCGGCCCCGGTGTCTCGATTGTCTCCTACTTCGCCAGCGGGTCCGGCCGCACCTGGATGTGCACCGCCATCGGGCGCGCGCCCTTGCCGAGCTCGTTCAGCCACGGCGTGCGGTCGCCGCTGGCGCTCCACAGGCCACGGCCCTTCCAGCCGGCATTCGGGTCGTCGATACGCGCGTCGAGACCCTTGGCGTAGTAGCCCATCGGATACGGCACGCGCATCAGGATCATCTGTCCGTCTTTGAAGCCGACGAAGCCATCTTGAAGGTTCGCGGTCGAGATCGGAACGTCCGGCCCAAGGCCGACCGCGTTGTGGTGATCGACCCACGTATAGTAGCTCGCCTCCGCGCTCGAATTCGGCACGTCGTCGAAGCCCGGTCCCGGATACTTGTGCAGCGTGAAGCCTTCCGGGCAGTGATCGCCGGTCGCGTTCGGCCCATTGAGCGGGCCCTTGCACTTGCGGCGGTCGAACTCGATCAGATGGCCCGCAGAGCCCGAGCCCCACAGCCGGCCGTCGGCGCCGATGTCGCCGCCGCGCACGCCGACCGCTTCCCTCGGAAGCGCAAAGAACTCGGAGAGCTTGGTTTTGGGATCGAAGCGCAGGAAGCCCGCCCGTCCGGCGAACGTGCCGGACGTGTACCAGACCGAGCCGTCGGTCGGATGCGGCATCACCGCGTAGGGACCGGAGCCCGGATTGAAGCGCATATCCTTGCCTTCTTCCGCTTTGCCCGGCTCGCTGAATTCGTCGAGCTTGCCGTTGCCGTTCACGTCGAGCACGAACGGGAACCAGCCGACGGCCTTCTGCGGGTCCTTGGTCTCGTCCCACACCTTGGTGTTGACCCAACCCGCCACGGGACCCGAACCCGAGAGCCAGAGCGTGTTGTCGGCGTCGTAGCCGAACTGCGGATGATGCGTGCCGAAGCAGGTGTCGACGAACTCGTATTTCATCGTCTTCGGATCGAGCACGCTCGCCTGACGCGGCGAGCGCTCGATCGGGAACACCTTCGCGGACGGATGCTCCGAGCCCTTCTTGCACCAGGCCGGATTGTCCATGCCGCGCACCGTCGCGGCAAGCCAGACGCGGCCCTTGTCGTCGAACATCGCGTTGTGCTGGTTCGCCTTGGTATCCCAGAGGACTTCCTCGCCCCAATAGGCGGACGCCATCGTCGGCTTGATCGCGCCGGCGTGGCCCGGTCCGAGCGAGACCGGCATGCCGGGATCGGCCACCGGCATCTTGAAGTACGACACCTTGTGCGTCTTCGGATCAAGGATCGGCATCAAGTCGGTCGAATACTCCGGCGCGCCGTAGAGCAGGCCGTTGGCATTGACCGTTGGCTTGCGCCGGTCTGACGAGATCAGGTCGTGCAGATACTTGTCCGGCGTCGACCAGTCCCACGTCGTCACCACGATGTTGCGCTCGATACCGGACGGGCGCTGGGGCTTGTGCTTGGGCAGATCGCCTTTTGCGACACGATCGGTCCAGTCACCCAAATACTTGTACGGCACGCCGCCGAGCTGACCGGCGAGCCGGTTCGTCATCATCTCGCCTGACTGACCCGAGGCGATGCGGCGTACCCAGGCGTCCGCGCCCGAGTCGAACTTGCCGAACTGCGCCGGAACGGTGCGCGTCGATTCCTGCCCAAGCTGATGGCAGCCGACGCAGTCGACATTGTTCATCCGCTGCAGCCAGACCTCGCGCGTGATGTTCTTCGGAATATCGGTGTGCCCGCCGAAATCCGCAGCCGGCGGGATCTTCATCATCGTGTACCAGTAGATCGCCGGATAGTAATGGGCGGCGGAGCGCTCGTCGGGCGCCTTGATGGCGGTGTGGTTGAGTGTCTGGCCGGGCTTTGCGCGCATCCGCGGCGAGTCGATCAGGCCATAGCCGCGCACCCAGACCTGATAGTTCGCATTCGGCAGGTCGGGGATGACGTAGCGGCCCTGATCGTCGGTGACGACGCTCTTGGTGTAACGCGTCGGGAGATCGGTGGTCTCGGCGATCACCCACACGCCCGCCTCCGGGCCGTTCGGACCGGACACTATGCCGCCGATGTTGTCGGGCCCGACGCTGACCTGCGCACTCGCGGCTTGCTGGGCGCACAGCGAGGACGGTGACGCGATCAAAGCGACGGCGATCGCCGCGACGCCGAGATACAATGTCCTCGTGTCCATGCTTTCTCTCCTTGACCGACCAGGCGTCCTTGTCGTAGCGCATGCTGATGCCGGCTCTCGGTCGAAAAGGGTCGCCCCGGCCTGGCCGCAGGTCTGGTCTCAATTGTGGATTGTCACTGCGCCGGTGTTGCCGGTCAAACCAATTTGTTCCGTGCGCTATGAGGTCTTCGCAACCAAGGCATGACCGCCAGGACCATCGGGTCGGTCGGAAGGCGCAGTCGGGCGATGCAGGCGTTCTCGGGCTCCATTCCGCATCTCAATCGCCTGAACCGGCGTTACAACTGGCGGACGGCTTGATGCCGAGTTGTCCTACACCAAGCGAGCGGCGGGACTCGGATCAAAAGCCTGGAGCGTCAGGCGGTTTGTCCGCCGCACGAACTTCCCGCGCCTGCGGTGCACCCAAAGCAATGACGAGCCGTGACGATGGAGCGCTTGCCCCAGCTGTCCTCGCTGAACGTCGAAATGTGCGGCCCGTCGGGCAGCGCGATCTCCAGGTCGAGCATCTGGTTGAAATCGCAATCGTAGAGCCGTCCATCCCAGCCAACCGAAAGCGTGTTGCGGCACATCAGGCCCGCCACGGCCGCCGGATTGAAGGCCTGCACCAGCCGCTGCATGTAGGCCTCCAAATTCCCGCTCTGCTGCAGCCACTCAAGAAATCGCGAGATCGGCATGTTGTTGAGGACGAAGAGACGGTCGAATGTGACTCCATGCTCGCGTTCCAGGGACTGCCGCCACTCCCGCTCGGCGGTCGATTGCGAGGCGCCCAGAAAGGCGCCTGCCGGATTCGAGACGAGAGTCAATCGCCGCGCAGGATCGCCGCGTCCATAGCCTGCGGCGTTGAGAAGCCGCATGGCTTCAATCGATCGATCGAAGACGCCTTGGCCGCGCTGCGCATCGGTATTCGGACGGCGATAGTGCGGCAGCGAGGCAACGACCTCGACCCTGCGCTCGGCAAACCAATCCACCAGCCCCTTGTTGCGCGGAAGCAGCAGGATCGTGAGGTTGCATCGATCCATGACATGCTTGCCGGCCGCAACAGAGGCTTCGACGAGATCGCGAAAGCGCGGATGCAGCTCGGGCGCTCCGCCGGTGATGTCAACCGTGTGGGCCCGCGTTCGGCCGATCGCCGCGATCACCGCGTCCATGATCGCATCCGGCATGACCGCGTCGGTTCGGTCGGGGCCGGCATCCACATGACAGTGGCGGCAGGTCATGTTGCAGAGCTTTCCGACATTGACCTGAAAGATTTCGAGCGCGGCGGGAGACAGGTTGTCCGCCGACGTCGCAAACTCGATCCGCTTGCTCTGCCGCTCGAGCGGTACTGCCGCAAGAAGCTTAAGTTGCTCCGCCGTTTCGGCAAGCGGAGCACTGCGCCTGCGTAACGTCGCGCCGGCGCGTGGGGTCTTCAGGTCGCGGGCAAGATCCTCGACCACCCCCTCGAGCGCTTCGGCCGCCGGGCTCATTTTTACATCCCCAGCTTCTGGACGTGACCGCGCATCTGCATACCATGCACCAGGGAGGCTCCGCCTCTGATCGCGACGGCGACATGCAGCGCCTCGGTCATTTGCTCGATGTCGGCTCCCTTTTGCTGGCAGTCTTGCGTATAGGCGTCGATGCAGTACGGACATTGCACCGCGTGAGCGACGGCAAGCGCGATCAGGCTTTTCTCCCGAGCCGAGAGCGCCCCGTCGGCGAACACACTGCCGTAGTAGTCGAAGAACTTGTTGCCGAGTTCCGGTTTCACCTCAGCGATCTTACCGAAATCCGCGAGGTGCTGGGTGTCATAGTAGCCAGGCATGCCGGTTCCCCTTCGTCGTCTCTGTTGCGACGAGAAGGTAGCACGCTCCAAGTAGCGGCGCAGGTTCAGCTTCGCAACGCTTGGCGAGCGTTTTATCGCCCTTGGGACGTACCCGGAGTCTCGACCCGAAGCCGATAGAGCGACGTCGAGGCGGTTACATAAAGGCTGCGCAGGTCGTCGTCGCCGAAGCAGAAGTTCGCCGTGTACTCCGGCATGCGGATCACACCGAGGCAGATTGCGTCGGGCGAGAACACGTGGATACCCCCGGGGCCGCAGCAGTACACGTTGCCGGCGCTGTCGATCTTCATGCCGTCCGGCGCGCCCGCACCTTCGCCCTTCGTCTCGGCCCACACCCGGCTGTTCGCGAGCGTCCCATCGGGCTGCACATCGAAGACGCGAATGTGCTGGCGGTCGGTGTCGTTGACGAAGAGCAGCCGCTCGTCGCGCGAAAAGCAGAGCCCGTTCGGCTGGCCGAAATCGTCCGCCAGCAGCGTGAGCTTGCCGCCCTCCGGCTCGGCCCGGTAGACGCCCCGAAAGTCGCGCGGCAGCGGACGCGGATTGCCGTAGTACTCGTTGCGGCCGTAGGTCGGATCCGAGAAATAGATGCCGCCGTCCGACTTCACCACGATGTCGTTGGGGCTGTTCAGCTCCTTGCCATCGTGATGGCTCGCAATCACGGTGCTGCTCCCGTCGGCCTCGGTGCGCGTGACCTTGCTGGTCGCGTGCTCGCAGACAAGGAGGCGGCCCTGCCGATCCCAGGTGAGGCCGTTCGACTGCGCGCAGGGCTTGCGGAACGTCGCAGTCCCGCCGCGCGCCGTCCATTTCCGCATGTGGTCGCCCGGCATGTCGCTGAACAGGAGATATTTCTCCCGCGCGTGCCAGAGCGGACCTTCGGTGAACAGGAAGCCGGTCGCGATCCGCTCGATCGCGACGGATTCCCCGACGACCGCGCGGAACGCCCGATCGCGGATCTCGACGTTGGCTTGATTGGCGGCGGTGTCGTTCATTTCTTTGCCGCCTGCTTCTTCAGGATGTCGACGCGCGTGTTGCCGACGTACCAGTCCGTCGCCGGCAACTCGTCGAACACGACCCACACCGCCTCGGGCGGCAATTGCGCGAGCTCGCTCACGGTCGCGACCACGCGGCGCGCGATCTCGTCCTTGCGCTTCTGCGGATGGCCCTTGAGGATCTGGATATTCACGAACGGCATGGCTTCCTCCCTTGTTATGCGGCAGACAGTGCGAGCAGTTCATCGCGCAGGCGTGGGTTGTCGCGCAGCTCGGCGGCGGCGCCCGCGAAGCGCACCGCGCCTTTCTCCAGCACGTAGACGCGATCGGCGAGCGCGAGCGAGAAGTCGACGCCCTGTTCGGCGAGCAGGATGGTGAGCCCCTCACGCTTGAGGCGGCTCACTTGCTCGAGCAGGTTTTCCACCACGAGCGGCGCAAGGCCCTCGGACGGCTCGTCGAGCAGCAGCAGGTCGGGATTTCCCATCAGCGTGCGGCCGATGGTGAGCATCTGCTGCTCGCCGCCTGAGAGGAATCCGCCCTGCCGGTTGGCCAGCTCCCTGAGCTTGGGGAAAAGGCCGTACACTGCCTCGATGGTCCAGCGGCCGGGACGGCCGGCGGCGCGCGCCGACACGTCGAGGTTCTCCCAGACCGTCAGCTCGGCGAAGATGCGGCGGTCTTCCGGCACGAAGCCTATGCCGAGCCGCGCGATTCGATGCGGCGCCGCCCCGGTGATGTCCGTCCCGTCGAAGACGATCCTGCCGGAGGAGGGCGGAGTCAGTCCCATGATGGCGCGCATGGTGGTCGTCTTGCCGACGCCGTTGCGGCCGAGCAGGCAGACGCACTCACCGCGCGCGACGTCAAGCGAGATGCCGAACAGCACGCGCGACGAGCCGTAGGCGGCGTGGATGTCGTGGACGTCGAGCAGGCTCACTGTCGCCCCCCGAGATAGACGCGCCGCACCTCGGCGCTCGCGCGGACTTCCGTGGGCGTGCCTTCGGCGATGAGCCTGCCCTGATGCAGCACCGCGATCTTCTGCGCGATCGAAAACACGACACCCATGTCGTGCTCGGTGAACAGAAGGGTGAGTTTGCGCTCCGCGACGACGCGTTCGAGGAGCCGGATCGCCTCGCGCGTCTCGCTCGCCGACATTCCGGCGGTCGGCTCGTCGAGCAACAGAAGCTTCGGGTCGCTGGCGAGCGCGATGCCGAGCTCGAGCTGCTTCTGCACGCCGTGGGACAGCTCGCCGCTGACCGCGTTCGCCTGTTCGGCGAGGCCGAGCGAGGCAAGCAGCGCCATTGTCTCGTCGCGGTAGAGCCCTTCGGCGCGGCCCCAGAAGTTGCGCGCCTGCCCGCCATGCGCGATCAGCGCAGCCCGCACATTCTCGAACACGGTGAGCTTGCGGAAGATGTTCGTATGCTGGAACGAGCGGCCGACGCCCATGCGGCAGATCGCGTGCGGCGCGGCCGTCGTGATGTCGCGGCCCTCGAATGCGACGCTGCCCTCGTCCGCGCGCAGATGGCCGGTGAGCAGGTTGAAGAGTGTCGACTTGCCGGCGCCATTCGGGCCGATCACCGCCGTGATGCCGCGCGCCGGCACCGCGAGACTCACGCCGTCGACCGCCGTGAATCCGCTGAAGGACTTGCGGAGCTTGTAGACCTCAAGCATCGCGGCCCCTCCGTGCGCGCGCGATGCCGGCGCTCAGCGTCCCGACGATGCCGCCCGGGAACGCGAACAGGAGCACGATCAGGATCGTGCCGAGGATGAACGGCCAGTACACCGTATAGGCATTGATCTCCTGATTCAGGACGGTCAGCACGGCGGCGCCGACCGCGGGGCCCCAGAAGTGCCCCATGCCGCCGAGGATCACCATGATGAGGACTTCGGCCGACTTCGCCCAGTAGGCGAAGTCCGGAAAGACGCCGCGGTTGAAGATGCCGAACAGCGCGCCGGCAAATCCCGCGAAGGCCCCCGCCATCACGAACGCTGCAAGCTGATAGCGCCGCACATTGATCCCGACGAACTCGGCGCGCTCTGGATTCTCGCGGATCGCGGTCAGCACGCGGCCGAACGGCGAGCCGACGACCCGCTTGATCAGCATGAACGCGATGCCGGTGAGCACCAGCACGACGAGATAGAACTTGTCGCCAGAGCGCAGGCCACCGAGCAGCGGCAGCGCGTCCATCCAGTCCATGTTCGGATAGGGGACGTTGTTGAAGCCTTGCTCGCCGCCGGTGACGGAATTCCATTTGAAGCACACCGCCCAGACGATCTGCGCGAAGGCGAGCGTCAGCATCGAGAAATAGATCTTGGTCGAGCGCACGCAGAACGCGCCGAACAGCAGCGCCCAGGCGGCGGCGTTCGCGGTGCCCGCGATGAGCGCGAGCGCGAACGGCACGCCGTACGTCTTCATCAGGATCGCGCAGGTGTAGGCGCCGATTCCGAAATAGGCGGCGTGGCCGAACGAGACGAGACCGGTATAGCCGAGCAGCAGGTTCAGGCTGACCGCGAACAGCGCGAGGATCGCGATATCGGTCGCGAGGAACGTGTAGAAGCGCGATCCGAGCCAGGGCACGCACGCCGCCACGAGAAACACCAGCGCGGCCCAGGGTATGCGGCGGCGGAGCGGTTGCATCGCCCTAGCCCTTCACCGGGCGGCCGAGCAGACCGGAGGGCCGCACCACCAGCACCAGCGCCATCAAGGCGAACACCGCGAAGATCGAGAAGCCGGGCAGGATCAGGATGCCGAAGGCGAGCACCTGCCCCAAGATGAGCGCGCCGAGAAACGTGCCCCAGAAGGAGCCGAGGCCGCCGATCACGACGACAATGAACGCCTCGACGATGATGTCGACGTCCATGCCGGGGACGATGCTGCGCACCGGCGTGACCAGTGCCCCGCCGAGGCCGGCGAGGAAGGAGCCCGCCATGAACATCAGCGTGTAGAGCTTGCCGACATCGGCGCCGAGCGCGGCCAGCATGTCGCGGTCGAAAGCCGCTGCGCGGATCATGCGCCCCGTTCCGGTGCGGCTGAGCAGAAGCCAGCACGCGATCGCGAGCGCAGGGCCGAGCACGATGATGAACAGGTTGTAGTGCGGAATGACGGTGCCGAACACCTCGAAGCCGCCGCTCAAGCCCGATGGGCGCGGCACTGAGAGCTGCTGTGTGCCCCAGAATACGCGCGCCACATCGCCGAGGATCAACACCAGCGCATAGGTGAACAACAACTGGTATAGGTCGTCGCGGCCGTAGAGATGGCGCAGCAGCAACCGCTCGATGACGCCGCCAAGCAAGGCCACCGCACACGCCGCGCCGAGGACCGCGAGCCAGAAGCTGCCCGTGAACGTGCCGATCCATTGGGCGACCTGCCAGGCCGCGTAGGCGCCAAGCATGTAGAACGAGCCGTGCGCGAAGTTGAGCACGCGCAGCACGCCGAAGATCAGCGACAGGCCGGACGCCACGATGAACAGGAACATCGCGGCGGTGAGGCCGCTGACGCTCTGGGCGAGCAGGAACGAGAGACTCACAGCATGCTCCGCTCATGCCCGTGCAATCGGGC
This sequence comes from Xanthobacteraceae bacterium, assembly GCA_049698215.1. Lineage (GTDB taxonomy): Bacteria > Pseudomonadota > Alphaproteobacteria > Rhizobiales > Xanthobacteraceae > PALSA-894. The sequence goes on along the minus strand of JBAVXH010000428.1, from coordinate 46,822 downwards.
ATCCAGTGCTTTGCAAAGAACTGGCTCCCTGCTTTCGCGGGGATGAGCGGATAGAGCCTGTACACGCGAGAACATGTTCAATTCTCGACCAGACCGAGCTGCTCCGTGATGAGCGTGGCCTTCTCGCGCATCCGGCCGCACCAACCTGCGACATTGCCCTTCTTGAAGCGCATCTTCGGCATCGCGATGCTGATCGCGGCGAGTGGTGCGCCGCCGTTGTGGTCCGGCAGAGGAATCGCGACGCAGCACAGGTTCGGCACGAATTCCTCCAGATCCAGCGCGAAGCCTTTCTCGCGCACGGCGCGGATCTCGCGCCGCAGCTCGGTCTTGCTGGTCAGCGTCCGTGGCGTGAAGGATTGCATCTCCACGGTCTGCAGATAGCCGTCGAACTCATCCGGACCGAGCGCAGATAGCAAAACCTTCCCGGTCGCCGTGCAGTAGGCGGGTTCGCGCACCATCGGGCGGATCGCCGCGCTCACTGCCTGTTTTCCATCTGCCTTGGCGAGCTGCACGATCTCCCCCTGGCTGAAGGTCACCAGATACGCCGTCTCGCCGACCTCATCGCGCAGCGCTTCGAGGTGCGGACGCGCGATGGTGGCAAGATCGCTTCCCCGCAGATAGGCGCTGCCCATCTGAAAGATGCGGGGCCCCAGGAAGTAAGTGCGGTTCGCCTTCTCCTGCTCGACGTAGCCGCGCACCATCAGGGTTTGCAGCAGGCGGAAAGCGGTCGAGACACTCAGCCCCGTCGCGCGCGACAGATCGGAGAGGCCGATCGCGCTTTGCGAGGAGCCAAGGTGCTCGAGGATGTCGAGCACCTTGACGACGCTCTTGACTGAATCAGCCTGCGTCTTCTCTCTTGGCCTTCCACCGGGCATTCGCGTCCGTCAGTCCATGAAGGGCAGCGGATCGATATAGGTCGGCGGGGTCATCACGGCAAAGCCGAGTTTTTCATCCTTGGTCATCTTTCCCCAGAACTGTGCGCGATTTGCCTGTTGATCCTTTGAGCGGATCGTCTGCGTGCCGATCGGGGTATCGACCTTGATGTCCATCATCGCCGCCGAGACCTTGTCGCTGTCGGTCGAGCCGGCCTTGGCGATTGCGGCGGTCAGGATCTGCATCCCCATGTAGCCGGTGATCGGCCACGAAGACGGCGGGTCTTCCTTGATGAAGGCCTTGAGCCGCGCGGTGTAATCCTTATGCGCTTGCGGACCGTCGGTCCAGTTGAACGCGTCATACGCATTCGCCGTGATCCCGAGCGGATAGTCGTCGCCCGCAGCCCTCGCGGTCTCGATCGCGCCTGCTTCGCCCGCGCCGAGGAAGTTGTTGCCGAACGACTCGAAGTACTTCAGCGGCTTTGCCTGCTTGGCGAAGGTCACGAAGTGCCCGCCCCAGAGGCTCGAGAACACCGCGTCCGGCTTCTTCGACATCTGCGCGTTGATGAACGGCGTGTAGTCGGTCTCGCCGAGCTTCGGCCATTGCTGATCGACGATCTCGATGTCGGGCCGGAGTTTCTTCAGATGCGTCACGAACGCGCGCGTCACGTCCTGGCCGAACGCGTAGTCGGGGCTCATCGTTCCGACGCGCTTGATGTTCGGCCACTTCGCCATGATCTCGGCGCCGGTGCGGCCCTCGATCGTGGTGTTGCTGGCGGTGCGGAATATGTAGGGGTGCAGGTTTTCCTTTGCGACGAGCTGGTCGGTCTTCACGACCGGCACCACGAAGACGATCTTGTTCTCTTTCGCGATCGGCGAGACCGCCGGCCCTTCGGCCGACGTGAGCGTGCCAAACAGGAAATCGACGTTCTCGCGCAGGATCAGGTCGCGCGCGACGCGCACCGCCTCGTCGGCGTTGCCCTTGGTGTCGCGGACGACGAGCTCGATCTTGCGGCCGAGCACGCCGCCCTTGGCGTTGATCTCCTCGACGAACATCTGGGCGCCCTTCATCGAAGGCTCGCCGATCAGCGCACCCGGCCCCGACAGGATCACCGGATAGCCGATGCGGATGGGTTTCTGCGCCTGCGCCTCGGCCACCATGAAGATGGCGGCGGTTGCGCCAAGCAATGCAATGCCACGTCTTGACCAGTTCATCTCGTCCTCCCTGATGAGCCGGATTACCCGGGCTTTAGAGTTTTCCGTATTGCGGAAAACATTTTTGTAGTTCGGAAAAGGCTAAAAGGCGCCGGCGCGCCTGTCAACGCGACCTGAATGCCGACGGCGCCATCGCTTGCTTGCCCCTCGTCAGGACGCTACGCCAGCGTGACGCTTCGTTGCGGGCCGGACCGGCCATTCATGAGGTGAGGGGGCCATGTCCGGTCCGGAAAGCCGCTTCTTCAAGTCGCAAGACCTGCGGCTGCACTACGCGGACTGGGGCAACGAGGAAGCCCCGCCCCTGCTGCTGGTTCATGGCGGCCGCGATCATTGCCGCAGCTGGGACCGGATCGCCCGATCGTTGCGGCCCCATTTTCATGTCCTCGCCCCCGACCTTCGCGGACACGGCGATTCCGACTGGACGAAGGGCGGCAGCTACGCCCTGACTGAGTATGTCTACGATCTGTCGCGCCTCGTGCGGCACATAGCGGCGCGCCAGGTGGCGATCGTCGGGCACTCGATGGGCGGGATGGTCGGGCTCATCTACGCGGGCACGTTCCCGGACCAGGTTTCGGCGCTGGTGGTTCTCGACGGCGTAACGGTCTTGCCGAATGCGAAGAGACTGCCGGCACACGAACGAATTGCGAAGTGGGTCGGCCAACTCGACAGGCTGGAAGATCGCGCGCCACGCCGCTATCGCACCATCGACGAGGCGGCGGAGCAGATGCGCGCGCACAACCAGCGCCTGCCGCTGGACCTGGCCCTGCATCTCGCGACGTTCGGCGTGCGACGAAATACGGACGATACGTACAGCTGGAAATTCGACCCATACCAGCGCTCGATGGCGCCCCACCGGCTGCTGCCGGACGATCATGTTTCGCTCTGGTCGCGCAACACCTGCCCGACGCTGCTGCTGCATGCCGAGGAGAGTTTCCTGAAAAGCTCCGAGACGGCCGGATTGGTGAGCTATTTCCGGCAAGCGCGCAGCGAGACGATCTCCGGCGCAGGACACTGGCTTCATCACGACAAGCCTGACGAGGTTCTCGGGCACATCCGGGCATTTCTCGGCCTGAGCGACGAAGGTCGTTGATGCCGATGCATGTCGTGATCTGCGGTGGCGGCGTCATCGGGGCATGCACCGCTTACTTCCTCGCGCGCCGCGGGATCGACGTGACCGTTGTGGAACGTGCCGAGGTGGCGTCTTCCGCGTCCGGTAAGGCCGGAGGCTTTCTGGCACGCGACTGGTGCGCGGGCAGTCCGCTCGATGCGCTCGCGCGCCGTAGCTTTGCGCTTCATGCAAGTTTGTACGCGGAGATCGGCAGCTGGAGCTATCAGCGCGTGTCCGCGTACAGCGGCCTTGTTGTCCCGGAGGACGACGAGCGCCGGCATGCTGCCTCGCAACTCGGATGGCTCTCCGACGGCGTGATCGTCGGCGGACAACTGAGCACCACCGAAACAACCGCGATGGTCAATCCGCGCGCATTCACCGTTGGGATGATGCGCGCGGCCGAGCAGCAAGGCGCGAAGCTGCGTATCGGCGAGGTCACAGGCTTCATCCGCCGCGGCGACGCGATCGGAGGGGTCGAGGTCGACGGCGAGACGATTCGGGCAGACGCCGTCGTCGTGGCGATGGGGCCCTGGTCCCTGCGCGCCGCGCAATGGCTGCGGCTGCCCGCGGGTTTCGGGATGCAAAGCCCGAGTCTTGTCTACGATACCGGCCGTGACGTTCCCGCCGAGGCGCTCTTTCTCGACTACGAGGAGGAACAGGGGATCGAAGTCTTCCCGCGCGCCGACGGCAGCACGCACGTGGCCGCTTTTTCGGCCCAGATCCCGCTGCCGGTGAACCCGGCCGACGTGAAGCCCGACCCTCGGGCGATCGAGAGATTGCAGGCATTCTGCGAGCGCCTATCACCCGCGTTCCGGCCGGAACGGATCATCGCGCGGCAAGCCTGCTTTCGTCCGGTGACACAAGACGGACTTCCCCTCATCGGAAAGGTGCCGGGCAGCGAGGGCGCCTATGTTGCGACCGGGCATAGCGTCTGGGGCATCCTCAACGCGCCCGCCACAGGCGAGGCAATGGCCGAACTCATTGCGGAAGGCGGCGCGGAAACGACCGACCTGACATCCTTCGACCCCGCTCGCCTTCGCCCGCTCGACCCGGCGTCGATCCGCATCACGTAGGGAGTGGCTATGCGTTTCGCGCATCGGCAGACGCCGAGAGCGGATATAGAAGTGAGCACCAGCTTCGCGTGCCGATGTTAGACTTCGCGATCATCGAGTAGGGGCGTCACATGGATTTCTCCGGCAAGGTTGCGCTGGTCACCGGCGGCGGCAACGGCATCGGCCGCGCGACATCGGTGGCGTTCGCACGCCATGGTGCGAAGGTCGTGGTGGTGGACCACGACGCCGTGGGCTCGCAAGCGACCGTCGGCATCATTCGCCAGAACGGCGGGGAAGCCGCGCCTGCGACGGCCGATGTCACCAAGTCGGAAGATGTGAAGGCTTATGTGAAGGCGGCGATCGAAAAATTCGGCCGGATCGACTGCTTCTTCAACAACGCCGGTATCGAAGGCAAGGTCGCAACGATCGCCGAGTACGACGAGGCGGTGTTCGACCAGGTGATCAATGTGAATGTGAAGGGAGTCTTCCTCGGCCTGCGTCATGTGTTGCCGGAGATGATCCGCCAGGGGAGCGGCGCGGTGGTCAACACCGCTTCGGTGGCCGGTCTGGTCGGCACGCCGGGCATGCCGGCCTATGTGGCCTCGAAGCACGCCGTGATCGGGCTCACCAAAGTGGCGGCGGGCGAAGTCGCGCGTCAGGGCATTCGGGTGAATTGCGTTTGCCCGGGGCCGGTCGATACGCGCATGATCCACGACCTCGAGGAGCAACTCGCGCCCGGCAATCCGGCCTCGGTCGGTGAGCGCTACCGGACAGCGATCCCGAGCGGGCGCTACACCACGCCGGATGAGGTCGCGAACCTCGTGCTCTTCCTCTGCTCCGACCTTTCCTCCAACACCACCGGCGGACAGTTCGTCGTCGACGGCGGGCGCACCGCAACGGGCGGTGCGCTGACCAATCTGGTTGGGCGGTGAGCAGACGTTGGGTTGATCAAGTCGTCCTCTTGTTCAGGCATGATCTTGTCCGAAAACCGGTGTCCACTTTTCGGGATCATGCCTATCCTGTCATCTTGGAAAGCGTGACGCGCCGGTTGGCGCCGCATTGGAGGTCGCATGGCGCTACTGATCGTCGGGCTGGACCACATTATCGGCGCTGCAACGACGTGGTCGGAAACGTTTTGCCAACAGCTTCCCGATCTGGAGCTTCGCTTCTGGCCTAACGTAGGGGACGTGAAGGACATCGAATACCTTGCCTTCATGCATCCGGATTTCGACGCGCTGCCTGCGTTCCCGAATTTGAAAGCGATGTTCAGCCGCGCCGCCGGCGTGGAGGACATTGTTCCCCATCCGAAGCTCCCGAAGGTCCCACTTGGAAAAGTCGAGCCGCCCGGCGGCGATCCGATGATGACGGAATACGTCGTCATGCACGTTCTGCGCCTGCATCGCGAGATGCCGGCCTATCAGGCGGCTCAGGCGCGTCACGAATGGCTCAGGATCCCGATCGCGCGGCCCGAGCACAGACGCGTCGGCTTTCTCGGCTTCGGCATGATGGCGAAGTCTCCGGCACTGGTCCTGAAGTCCCTCGGCTTTCCCATCTCAGCTTGGGTGCGCTCGCCGCGGCAGGCCGAGGAGGTCCCGATCTTCCATGGACCCGATCAGCTCGAGCCGTTTCTCAACCAGACCGATATCGCGGTCTGCCTGTTGCCGCTGACGGCGGAGACGGAGGGCATCTTCTGCGCCCGCACATTGGCCATGATGCCGAAAGGCGCGATGCTGGTGAACGTAGGGCGTGGCAGGCATGTGGTGGACAAGGACCTGATCGTGGCGCTCGATTCCGGGCAATTATCCTACGCGGCGCTGGATGCGCTGTATCCGGAACCGCTGCCGCCGGAGAGCCCGCTTTGGTCGCATCCGAAGATCACGGTGATGCCGCACGTGGCGCGGCGCCCGACCGTCGCGCAGCTCGTCACCGAAATCGTCGCGAACGTCCGCAGTCTCGAGGCCGGGGGCGGGCTGCTGCAAGAGGTCGACATCAAGCTCGGGTACTGAAAAAGAGGTCGCATGAATCGCATTCTCATCACCGGCGCGGCCGGACATATCGGGCGCACGTTGCGCGAAGGCCTGCGTGGCCGCTATCCGAGCTTGCGCCTCTCCGATGTCGCGCCGCTCGGTCCGGCGCGTGACGGCGAAGAAATCGCGCCCGCCGATCTAACCGATCTCGCATCGGTGGAGGAAGCCATGCGGGGCGTCGACTGCGTCGTTCACCTCGGCGCGATTCCGGGCGAGGACACCTGGGACAAGATCCTGCCCAACAACATCGTCGGAACCTGGAATGTGTTCGAGGCGGCGCGGCGACAAGGCGCGCGTCGTGTCGTCTATGCGAGCTCGCATCATGCGGTCGGCTTCTACCGGCGCGCCCGCGTCATCGACCAGAACGTCGTCCCGCGGCCGGATGGCATCTACGGCGTCAGCAAAGTGTTCGGCGAGGCGGTCGGCCGCCTGTTCGCCGACAAGCACGGCTTGTCGGTCGCGTGCCTGCGCATCGGCGCGTTTCGCGACAAGCCGACGGACCGGCGCCTGCTTTATGTCTGGCTCAGCCCGCGCGACACCGTGCATCTGGTCCAGTGCTGCATCGACGCGCCGGACTACCACTTCATCACGGTGTACGGCGTCTCCGACAACGCGCGCACGCGCTACCGCAATGCCGATCTAGACTTCCTCGGCTACCGGCCGCAGGACAAGTCCGAGGACTATGCGGCGGACATCATGCGCACGCCGGACACCGAGGACCCGATCTCGCGGCAGTTCCATGGCGGCATGTATACGCCGATGGGATTCGACGGCGACGCGGCACGCATCGAGTAGCGCATCGTGCGAACTGGTTATCGTAGTGCAGCGAACCTTCGCGCCTAGAGTCCAAGCTCCTTGAGGAGGGCTTCGCGCAAATTTTGCGCTTCCGGACTTGAGATCTTGCGCGGACGCGGCAGGGTCACCTGGAACGTGCTTTGAATCGTCGCTGGCCGCGGCGACAGCACCATGATGCGATCCGCCATGGAAATAGCTTCCTCGACGTCGTGCGTGATGAGAAGGACCGTATGGCGTTCCTCATCGAGAATGTGCCGCAGCACGGTCCGCATGCGCAGGTTCATCAGCGCGTCGAGAGCCGAGAACGGCTCGTCCATGTAGAGAATCTGGGGCTTCACGACGAGGGCACGCGCGATCTCGACGCGCTTGAGCATGCCGCCTGACAACTCGTACGGGTAGGCCGCCTCAAACCCCTTGAGCCCGACCATGTCGGTATAGTGGTCAGCGAGAGCGGCATTATGGGCGTGACCGGCGCCGTTCAGCCCGAACATCAAATTCTGTTGCACGGTCAGCCACGGAAACACCGAGCCGTGCTGAGAGATCACGATACCCTTCGGGCTTGGACCGGCGCGTTCGGTGCCGTCGACCTTGATCGAGCCCTGATCTTGCGCCTCGAAGCCGGCGATGATGTTCATCAGTGTCGACTTCCCACAGCCGGAAGGTCCGACGATCGCGACGAACTCGCCGTCTTCGACGTTGAAGCTCACACCATCGATGACCGGCAGCGCGCGTCCATTCGACGCAAAACTTTTGGTGACGCCGTCGACGACGATCTTCTTATCGGACATAGCGCCATCTCACGGTCTTCAGTCGTTCGAGCAGGCGCGTGGTGCCGTCGAGCATCAGGCCGATCACGCCAATGATGATCATGCTGGCGATCACCAGGTCGTAGCGGTTGCCGGCGTTGCGCGAGTCCATGATCAGATAGCCGAGGCCGGAGCGCAGCGCGATCATCTCGGCGGCGACGACCACCAGCCACGCGACGCCGAGGCCGATGCGCATTCCGATGATGATCTCCGGCAATACGGCGGGGATCACGACGCGCCGGAACAGCGTCCAGCGCGACACGCCGAAGTTCGCGGCCGCGCGGAGGTAACGCCGGTCGATGGTGTGCACTCCCGCAGTGGTCTGCACCATCATCGGAAACACCGACGAAATGAAGATCAGGAAGATCGGTGAGAAGTCTCCGACGCCGAACCACAGGATCGCGATCGGGATCCACGCGATCGGAGAAATCGGCCGCAGCATCTGGAAGAAAGGGTTGAGCGTGTAATAGGCGCCGCTGACCCAGCCCATCCAGAGGCCGAGCGGAATCGCCACCAGAAACGCCAGTCCGAAACCAGCGCCAACGCGGAACAGCGACGCGCCGATGTGCTCCGCCAGGGTCCCGTCCTCTGCAAGTTCAAACGCGCCTGTGATGACTTGCAACGGCGTGGGAAAGATCGCGCTGTCGTTGCGCACGACGACGATCCACCAGATCGCGATCAGAAGCAGGATCACGACGATTGGTGGCACAACCTTTAACAGCGTGGCGCTCACTCCGCGCACTGGTTTCCCTCCTCGTTGGTGCGCTTAACCGGTTGCGCGACGCCGCGTCATGTCGCTCATCAGCCTGTGCCAGCGCCAGCGCAGCGTCTCCCAGCCGCGCGCCGGAGTCGGCTCGACGATCACGTTGAGTTGCCCGCTGGCATGCGCGGTGCAGGCAAAGTTGTAGGTCGACGCGGTCGCGAACGGCAGGCGGAAGCTCTGGCCTGGCATGATCAGTGTCGGGCCGAACATCTGCGGCACGTCATCCGCGTTCCTGAGCAGTAGCACGTCGTTGAGGCCGAGTGTCAGCCGGATCGTGTCCGGCAGGATCTCGACCTTTTCGCCGGCCATGCGGCGGGCCCAGGTGCCGTGCGGAATCTCAAAGAGCTCGTCGCGCGAAGCCAGTTGGATCGGCGCAAACGCCGCCCATCCGAGCGGTGCAAGCACAAGCAACAGCGCGATCGCGACAAGCCAGCGTCGCAATCGCGGCTGGTCGCGCGTCCCGAAAGTCTCTGTCGAGGGCGTCGCGCGGGAGCTGACCATCACTGCACCAACAGCAGCTTGATGTCGTGCACGAAGTCTTCCGCAGCGTGCCCGTAAGGCATCAGCGCGCGCAGCTTGCCGGCTCGATCGATCAGGTAGATGGACGACGAATGGTCCATCACGTAGTCGTTGCCGGTGCCATGCTTGACCGCCGTGACCCCATAGCTCTGGCGCACAGCCGCCAACGCGTCCGGCTCGCCGGTGACGCCGACGAAGCTCGGGTCGAACGTTTCGAGATAGTCCTTCATGCGGGCTGCATCGTCGCGCTCGGGATCGACGGTCACGAAGATCACCTGTATGGCACCCGCGGCTTCGCCAAGGCCGCTGCGCGCGTCGGCGAGCGTCGCCAGCGTGACCGGGCAGACCGCCGCGCAGTTGGTGAAACCGAACGCCATCAGCACGACTTTGCCGCGGTAGCGCGCAAGCGTCACCTCCGCGCCGTCAGAGCCGCTTAGCGCGAACTCGGGCGCCAAACGCGGCGGATCGAATACGCCGGCCTTTAACGCCGGCCCCGCGATCGCGACGGCGGCAACGCTTGCCAGCAGCAGCGACAGCACCAGGACTGCGGCGCGGTTCAGGCGGATGAGGTTCGAACGCATCATCAAAGACCGATCGGGGCGGCCCGCGCCGCCTTGGCGAAGCTATCGTCGACGTATTTCTCGAAGGGGACGGGCCGGGTCAGCGTGCCGGCCTCGATCGACAACTCCATCAGCTCATCGAACTCCTCGCGGATCATCCGCAGGTCGCCGTAGGTCACGCGGTCCGTCGGGTTTTCCATCACAAAGCGGATGATATTCGGGTCCTGGTTGAAATACCGGCGTCCGGCAGCGATCTTGACCGCCTTTTCGCGGTTCTCCTGCTGTTCATCGAGCCAGACTCCCGCGCCGAGCACGTAATTGACCAGATCCTGGACCAGCGGCCGGTTCTCGTTGATCAGTTCCTCCCGCACGGTGAGCACGCAGCAGATGTAGTTGCGCCACTCGTCGCGCGTCATCCGCAGCACCCGCGCATAGCCGGCGCGCTGTGCCGAGGCCCCGAACGGCTCGCCGGTGCAGTAGGCGTCGACCGCCTTGGCGTAGAGCGCGGCCGGCATGTCGGGCGGCGCCATCTCGATGAGTTCCAACTCCTTCGGGGTCATGTTCTCCTGCGCCAGCATCTTGCGCAGGAACAGGTAGTCGACCGCGAACCGGCTCGGGATCGCGACGCGCTTGCCGGTCAGATCCTTGAAACGTTGATAAGGCGAATCGGTGCGCACCATGATCACGGCGCCGGACCGGTGGCCGAGCGAGACGATCTTCACCGGAATCCTCTTGTCGGCCAGGTCCATCACGAGCGGCGCCAGCATGTAGGCGGCCGGAATGCGGCCCGTCATCAGCGATTCCTTCACCTCCGGCCAGCCGTTGTATTTGCTATATTCGAAAGCGAACTGCGGAGCGCCGCTCTTGTCGGCGGTGTTCGCGGCCGCCTTGGCGACGCAGGCGACGGGCAGCGTCAGGTTGCAGGTGACCGGCAGCCCACCCACAATCAAAGGTTTGGCAGGGGCGGCCAAAGCGGGCAGCGGGATGGCGGGGAGCGCCGCGGCGAGGGCGCTGCACAGCACTTGGCGGCGATCGACTTGATGTCGCGTCCCAGGAGGCTCGGCAAGCATTCATTACTCTGGATGTTATCAAGTCCGGATTCTCTCGCGACCCCCGGGATGCCGCGGAGCTGGACTCTCGTTGTTTTTGGCCACTGATTGAGTTGCTATTTTGTATCGCTGTCAGCGTGTACTCGTCAAGTTTGCGGGACGTCGCATTCCAACTTTGCGACGGCGTCTCGGTTCAGCAGAACCGCGCTACACTGCCAGGACGACGAAACGTTGACAGTGACCGCTGCCGAAGACGGTGCTGAGTTGGGTTCCAAAACGAAGGTGCGAGATGACAGACGACTATCAACGGCGAACCTATGGCGACACGCCGGTCGGCTTCGGCCAGAAACCCGGGATCGTCGTCGTGGATTTCATGGTCGCGTTTACCGACCCGCAGTACCCGCTTGGCGGCGCTCCGCTGGTTCTGCGCGCGTTCGAGAACACCGTGAAGCTGCTGGAAGTGGCGCGCCGCTGCAACGTGCCGATCGCCTCTTGCAACACCGCCTACATGAACCAACGCGAGATGCCGTACTGGAAGATCAGCGCCGTGCGCGAAACGTTCCTGCACGATCATCCCAGCGCCGGTATCGATCCGCGCGTGCATGATCCCCTCTATGACCTGACCGTGTGCAAAAAGGGACCATCGATCTTCTTCAACACCGGCGTCGCCGAGTACTTCAACAAGGAGCGCGTCGACACGGTGATCGTGACGGGCTGCAACACCTCAGGCTGCATCCGCGCCACCGCCGTCGATAGCTTCAGCTATCGTTATCGAACGATCGTTCCGGAAGACTGCGTCGGCGACATCGAGGAGCAGCCGCATCGCGACAACCTGCGCGACATCGGCCGCCGTTACGTCGATGTGTCCGATCTCGCGACGGTGCTGGCCCGTATCGAAGAGTGGCGGAAGTCGAACGCCTGAGGGTGGTCGCGGGCCATACGACGACGTCGCCCACACGCAACGGGAACGGCAGAGCGTTTCAATTGCGCCGGGTTGTTCGCGGCTAGCGCGATGAGAACGCGCGAAAGCGATCCAACAAGGGACCTAACTGCATCTCCTGGAGCGCGACCGAAGCCTGCCGACCAGGGTCGCGCCAGGCCAATGCCAGCATATGTGCGCTGCCGACCTGGCGCTGCTCGAAGTGCCATGCACGGCTGTCTCCAAGCGTTTGGTCGTGAAAAATCACACGCAGCGGGTCGAAGGCGACGCTGAAGTCGTGCAGTGGCTGCCTGAGCCCGCGGCCCGTCGCTTTGATGAAGGCTTCCTTCAGCGTCCAGACCTTCCAGAAAGCCACGCCGCGCTCCGGTGAAGGCAGTGCGGCGATCCAAGCTTGCTCCGTCGGAGTGAAGTGGACTTTGGCAATTTCGAGGGGCGCCTCTCGATCAAGGGGCTCGACGTCGATACCGAGTTCCAACTCATTGCTGACGGCACATGCCACAAGTCCCGCGCAGTGGGAGAGGTTAAAATGGGGTCCCACCTCGGGACTGACCCGTGGCTTTCCCCATGCATCCGTTTCAAAGCACCATGAATGCGGCGCCATGCCGCCGACAGCCGTGAGCATCAGCCGCTTCAATGCGTGAGCCGCGCTGTATTCCCGCCGGTGTCGCTCAAACGCAAAGCGCCCGGCGCGGACACGCTCCCCATGGTCGAGCAATGTCCCGAGTCGGCTCCACGCTGGTTCGGGAACCTGCTGCAAGGCGACGGTCCATACCAAAATGTGCGGCGATTGCATCATCGAGGAACGCTGGTACCTTGAGCCGGAAGCATGATCGTAGCAGATTCAAGAACGACTATTGATATTGACCATCATTCGGAGATGTCACCGGCGCTTCACGGTGAGCCTGTATTCGTCGCGCCGGCGACGGACCAAAACGCGATGGCTCCTGAGGTTCGAGACATTGACGCGCCCCCCGAGGCTTTGGAGGCAACTGCCGGAAGGCGGTCGCCCGCCTATCTCCAGCGCGTGTTCGCGCGAATTGATCCGCTTGAATTGCGGCTTGTCCGTGGAGTCGCGCGGCATGGATCGCGACCGGCCGTATTGAGACTTGCGCTGTTCGTCAACAGACTGGGCGACGGCTGGATCTATCCACTGTTGGCGCTTGTGCTCGTCGCCGCCGCCGGACGCCGCGCGATCATACCGATACTGGCCGCGACATTGTCGGGGCTTCTCGCGCACGCGGTCTTCCCATTCGTAAAACGATATGTGGGACGACAGCGACCTTTCGAGACCGACGCGACCCTGACTGTCTCGGCTCTCCCGCTCGACAAATATTCGTGCCCGAGCGGGCACGCCATGACCGCAGCTGCGGTCTTCCTCCCGTGCGCGTTGGCATTCCCGCAGCTCGGGCCCGGCTTGTTTGCCGTCTGGTGTCTCATTGGAGGGGTGCGGATTCTCCTCGTACACCACTATGCAACCGACCTGTTGGCCGGCGCGGCGCTTGGCTTGGCATGCGGCGCGCTGGGCAGCCTGCTGTTGATACCGAATTGAGCAGATCGCCCGCTCTAAATCCGGCGCAGGCGATGGCTAGGCACCCGCGCTCGCTCGCTCGCCTGAGCCCTGTAGATCGAGTCGTCTTGCGTGTCCTCTAGCACGACTGCTCCGGCCCCGATCACGTTGCTGGCGCCGATCGTACGCGATGGCGCGATCGTCGCGCTAAGGCCGACGAATGTGTAGTCACCTACGGTCACGGACTCACCGAGGGTCGCCCCCACGATCCAGCAGTGATCGCCAATGCGACTTCGAAACCCGATGGTCGATCTCGGCCAGATGATCGAATTTCGCCCCACCGTGACGTGGGGCTGCAGGTATGCTTCTTCCATGACGAAACTGTTGGGATGGAGGGCAAGGTCATCGGCGACCTTCGCTTTCGAGCTCAGATAGCTGGCCAGCCGATAGCCTCGTGCTTCGCTGTCAGCTACTTTTTGTGCACGCAGCCGGTTCACCTTCTGAATTCCCATTGCGATGAACAAGGTCACTGTTTCGGGAGGAAATCTGGTCTCGAGCTCCTCGAAGGCGATCACGGGCAGGCCTTGGAATGTCGCTTCCTTCAAGAAGGCCGCGTCGACCGTAAAAGCGGCCACGGTGTATTGGCTGTCGCGCTCGAAGTAATAATGCGCCATTTCGGCGAAGCCGCTCGCGCCGAAGATGATCAGCGGGCTCATGAACCGTTACCGTTGGGCCAGAAGGTTTCGCACCAGCACGTCCGGCGTCGGCAGATGCTGCACGTTCTCCAAAAACGGCCTGAACAGTTGTTCTTCCTGCGCGAGCGCCAAACCGGACAGCGAGGCTGTCGTCAGGCGATCTTCGCGAGGCAGGTACGTTGGCCGGGCATTGCAATAGTAGCGGCTCATGCCTTTGTCGAACATGATCTGGTTCTCGTCGGCAATATGGCCGGCGGCAAAGAAGAAAGTCGGCAGACGATTGAGCACACGGGCGATGACCGAAGCGGAAAAGATGTTCCAGTAGAATGCATACTCCGCTCCGAGCAGGAGCGCCATGAACCGATCGTAATCGCAGTTCTGGATGAATAAGCACTCTTTCAGCGTGGCCTCGTTCTCAAGGGCTGCGACGCACGCCGCTGGCGCCATCAAGACGGCGCGACGGCCTTCGTTCATTGTTTCTTGCAGCTTACGCGCAACGCGAGCGTGAACGGCGTCCGCGCCATCTGGTTTGATTTGGTTTTTGTAGTCGGAGGTGAGAACGAACAACCAGTAAGGCTCGGCGCAGAGGCTTGCCGCCGGCCCGCGCGGCAGGTCCATCTGCTCCGCGTTGCGGCGGATGTTCGGATTGTAGAACGGCAGGGCGGTGACGCCATGCTCGTCGGGATCCACGACATAAACGTGAGGCAAATCCTGCAAAACGAGCCGCGCTCTCATGAAATACGAGAACATGGAGCCGACGATCGACTCTCCGATCAGACGGATCGGAAGCCCGAGAACTTGACCGACTGGACTGTTCAAGTCGAGCGGAGGCAGCCGCGACACCAGCCCGAGAAATGGATCGCTTGTGACCGCCTTGATACCGCGCTTTTCGAGATAGGTCAGCAGATTGGCGAGTTCATCGAAGCCAATGATCTTGTCACCGGCGTAGAGATAGCCCGAGAACAGGCAGACGACGTCAGGCTCTTCCTGGTCGACGAGTGCTAGCAGATCGGCGAGGCCCTCGAAGCGGTAGCTTGCACCCGGCAATGTGTCACGGTTGAGTGAATACAACGGGTCGCGCATCGCAAAGCAGCTGCGGAAGCCGCAGCCCGTCACCATGTACATGGCGTTGAACAATTCGCCGAAAGCCGCGTTGAGCACGAACATCAGCTTGGGCGCGCCGTCCGGCTCAGGCCGCATAGACTTCTCCGAGCACCTGCTGTACGACGCCGCACGCGTCTGACAAGCGTTGGGGCGCGATCGTGAGTGCCGGAAGCAGGCGCAGAATCCGTCCGGCGTAACTGGCAAAGATGCCGCGGGTGTAGAGTTTCAGTGCAATGCTCTGCGCGTCTGACTCGGGCGGCAGCTCGATGATCCACATGGCTCCGCAGCCGCGGGCCGCCAAACCAAGTCGAGCGAGCGGCAGGATCGCTTCGGTAATGGTGCGTTCGATGACGCGAACCTTCTCGAGTGGACTTGCCTGATCGAGCTCGCCGAGAGTCGCCACCACGGCTGCCGCTGCGAGCGGGTTTCCCGCATAAGTGCTGCCCGGCAGCATTTGCGGCAACACGCTATAGCGGCGGTCGACCGCGACGCTGGAGACCGGGAAGCCGTTGCCGATCCCCTTCCCGAGAAGCAGCAGATGCGGCGTGAAGCCGAGCCTCGAAAAATAGAACGGCGTTCCGGTGCGATAGAACCCCGTGAGGATCTCGTCGAAGGCGAGAAGTGCGCCATGCTGCTCGCACAACCGGAACACGGTCCGATAGAAATCATCCGAAGCAGAATAGCCGCCACCGGTGCCCTGAAGCGGCTCGATGAACACCAGCGAAATCGGATGAAGACGCAGTGTCGTTTCCAGCCGCTCCAGAATGTCCGGCTCGGAGAGGGCCGGCAGATAGGGCAGCCGATGGAACTGGGGAAGCATGACGCCATCGTGGTTATCCCAGCCAAGGAACGCGGTCGCGAGCGACTTGCCATGCATCGATTTCTCGAATCCGACGACGCCCGGCTTGCCGGTGATGACGCGCGCCATCCGGATGGCAAATTCGGACGCCTCCATCCCGGTCGAATAGAGCGCTGCGACTTTGTGCGAGGCCGGAATGAAGCGCTCGATCGCAGCGACGGCCTCGCGGCGGACTGTGGTTTCCAGCCCGCCAGTGATCCAGACTTGATCGAGTTGATGCGCGACGCGCGCATTAATCCTGCGGTTCTTGTGACCGAGCCATACAGTTCCGTTTCCGGAAAACAGGTCGACGAGTTCCCTGTCCTGCTCATCGAAAAGCAGATCATTCTCGGCGCGGACAATGCGGATTTGATCTTTGATTGTTTGCCAGCTTTCCGCGGCCGACTTGCTGCCGGAATCAATGGCGTGCCCCGGCGGCGGACTAATCGCAGGATGATTGAGCGCTGGAACCGCCATCGCAACTTCAGGTACAGCTTGCGGCAATTCTCGCCGCGCTAGCTCGCGCTCCTACGTCCGGGCTCGTAGGTCGCAGCCCTAATTTCCGCTGACACCACCTTTCGTTGTTCTACTGTAGGCCACGATGAGCTAGCTTGTCGAGGCACAAGGACGCGGCGAACGCGTCATTCGAACGCGTGAGCGACGTCGATGGAAAATCCCCCGAACGATTTCCTCGCAGGAACTGCGGTCCAACCGGCGCCGCCGACGCAGCAGAGCATTCCACACCGCGTATTGGTGGATCGTTATTTCGATGAGCTACTCAATCGAGGCGACTTCAGCAGGGCGGACGAAATCCTGGCGCCGGATTTCGTATTCCGAGGACCGTCGACCTTGCACGGGGTCGATCAGAGCGGATTTCGGACATTTCTGGAGGAGACCAGGATGGCCTTCTCTAACAAGCACTTCGTTGAGCTAGATCGAATATCGGAAGGGAACCGAGTGGCGCTTCGGTTCCGGATGACCGGCACCCAAGATGGCTATTTTCATGGCATTCCGCCGCTTGGCGTGGTGATCGACGTTGAGGGGTGCGATCTGATCTACATGCACAATGGTCGCATTCTAGAAGTGCGTGCTTTTTTCGATCTGGCGCAGATCATTCGCGAGTTCCTTATCCCTCCGCCGGTTCGATTCATTCAGCGCCTTCTGACAGGCCGGCAACCGGCTTGAGCAAAATCGAGTTCCGATGTCGAAGCGATGGCGTGCCGCAGCTCGTCTGATCAGCATTGCGTAGCTGCAGGCTTGGAATCCGGATTCAACTGATGCTAGGATGCAATCGGACATTTTCTACTCATCACGTGCAATCCAATGGCTGTGGCCACCTCGGACGCAGAAGCTGCTCGCTGGCCGTCTCGCGGCGAACGTGAGGCTGTTGTCCTGCGCGGTCAGGGCTTGTCGCTCGATGACATGCTGCGCGTCGCCCGCCAGCGGTCCAGCGTCAGGCTCACCGACGATCCCATCGTTCTGAACAGAATCGCTGCATCGCGCGCCTTCGTTGAGGACGCGGTGCGCCGCGGTCAGCCGATCTACGGGATCACGACGCTGTTCGGCGGCATGGCCAACCTCGCCGTGCCATCCACTTCGGCGGCCGCGCTGCAAAACAATTTGCCGCTGTCCCATCGGACCGGCGCGGGGAATTTTCTCAGCAACGAGGACGTCCGGGCCGCGATGCTGTTGCGCGCCAATGCGCTGCTCTGGGGCGCCTCGGGCGTTCGCCTGGAATTGATCGAACGGCTGATCCTCTTTTTGAACGAGAACGTTACGCCGCGCGTGCGGGCGCATGGCTCGATCGGCGCGAGCGGCGATCTAGTGCCGCTCGCCTACGTCACGGGTGCGATCTGTGGTCTCGCGCCGGGCTATCGCGTCGACGACGATGGCGAGGAAATCGACGCGCTGGTCGCGCTCGAGCGCCTCGGCCTTTCGCCGCTTCCTCTGGAGGCGAAAGAAGCGCTGGCGATGATGAACGGTACCTCGGTGATGACGGGCGTCGCCGCCAACTGTATCTCTGACACACACAAATTCCTGGCCGGGACGTTGTGCCTTCACGCCCTCCTGGCACAGGCCTTGCGTGCCTCGACCGAGTCCTTTGCGCCGTTCGTGCATCGGCTCAAGCCACATCCAGGCCAGCGCTGGGCCGCTCAACAGATGCTGCAACTGCTGCACGGCTCGAAACTAGTCCGCGGGAGCGGGACCGATCGCGGCCGTGCGCCCGGTGAACTTATTCAGGACCGATACTCGCTGCGCTGCTTGCCGCAATTTCTTGGGCCCATCGTCGACGGGCTGATCGCCATCGGGGCCCAGATCGAAGTCGAGGGGAACTCGGCGACGGATAATCCGCTGATCGATGCGGAAGCAGGCATTGCCTATCACGGCGGCAACTTTCTGGGGCAATACATCGGCGTCGGCATGGACCAGCTGCGCTATCATCTCGGCATGCTGGCCAAGCATTTGGACGCGCAGATTGCGCTCGTGGTCGCGCCGGAATTCAGCAATGGGCTCCCGCCCTCGCTGGTCGGCAACGTGCAGCAGCCGGTCAACACTGGTCTTAAGGCGCTACAGATCACTCTGAATTCTTTGGCGCCGCGACTGTCATTCTTCGGAAACTCGATCGCGGACCGGTTCCCGACCCATGCCGAGCAGTTCAATCAGAACGTCAACAGCCAGGGCCTGGGCTCGGCGGTTCTCGCGCGCGAGTCACTCGACACCTTCCGCCTCTATCTGGCGGCGGGATTGATCTTCGGCGTCCAGGCAGCCGACCTGCGGACGTTTGCACAATTCCACCATTATGACGCCCGCGAAACGCTCTCCGATGCAACACGAACGACATATGAAGCGGTTAAGCAGGTCACCGGCGTGAAACCGGGGCGAGCGCGCCCCTACGTTTGGGACGACGGGGATCAGTCGCTGGACGAGTACATCTCCGCCATCGTCGAGGATCTTGAGAGCGATGGTCCAATCGCGCAGTCGTTCGGCCCCGTGCTGTCGGATCTGCGGGAGTTCTACGCATGAACATTGCCGAACACATCGAACGCGGCGCGGGTGCTCATCCGGAGCGCATCGCGTTGGTGTTCGAGAGGCAAACCTGGACCTACAAGGAGCTGAACGAGCGATCGTCGCAAGCGGCAGGCCTCTTCGCCCGGGACGGCTTGTCTGCGGGCGATCGCATCGCGCTCTACCTGCCGAATGTGCCTGAGTTTGCGATCGCCTATTTGGGGATTCTCAAGCTTGGCGCGATTGCGGTTTCCATCAGCACCGGATGGAAGTACGACGAGCTCCACTATGTTCTGAAAAATTGTGAGGCGCGCGCGGTCGTGACCATGCCGGAGTTGCGCGAGAACCTCTCGGCAGCGTCGGTGGAGCATGTCTACGTCTGCGATGAGGCGTTCGCCGCGACCTTGATGGCGGCAGAGCCGCTCTCGGGCGCGCGGGCTATGCAGCCGCATGATCCCGCCGCGATCGTTTACACATCCGGCACCACCGGCCGCCCAAAGGGCGCGGTGCTCTCTCACTCCAACGTCGTCCGGAATATCGAAGCCAAGCAGCGTTATCTCGGCATTCGTCCCGACGACCGCGGCATTCTGTTTTTGCCGCTCTATCACTGCTTCGGCCAGAACGCGATTTTCAACGCCATGCTGCAATCGGGCGCGGCGGTCGTGCTGCACCGCCGGTTCGATCTCGAACAGGTGCTGCGCTCCATCGCCGATCACGGCGTTACGATGTTTTTCGGCGTGCCCGCCAACTTCATCGTGCTGCTGGCCCGGCGTCCGCTGAAGGAAGTCGCGGGGGTAAGGTACTGGTTTTCCGCCGCGGCACCGCTCCCGCTCGAAATCGAGAGCGCCTGGCAGGAGATGTTCGGAGCGCCGATCTTCCAGGGCTACGGTCTTTCGGAAACTTCTCCCTTCGCTTCCTACAATCACCTGTCCGATCACCGGCCGGGCTCCATCGGCGTGCCCATCGACGGCGTGGAAATGAAAATCCTCGATCCCGCGAGCGGCGCGGAATGCGCCGAGGGGGAGAAGGGCGAGATCGTCGTGCGCGGGCACAATGTGATGCTCGGCTATTGGGGCCGGCCCGAGGAAACTGAACTGGTCATGCGCGGCGGCTGGTTTCACACCGGCGATATCGGCAGGCGCGATGCCGATAGTTATTTCTATGTCGAAGATCGCCTCTCGGATATGGTCATCTTGGGCGGGGTCAACGTCTATCCGGCCGAAGTGGAGAACGTTCTTCACTCTCATCCGGCGGTGGCCGAGGCTGCCGTCTACGGGATCCGCGAACCGCTTCTTGGCGAGCAGGTCCGCGCCGATATCGTGCTGCGGCCAACTGCCGTGGCGTCCGAACACGAGATTCGCCGCTACTGCCGGCAGCGGATGGCGGAAGTGAAGGTGCCGGCCATCGTTCGCTTCGTGCAGGAGATACCGAAGAGTCCGACGGGCAAGATCCTGAAGCGCGTCCTGCGTCAGCAAGCAGCGGATCGCACGCTCAACCGGACGCGCAAGCACGTAAGCGAGGAGGCGGCGAAGCGTTGGATTCTCGATTGGCTGGCCGACAATCTGGAGACGCCTCCGCCGACGAACTCCCCGGATATTGCGTTGGCCGATCTCGGTCTGGATTCGATGCGCGCTGTGCTGCTCGTCCAGAGTCTGAACGCTTGGCTCGGCATTGATTTGGAGCCAACCGCTCCGTGGACCTATTCGACCACGACCGCGATGGCGCGCTGCGTTGCGAGTGGTCCAAACGACCAGGGGGCGAGCAGCACCTTGGCGACGAAGGATCAGGCAACCGAGGCATTGGTCCTCGCGGAACTAAACCGAGTGAATCGGTGAGGAAGGCTAAGGGTACAGCGTCAGAATGACATCCACACCTTTGGAACGAGCACTTTTCGCGTTACGTGATCTGCGGGCCGAGATCGAATCCCTTCGTGCCGGGGAGAATGCGAGCATCGCGATTGTCGGCATGGATTGCCGCCTGCCGGGCGCTTCGGGTTTGCAGGACTTCTGGAAGTTGCTCTGCGAGAAGCGTAGCGGTGTGCGTGAGGTGCCGGCCGAACGATGGGACGCGTCGCGCTTCTTTCATCCCGATGCACGTACGCCTGGAAAGATCGCGGGGCGCTGGGGCGGCTTTCTCGAAGAGCTGGACCGGTTTGATCCGGCGTTCTTCGGCATCTCGCCGCGCGAAGCGCCGCACGTCGATCCGCGCCAGCGGGTGATGCTCGAAGTCGCCTGGAATGCGCTGGAGGATGCGGGCATTCCGCCGCTCAGCCTCGCCAACACGGCCACCGGCGTCTACGTCGCCACGCTCAGCAACGATTACGACTTGATGCTGAGCCGGAACTATAACCGCTTCAGCGCCTCCACGGGCCCGGGCACCGCCAACAGCATCATCGCCAACCGTATCTCCTACTTTCTCGATCTGCATGGTCCGAGCCTGACGCTGGATACGGCCTGCTCGGGTTCACTCCTGGCGATCGAACTGGCGTGCCGCAGCCTGCGCGCTGGAGAAACATCGCTCGCGCTCGCCGGCGGCGTCAGCCTCAACCTGCTGCCCAAAGGAGACGTCTTCTTCTCGGCGGCGGGAGCGCTATCGCCCACCGGGGCTTGCCATAGCTTCGATACGGCGGCCGATGGCATCGTGCGCAGCGAAGGCGCCGGCATCGTCGTCCTCAAGCGGATGGCCGACGCGTTGGACGATGGCGATCGAATCTATGCGGTTATCCGCGGTGGCGCGATCAATCACGACGGCGCGAGTAACGGCATCATGGCGCCGAACGGGGAGGCGCAGAAGCGAGTTCTGCGCGAGGCCTACAAGAACGCCGGAATTGAGCCGTCTGCGGCGCAGTACATCGAGACGCATGGCACGGGAACGCCGCTGGGAGACTCGATCGAGATCGGTGCGCTCGCGCAGGCGCTCGGTGACGGGCGTTCGACGGATCTCGTACTCGGGTCCCTGAAAAGCAATCTCGGCCACATGGAAGCGGCAGCCGGCGTTGCCGGCGTCATCAAGATGGCGCTGGCGATGCACTACGATGCGATCCCGCCGAATTTCCATTTTGAAGCGTGGACATCGGGCGTACCGCAAGTCGATTTCCCGATGGAGATCCCGGTCGCGACGCGACCTTGGAAGCGCAACGGTTCGCGGCGCGTGGGTGGCGTCAGTGGGTTCAGTTTCGGCGGGACCAACGCCCACCTGGTGTTGGAAGAAGCACCCGATTCCGCGCCGCCTCGCGCCGTGCAGGCCGTTCCGGAGGTCTTCGTTCTGCCGATTTCGGCGAAATCGCCCGACGCGCTACAGGGCTTGAAGGAATCCTACAGCGGGCTGCTCAAGACCGCTGCGGGTGGCGCGGCCCCGCGCGACATCTGCTTCACGGCTGCGATACGCAGAAGCCACCACCAGCACCGCGCCGCCGCCGTTGCATCCACGGCGGCTGAACTTGCCGACGCCATACGCGCCGAGGCGCCGGCCGCACGGCCGATTTCCAAGCTGGCATTCGTATTTTCGGGCCAGGGGTCGCACTGGAAGGGCATGTGCGACCCGCTATTCGATCATTACCCGGCCTTTCGCGAAACCCTGCAGGCCTGCGATCGTCTGTTTGAGCAGTGCTCCGGACGGTCGGTCATCGAGGAGATCCGTTCCGGAGAACGGCTGAACGAAACCGACGTTTCTCAGGCGGCCGTGTTCTCGATGCAGGTGGCGCTTGCCGCTCTATGGCGCTCATTCGGCATCGAGCCGGATGGCGTCGTTGGCCAGAGCCTGGGCGAGGTGGCGGCTGCTTATTGTGCTGGCGGCCTCAGCCTCGAGAGCGCGGTGGCGGTTGTTCATCATCGCGGCCGGCTGATGAAGAGACTTGCGGGTCAAGGCAAGACGGCCGTCGTCAGCCTCGCGCCTGACCCGACCCGTGAGTCGATCTCCGATTGGGACGGCCAGATTTTCCTCGCCGGGCACAGCGGCCCGGAGACGTGCGTTGTGTCCGGAGAGCCGTCGGCGCTCTCGGCGTGGTCGACGGCCGTCCAACAGCAGGGCGTGCTGGTGCGGACGCTGTCGGATATCGACGTCGCGTTCCACACTCCTCACATGGAGCCGCTGCGTGAGGAACTGGCGGCGTCGCTAGGCCAGCTCGACTACACCCAGGCCCGCGTCGACCTGATGTCGACGGTCACCGGCGCGTGGGTGAACGGCGAAGGGCTCGGTGCGGACTATTGGGGACGCAATCTTTGCGAGCCGTTCCAGCTGTCATCTGCGCTCGACCGCCTGGTTGAAGCGGGCTTCGACGGATTTCTCGAAATCAGCCCGCACCTGATGCTGGCCGGGCCGATCCGCGAGGTGCTGGGCAAGAGGGGTCGCGATGCGCTCGTCCTTGGTTCGGCGCAGCGGGGCGATGCGGCGGGCCGCGCACTGCTCACGTCCGTGGCGCAGCTTTACAAGGGCGGCAAGAATCCCGATTGGCGCGCTCTCTTCCCCGCACGCGGAAGCGTCGCAAGCCTGCCGGCTTATCCGTTTTTGCGCGAGCGCTATTGGCTCGATCAGCTTCCGGGCGATGAGGTCGCACCCGACGCGGCAGGCGCCAGTCCATTGCTCGGGCGGGCATTGGAATGTGCGCTGCCGGGCGGACAGCATGTGTGGGAGCAACATCTCGCGCTGCACTCTCCTTATTATCTGTCGGGGCACAAGGTTCTCGGCTCGGTGATCTTTCCGGCGGCAGGTTATGTCGCGGCCGCGCTGGCTGCGATGCGTCAGCTGCGGCCGGATGCGGCGGCGACGGAGATCACCACGCTGTATCTCCGTGAAGTGCTGCCGATTTCCGAAGCCGGCTGCCGGCTGCAGACGCTCTTTTCGCCGTCTGGCGATGGAAGCTACGGCTTTCAGTTCAGTGCCCGCCAGGCTTCCACCGAGGATTGGACGCCGACGGCCAGCGGCCGCGCAGCTGCTGTTCGTGCTCCTGCCGCGTCGCTCGCCGTCAACGAACTTCGCCTCGGCTTGACTGACCACATCGCCGGCACGGCGCACTACGAGGCGATGGCGTCCCAGGGCCTCGACTATGGCAAGCACTTCCGCGCCATCTCGCAGATCTGGCGCAGCCGGGGCCGGGCGGTGTCGGAGCTCGCGCTCGACGAAATTGCCGCTGCCGAGGCGCCGGACTATTGCGTGCATCCGATCCTGATCGATGCCGCGCTGCAGACCGCCGCCGCCACGCTGGAGCCATCCGAAGGCAAAATCTACAACGAGGAGCAATACCTCCCTCAAGGAATGGGTCGCGTCCGCTTTTCCGCTAACCCCGGAGGCCGGGCTCTGTGCATTGCAGAGCTGAAGTCGGGGGCACCCAAGGACCCTGAGTTGGTCTTCGATCTTCGCATCGTGAGCGAAGACGGCCAGGTTTGCCTGGAGATCGATGAGCTGCGCCTCGCGCATGTTGAATCTACTCAGGGTGTCGCGCGAGGCTCCGTCCGCGATTGGATGTATGAACTGCGGTGGGAGCAAGCCGCTCGGGAGGGGACGAGCGACGCCAAGACCGGCAAATGGGCCATTTTCGGAGGCAGCGACGATCTCTGCAGTGCGCTCGCGTCCGTGCTGAAACGGCGGGGCCTGCAAGCCGAGGTCTTTGCGGGATCGGAGATGCCGAACCCGGATACAACAGGGATCGTCTATCTCCACGGACTTGATACTTCGGCCGACGAAGCGCATGCGTCCTGCGCGTTTCTGTTGAATGGGGTCAAGCGGCTCGCCACCTTCGAAAATGCACCGAAGCTCTGGATCGTCACACGACAGCTTCAGGCCGCAGGCAATGAAGCGGTCGACGCAAGCTGGGCGTCGCAGCTCTGGGGCTTTGGCCGCGTGGTCGCCCTTGAGCACCCGGAATTGTGGGGCGGGCTCATTGATCTTGGACCCGTCGATGAAGGTGACGCCGAGCGGTTGACGGAAGAATTGCTGGCGCCCAGTGCGGACCGCCAGATCGCGCTACGCGGCGAGGCGCGCTACGTGGCGCGGTTGCGGGCTTCCGATCAGGCGCCGCCGGTCGATCCGGCGGTGTTCCGGCCGGACGCGTCATATCTCATCACCGGCGGATTGGGCGGCCTGGGCGTTACCGTCGCGCGATGGATGATCGCGCACGGTGCGCGCCGTCTCATTCTCGCGGGCCGCGCCGCACTTCCTCCGCGGCGCGAATGGCTGACATTGTCCGCGGATCACCCGGCCAAGAGCAGGGTGGATGCCATCCTGGATCTGGAGCGCGCCGGCGCGTCGGTACACGTCGCGACGTTCGATGTTGCGGACGCCGATGATGTCGAAGCCTACGTCGAGGACTTTCATGCCCAGGGCCTGCCGCCGATCCGCGGCGTCATCCATGCTGCGGGCATCGTGGAAGACCAGCTTCTGCTGCGGCTCGATGACGAGACGTTCCAGCGTGTGCTGAAACCGAAGGTGGCGGGGGCGCGCGCCTTGCACGAAGCCACCAAGGACCTCGCGCTCGATTTCTTTACGCTGTTCTCGTCGATCTCTTCGGTGCTGGGACAGTTCGGGCAGGCACACTACGCGGCCGGCAACGCCTACATGGACAACCTCGCGCTGTGGCGCCGCGCGCAAGGGCTGCCCGCTACCAGCATCAACTGGGGTCCGTGGGCCGATGTCGGAATGTTCGCCCGCCTGACTGAGAAGAGCAAAAGCGGCCGCTCCGGCGTGTTCCCGATGACGCCCGAACAGGCGTTGCAGGCGATGGAGCGCATCCAGGCCGCTCAACCCGCTCAGGCGATCGTGGTGAGCGCCGACTGGGCGCGCATGCCGCCATCTCCGCTCTTTGCCGAATTGATGCCCGCAAGCGCCACACGAGAACGGACCGCCGAGGAAGAAAAGGCGGCGTCCGAACTCCTGCTTGAGTTGCTGCTGGCCGAGCCTGAACCGCGCCGTCAGCGACTGCAGAGCTATCTGCGCGAGGCGGCAGCGCGTGTTCTAGGCCTCGAAGCGGCACGGCTCGATGTGCGGGAGCCGCTCACATCGCTGGGCATGGACTCGATCATGGTGGTGGAGCTGAAAACCGAGATCGAGCGGACGATCAACATCACGGTGCCGATGGTCGATCTCTTCACCGGGACGGTCGACAAACTGGCCGAGCAGTTGGCGCTCAAGCTCGGCGATCACGGACACGTCGAGGAACTGCTGGCTCAAGTCGAGAAGATGTCTCCGGAAGAGCTGGAGGCGCACTTGCAGGGAACGGGTGGGAATGACCGACATCAACAAGCGCATTGATGCTCTCGACGACCGAAAGCGGGAGCTGCTCGCGCGGCTGGTGAGCAAGAGCGCGGAGCAGCGCAATGTCTCGTCGACAATCAACGAGAGCGAAACCCGGCCGGACGAGCATACGCTGCAGGATGAGTATGATGTCGCCATCCTGGGTGGAGGCTTGGCGGGGCTGACGCTGGCGATTCAGCTGCGCCGCGCCGTTCCGCAGGCGCGTATCCTCGTCGTCGAGGCCAATCGGTTTCCGGTTCCGGAGGCCGCGCATAAGGTCGGCGAATCCTCGGTCGAGATCGGCGCACACTATTTCGACAGTGTGCTCGGATTCCGCCCCCACATGGACCAGCGTCAGTTGCGCAAGATGGGGCTGCGCTTCTTCTTCCCCTACGGCGATAACAGCGACCTGGCCAAGCGCGTAGAGATCGGACCCTTTGCCAACCATGTCTTGCCGATTCCGACCTACCAGATCGATCGCGGCCGCTTCGAGAACATGCTCGCCGTGCAGGCCTCGAAGGAAGGCGCCGGCGTCGTCGACGATTGCCGCGTCATCGGCATCGATATTCAACAAGGGGACACGCCGCACGAAATTCAGCTGAGGCGCGGTGGCCAGGAACATCGCGTCAAGGCGCGATGGGTCGTCGACGGCATGGGGCGTCCGGGCTTCCTGCGCCGAAAGCTCGGCCTCGCCAGGCCGTCGGAACACGATGTGAATGCCGCATGGCTGAGGATCACCGTTCCCATCAACCTGGAGGATTGGAGCGACGATCCCGAATTCCGTGGCCGCATGCTGAGCAGTTTCCGGCAGTATTCCACCAACCATCTTGTGGGGCGCGGATACTGGGTGTGGCTGATCCGCCTGGCGTCGGGCTCGACGAGCGTTGGGATCGTGGCGGACCCGCGCTACCATCCACTCAACGAGTTCAACAGCCGCGACCGTTTTATCGACTGGCTCGACAAGAACGAGCCTCTGGTCGGGCGCCTCGTCCGCGAGCGCCGCGACGGGATCCTGGATTTCCTGGCGCTGAAGAAATACGCGCACACGACGAGCCAGATCTACTCGCAGGACCGTTGGGCGTTGATCGGCGATGCGGGGTTGTTTACCGACCCGCTCTATTCGCCGGGATCCGACTTCGTCGCGATGGGCAACACCCTCGTGACCGACATGGTGCGCCATGACCTCTCCGGCGGAGACCTGACGGAGAAGGTCGAGTTCTATAACTGGTTCTATCTGGATTTCCTGTACGACACGGCGATCCGCGTGTTTCAGGATCAGTACGGCATTCTGGGCAACGCTCAGGTCTGGATCGCCAAGGTCATCTGGGATCTCGTCTGGTATTGGGCGACGCTCGGTCTTATTTTCTTTCATAACAAGATCGACGATCAGGAATTTCTGCGGTCGATCCGGCAGGAGCTGATCCACATCCAGGTTCTGCAACGCAAGACGCAGGATTTCCTGCGCAGCTGGGACGAAGCGACCAAGCATCAAGTTCATACTCGCGCTCACGTCGATCTCACGCGCGTCAATTTCGTCTACCCGCTGGTTCACTCCGAGATGGAAGGGAATTTCGACGACGCGGCGCTGCGTCGCAAGCTGATGGACAACATCAGCCTGCTGGAGGCGACCGCCGCCGAAATGCATCTCCAGGCTTTCGGTGTGCTGCCGAAAGAGCCAATGACGGATTCCGGCTTCACGCTCGCCGAACATATGGCGCGTGCCGCGGAGCGTGCCGAAATCCGCACACAACTGCGGCGATGCTGGCTCGAACCCGAGCGGGAATACGCCATGGCGATGGCCGGCGGAGCATAGGACGATGCCGGACCTTTCAGAGCGAATTGCGGCGCTCAGTGCGGAGCAGCGCGATCTGCTTCTGCGCAAATTGCAGGCGAGCACCGGCGAGCAGAACCGCGAACCGGAAATCGAACGCAGAACGTCGGACGTCGCTCCGGACGCCGAGGTCGATCTCGTCATCCTGGGCGGAGGGCTGGCCGGACACACGCTCGCCCGCCAGATCAAGCGTGCGCGGCCCGCGGTCTCCATTCTGCTCGCAGAATCACGGCCGCATCCGTTCCCCGAGTCCGCCCACAAGGTCGGAGAATCGTCCGTCGAGATCGGCGGACACTACTTCTCCCAGGTGTTGGGGTTGGAACCGCACCTGCGCACCGCGCAACTCCTCAAGGCGGGATTGCGCTACTTCTTCACGCATGGTGACAACCAGGACACCGCCCGCCGGGTGGAAATGGGCGCATCATTCTACCCGCCGACTCCGGGGTATCAGCTCGACCGCGGCCGCCTGGAAAACTTCCTGGCCGAAGAGAACCGGACGCTCGGCGTCGACTTCCGCGATCGCACCAAGGCACGAAGCGTCACGCGCGACGACAGGAAATATTACACGGCATTGACGCGCGACGGCGAAGCGGTGACGATCGCCTCGCGCTGGGTCGTGGATGCGTCGGGCCGCGCCGGACTGATCAAGCGTCAACTCGGCCTCGCTCGCGAGGTCGGTCACAACTGCAATTCCGTGTGGTTCCGGCTCGGCGACATCATCGATATCGACCTGTTCGGGTCGACACCGGAATGGGACTCCCGGCTCGAGAAGGGGCTGCGGCGTTTCAGCACCAACCATTTCATGGGCCGCGGCTACTGGGTCTGGTTCATTCCGCTCGCGCCCAACGTGACCAGCGTCGGAATCGTCGCCGATGCGGAGTTGCATCCGCTCAAGGGGATGAACTCGTTCGAGCGCGCACTCGATTGGTTGCGGCGATATGAGCCTGCGTGTGCGCGCGTCGTTGAGGAGCGCCGCGACAAGCTGATGGATTTCCTTGCCGTCAAGCGGTACGCGTACGGCTGCGCGCGCGTGTTCTCGAAGGACCGCTGGGGGCTCACCGGAGAGGCAGGCGTATTCACCGATCCGTTCTATTCGCCGGGAAGTGACTTCATCGGAATGGGGAATACCTATCTCGCCGATCTGATCCTGCGGGATCTGGACGGTGAGGACATCACCGCGCGTGCGGCCGACTATAACCGCATCTACCTCAACACGTTTGAATCCTTCCTGACCGTGTATGAAAATCAGTACGCGCTGATGGGAAATCCGCGCGTGATGCCGATCAAGATCGTCTGGGATTTCCTGATCTATTGGGGGTTCCTTGCGCTTCAATTCATCGGCGGACGCATATGCGATCTCGATCTGGTGACGCGCGCAGGTCAGGATCTGCAACGGGTCAATCACCTCAACGCCCGCATCCAGGCGCTCTTCCGCGAATGGGATGCGCTCGATTGTCCGGAGGTCGAGTCGCGGTTCATCGACGTGCTGGGCGTCGACCTCATGCGGCGCTTCCATTTCGAATTGAAAGATTCGCTTCCCGGCGATGCGCTCGCGGAACGGTTTTCGCAGAACCTCAAGCTGCTCGAGTCGCTTGCGGTTGCGATTTTTCAGGAGGCCGCGCGCAATCTGCCGGGTGCGCCGAGCGGTCCGGTGAATCCCTATAGCGTCTCCTTGAATTCCGCCGCGTGGGCGCAGGAGGGCCTGTTCAACCCGAAGGACTTGCGGACGGTGGATGAGTGGGCGGTCGCCTCGCTCGATAAAGTGCGGGTCTCTGCCGTAAGAGCGCCGATGCGATCGGACGCTGCCTATGCCGGCTGAAGCAGCCACACTCTCCAAGCGCCTTGCGGCGCTCTCACCGCAGCAGCGTGCGCTGCTGACGCGCCGGCTGCTGCAGGACGCATCGCCAGACGCCATTTCTCCCAACGACAAGATCCCGTCACACTCGCGCGACAATCGCCGGGAGTTTCCGCTTTCCGCTGCACAGGAGCGGATGTGGTTCAATCATCAATGGAGCCCCGATCAGCCGCTCTATAACGAAACGTTCGCGCTGAAGCTGGAAGGCCGCGTTCGCGCGGAGATCTTGGCGCAAAGTTTTGATTTGGTGATGGCGCGGCACGAGATTTTCTCGACCACATTCCACTCAGCAGAGGGCCGCTTGCTTCAGCGCGTCGCCGCATGTTCGCTACCGCGACTCGACATACGCGATCTGCGCGATCTGGCAGCGGGCCGGCGCGTGGCGAAATATCAGGCCGAGGCGCAAGTCCTGGTCCGCGAGCCGTTCCAGTTGGACAAAGGTCCGCTTTTCCGCGCTGCACTCTGGAGGCTCGACGAAGATCAATACCGCCTGCTCTTCACGATGCACCACATCATTTTCGATGGGTGGTCCGGCGGAATTTTCTTCAGGGAGTTGTTTGGAGCTTATGCGGCGCTTCTCGAAGGCCGCGAGCCCAAGCTTGGTGCGGTCGATGCCCAGTACGCTGATTTTGCGCTGTGGGAGCAGACACACTTCACCGACGCAGCGCCGCTTCTTGAGCGGCAGCTCGAGTATTGGAAGGAACGGCTCCAAGGGATAGATGGTCCGCTGCAGCTGCCTGTCGACCGCCAAATCTCCGATGACCGCGCACACGCGGGTGGACGGGAAGTATTCAGTTGTCCGGCGGATACGATCGACGGGCTCAAGCGCCTCGCGCGCGAGTCGAACGCCACACTCTTCATGGCGCTTCTCGCGGTCTTCAATATCGTGCTGATGCGCTACTCCGGCCAGGACGACATCCTGGTGGGGTTGCCGACGACGAACCGCACCCAGAGCAGTCTCAACGGCATCGTTGGCGTCTTCATCAATACGATCATTCTGCGCACCGATCTTTCCGGCGATCCGACGTTCCGCACGGTCCTGGCGCGCGTTCGCGATGTCGCCATGGGGGCTCAGGCGAACCAGGAAGTGCCGTTTCAGCGTGTGGTGCAATCTCTCGGGCTCAAGGGAGATGGCGCACGATCGCTGGCGCGCGTCCTGTTCGATTTTCAGAAGAAGGTCGACCTCTTTGTCGAGACGCCCGGCTTCACGGTGCGCGGCGCCGAAGTCACCAATGGCATGGCCAAGTTCGACCTTGTCCTTGCGATGGAAGATTCAGGCGACGAGATCAAAGGGATCCTCGACTACGACGCGGAAAAATACGAGGCCGCCACCGCCCAACAGATCGCTCGCCACTTCAATACGCTGATGCGATCCGTCGCGGCGGCGCCGGACTCGCCGATCACGCTGTTGCCGATGCTCGGCGACGATGAGCTGGCACTCGTGGAGGCGAGCGGGCTCGATACTTCGGACCGGCAGTCGGTTAGCGCCTGCGTGGCAACGGAGAGATTCGCGCAAGAGGCGCCGCAAGCTCTCGCGCTCAGCGATGGTGTAACCCAATTCACGTTCGGTGAATTGAGTGCGCTTGCAACGCAGGTAGCGAATTTTCTCAGCCGCCGGAATGTCGGGCGGCGCCAGACGGTCGCGCTGTTCATGCCGCCGGGACCGGCGCTGGTGGCGGCGCAGTTTGGAATCATGAAGGCGGGCGCCGCATTTGTGCCCATCGATCCAACCTGGCCGGCAGACCGTGTTGCCTTTCTGATTCGCGACAGCCGAGCGGCTTTGACGATCGTCGGCGACGATCAGGTCAATGATATTCAAGCTAGCGGGGAGACGATCAGGCTCTCGCAGGTGCTGAATGAAGCGCCGAAGGCCGATTCACTTTCGGCTCCGAGTACGACGGAGCCCGATGATCCTGCGTACGTTATTTATACCTCGGGCTCGACGGGGCAGCCGAAAGGCGTTGCTCTTTCTCGATCCAACCTGGCCAATCTTGCCGTCTGGCATCAGCGTGCGTTTGGCGTTTCTCCGAACGATCGCGCCTCGCAGATGGCCTCCGTGTCTTTTGATGCCTCGGTCTGGGAGATCTGGGCCAATATCTCAGCGGGGGCGAGCATCCACTTTCCGCCACGCGGACTGATCGCCGACGCCGCGCGCACGCGTGACTGGCTCGTGCAGCGCGATATCACCATCAGCTTCGCTCCCACACTGCTGGCCGAGGAATTGATCGAGCTGGATTGGCCTGCGAGCACTAAGCTGCGGTGGCTTCTGACCGGGGGCGATCGCCTCCGCAAGCATCCAAAGCGCGATCTCGCATTTCGCCTGGTCAACAATTACGGTCCCACAGAGGCCACCGTCGTCACGACGTCCGGTCTCGTAGAGTCGGCGGCGCAAGGTGGCGCGCCCTCGATCGGCCGGCCCATCGACAATGTCTGGCTGCGGATCGTCGACCGAAATCTGCAACCGGTCCCGCCGGGCGTTTGGGGCGAGTTGATTGTCGGCGGGCGCGCTGTTGGCCTCGGCTATTGGGGCTCCGCGGAATCGGCTGCGGGAGGTTTTGCGACTCTGCCGGATGGCCGGCGCGTCTATCGGACCGGCGATCTCTGCCGGATCCGTCGAGACGGCGAGATCGAATTCCTGGGCCGCGCCGATCGGCAAGTTCAGGTTCACGGTTGCCGCGTGGAGCTCAGCGAAATCGAGCGCACCTTGCTCGAACTTCCGGACATCCGGGAGGCCGCGGTTGTGCCGAGGGAAAGCCCGGACGGCCGGGTCAGTCTTGCAGCCTACCTGGTGCCTGCCGGCGGTGCCGCACCGAAGCCCGAAGCGTTGCGCACTTACCTCGCCGCCAAGCTACCCAGCTACATGCTGCCGTCTTCATTTGCCACGATTGGGCAGCTGCCGAGAACGACGAGCGGCAAGACCGATTGGAAGCGATTGGCGGAGGATGCAGGGGCAGGCGGCTCTCGCGCTGCTTTTTGCAAGCCGCGCACCGTCACCGAAAGCCGCTTGGTGGAGCTCTGGCAGCAAATCCTGCGCCTTTCTGCTGTCGGTGTGCAGGACGATTTCTTTCAAATCGGCGGCGACTCGCTATCAGCGACGCGACTCGCGCTCCGTGTTCGCGAACTCTTCGATATCGACCTCCCGCTCTCGCGCATGGTGGCGCGGCCCACAATCGAGGCCCTGGCCAGCTTTCTGGACGATGCGCAGCAGCGGACAGAAAAGCTGCCCGATGAGATCGTGCCGCTCAGATCCGGTCGCGGTATGCAGCCCCCCTTGTTCCTCGCGCCTCCGGCGAGCGGCAGTCCGGCGTGCTACGCGGTTTGGGCGTCCGCCTTCGAAGGAGACCGCGCCGTCTATGGGCTGTTGTCGCCCGGTTTCTCGGGCGGCAAGGTCGCCGCCTCGATTCCAGACCAGGCGCGCGCCTATCTCACGGCGATCTACGCCGTTCAATCTTCCGGGCCTTATCATATTGCGGGCTGGTCGCTCGGAGCCCCTTTGGCGTTCGAGATCGCATGCCAGCTGCGCGAGGCGGGCAAGCAAGTCGCTTATCTTGGCTTGGTCGATGGTGCCCTGCCCGAAAATGGGAAGCTGCCGGGCAATATTTCGCTGCTTCGTGGGCTTTGGTGGGCCGTCACCTATCCGTTCAGCGAACGCATGCCGTTGAACTACGCAACCGTGCGGCAACTGGCCAACTTCCTTGGCATTGCGCTGCCACCCTCGCTCCTCAATGTGCGGCAGCGCGGCTGGCGTGCGTCCGCTCAGTTCCTGGGTGAACTTGTCGCGGGCGCCGGCCGCTCCCTGCGGGTCTTTCTCGCCAACGTCAGAGGCCTGCGCAGTTATCAGCCGAGGTACTTCGATGGCGCGGTGACGCTGTTTCGAACCCAGCCGCCGGCGGACGTATCGGAAGACGCCTTGCTGAACAGCATGGCGAAGTGGTGCGCTCGGGTGGACATGCGGGACGCGCCTGGCACGCACATGACTTTGATTTTGGATCCACAGCAGGCGACGCAATTCGCGCCAATGTTTGAATCGACGCTCGAGCCAAAGCTTAAACTCGTGGTCGTCGACTAGAGAGGAAGAGACAGCGTCATGGGCAAATATCGAATCCTTTCGATGGATGGCGGCAACGGCCTGAATACCGCAGAGTTGCTGATCCAACTGGAAAATGTTGCACACAAGCACTTTCTTGATAAGGCCAATGTTTTTGCCGGCACCTCGGCGGGAGGCATTAACGCCCTGTATCTTGCTGCATCGGGCGATCCAACGGTTGCGTTGGGAGAGATCAAGGCCTTTTGGAGCCAGGTCAACGCCTCGATCCTCGAAGGACTGAGCTCCGCGGAGGCGCAACGTTCGTTACAGCAAAGCCAGGCTGCCGCGTCTGAGGCGCTGGCGCAAATGCCGGCGCACACAGGGAATTCGGCAGACCTCGGTACCGTGATCAGGATTGCCGCCGGCCTGTCCATGGCGGCACTCGGGGTTCGTTCCCTGTTCCTCAATGACGCCATGAAAACATTGCTGCTTCAGCGCTTTGGTGACATGCGGCTGGGAGACCTGACGCGGTACCCGGTCGTGGTCGTCACCTTCCAGTTGGATAAGCAGGTCGCGAGTCAATCCAGCGACCTGCGCAGCTGGGCGCCCAAGCTCTATACGAATTTGCCGTACACGGTGAGCTTGCCGCACGGAGGCATAAGTCCGGCTTCCAATCCCGACCTGGATGAGAGCGTTGTGGATGTGGCGATGCGCACCAGCGCTGCGCCGCTGGAGCTGCCTATTTACCAGTCCTTTTATGGCACGCCCGGCGTATCCGGCTTCGTCGATGGGGGCCTCGTCGCGAACAACCCGTCAATGATCACTCTGGCGGCCATTGTCGGCACGATCATCCATATGAGAGGGGGCGCCATTGCGCCCGGGAGTGTGTTGGACGAGATTCTGGTGCTGTCGGTCGGCACGGGCCGGAATCTGGTGGGAACGGCGCAATATCTCGATCCTGAATTCGAAAATGGATCCGCCGCCTGGGGTTATCAAAAGTGGCTATTTGATCTTTCAAATCCGCTGGTCCTTGTGGATGCATTTCTGCAGGGCGGCAACGAGTCGGCGGCCTTCCAATGCCGCGTTCTGCTGCGAGAGAATTTCAACCGCCTCAACGTTCCGATCAAGGACTTTCTCGTCCCGGACGATCCGCGCACGCACGAGGCAGTTCAAAGGAGTGCCAAGTGGCTGGCCGACAGCGGCTGGTTCTGGCCGGGCGCGACCGCGGCAGACGCAATATCGGCGCCGGCAACCGTCGATCCGCTGCAAATGCAAGCGCGCCGCGGCGCTCAACTGCGCGGGACCTGATGAGCGAGTATCACCACGCGCAGCAATGGGCGCCGGCCAGGCCGGGCCGGAGCCCGGTCGATTCCGCAAAACCGCGCGTTTTGTTCATCGGCGAAACCGCGGCCCTCTCGCACGTGGCGCGACCGGCCATGCTCGCTTCCTATCTCGCCAGCCGTGGCTACAGCGTCTGCTTTGCACGCGATCCGCGCTACAATCATCTGCTTCAGCCGGACGAGAACGTCCCGCGCATCGATATCAAGTCGGAGCCGAGTTCGACCTTTCTCCGGCGTATACATAACAACGAGCCGCTCTTTCCACGCGAGATCCTGGAAAAGTATGTGCAGATCGACCTCGAGACTATTCGCGAGTTCAAGCCCGACATCGTTGTCGGCGATTCGCGGTTCTCATTGATCGTCAGCAGTCGGCTGACGGGCGTTCCTTTCGTGTCGATCGTCGATGCCCATTGGAGCCCGTGTGTCGACACAAAGTTCGAACTGGCCGATTCCCCGATCTCGCGCCTGATAGGCACCCCCTTGTCGGACTTCATCTTTCATATAGTCCGGCCGGTCGTCCTTCCGATTGCCTTCGCGATCCAAGTCGAACCGATAAACAGCGTGCTGCGGAAACACGGGCTGCCGGAAATCGCACCGGATATCCGGGCCTATTTCACCTGCGGCGATTATGCGGTTTATCCCAACGATTCGGGGCTATACCGGCTGCACGAGCCTTTGCCGCCCGAACACGCCTTCATCGGCCCGTTACTCTGGTCTGCCCAAGTGCCGCCGCCTGCGTGGTGGGATCGCCTGCCCGCCCACAAGCCGATCGTGTACGTCTCGCTGGGCAGCACCGGCGAACCCGCGCTCCTGCAAACGGTGTTCCGCGTTTTGGGCGAGCTGCCGGTGACGGTGATTGCGGCGACCGCAGCCCGGATCAATCCCTCGCAACTGCCGAGCAATGTCTTCCTCGCTGAATTCATTCCCGGGATGGAAGCGGCCCGGCGTTCCAGATTCGTCATCTGCAACGGAGGCGCGATGTCGGGCCAGCAAGCCGTATCCGCAGGCGTCCCTTACCTCGGGCTCATCTCGAATCTGGATCAGATGCTGTACAGCATGGCTGTGGAGCAGGCGGGAGCCTGCGAGCTCATGCGCGAGTCGGAGGTCACGGACGATTCGCTGCGGCGGTTGGCGCTGCGGCTCCTCAGCGAAGACAAATATCGCGTCGCGGCTCAGAAGATCGCGCGGCGAACTGCACAGCAGGATTCCTGTTTAGCCTTTGAACAATTCCTGTCCGGGGTGCTGCGGACGCGGATGCTGAAAGGGACAACGCGAGCCGGCCACTGACAGCGGACGATTGGGAGTTCCATGCGCGAGAGGGTCATAGTCACGAGCGTGCCGCCCGATGAGGGCGACCGCACTGTGCTGACCGGCCCCAGCGCTCTCGCACTGCGCAGGCGGCGGCGGCGCATCGTTGCCTTTTTCACCAGGATGGTCGCGCATTTCCTGTGGTGGGACGTTTTCCTCAAATACACGTGGTTGCGCGTGTTCCGCACCCCATGGGTGCCGCGCTGGCAACGCAATGCCAGGGAATACAAGAAGCTCGCGCTGGGGTGGCAGGGCCTCTGGATCAAGCTCGGGCAGTTTCTCAGCACCCGGGTCGACGTGCTGCCGCTCGAAATCACCCAGGAATTGGAGTCGCTGCGGGATCACGTGCCGCCCGAGCCGGTGCAGCGGATCATTGCGCTGATCGAAGCCGAGTTCAGATGCGCCATTAGCGACTTGTTTTCCTCCTTCTCGGAGTACCCGATCGGCTCGGCGTCGCTTGCCCAGGTTCACAAAGCGTACGATCTTTCCGGCGAACCTGTCGTCGTGAAGGTTCTTCGTCCGCACATTCGTGAAATCATTGCGTCCGACTTCGTCCTGCTGTGGAAGCTTGCGTCAGTGCTCAAGCGCGTGAGGCCCTTGACGCGCAGCGTCGATGTCAATGCGCTGGTGAACGAGTTCGAGCAGGTGACCGTGCGCGAGCTCGATCTGCGGCTCGAAGCCCTGAATATCGAACGCTTCGCTGTGGATTTCGCCGGCGATCCGGCCTTCAGGGTGCCGCGCATCCATCGCCGCGAGAGCTCGTCCGGCACGCTCACCATGGAGGATGTGTCGTACATTCGTATCGATGACGTCGTGGGCCTTGAACAGGCCGGAATCGATCCGAAGGCCGTCGCCCGCACGGTTTACAATATCTATCTCCGGCAATTCTTCGTTACCTATCGCATCCACGCCGATCCCCATCCGGGTAATATCTTCGTTCGTCCGCTTCCCCTGATGGAAAGCGAATACCCGAGCGCATCTCGCCTCGACCATGCGGCGCCCCAGAGGCTCTCGACGCCCTTCGCTATCTATTTCATCGATTTCGGAATGGTGGTCGAGATGCCACCGCGTTTCCATAGCGCGCTACGGGAACTTGTCATCGGCCTCGGGACTCGAGACCCGCGCCGGATTCTCGAATCGTACAGCCTTGTGGGTGTCCTCCAGCCAGGCGCCGATCTGGTGCGGATTGAGGAGATGATCCGCGAGCAACTCGACCTGTTCTGGGGATCGTTCCTTGGCCAGGTGCGCTCGAGCGATCTCACCAACCCGGCGGCGCGTGCGTTCTTCGATAAGTATCAAGATTTGATGCGCCTTGCCCCGTTTCAATTTCAAACCGAGATGCTCTTCATGATGCGGGCCATGGGTATGCTGTCCGGTTTGACTGCGCGTTTGGATACGGACTTCGACCCGTGGGCGGAAACAGCCCCGTTCGCCCAGCAGCTATTGCAAAAGGAAATCCTGGAAAAATTCACCACGATGATCCGCACCTCCGCGCAGGATGTCGCCGCGGGGCGCATTCCGAGTGGCATGATCTGGATCCTCCAACTGGTGGCGGGAAAGAATGAGCGTGTCACCGCGGTCGTGGCTCCGGCCGTGCACCCGGAGGAAGTTCATCGGCTGCGCCGCAGCATCAACCGGCTCACCGCAGCGATGGTGATCGCGGGTGTGGCTCTGGCTGGCGCTCTTCTTTTCACCAACGGCCTCCGCCTGCCGGTGGTGCTCACGCAATTCTGGCCGAGCGATCCCTTCGGCCAATTGTTGGTGCAACTTTCGGTCGGTGGATTGGTTCTCGCAGGATTGTGGAGGCTGTCCTGACGAGCACCCAACAAGCCGCATTGACCGCATTCGCCGAAATCCTGCCGGAGGGATCGGCTCCGGCGCTGTTGCGCCTGATTGCCGGCGACCTTGTGGCCGAGGACGAGGCCACGCGCGCTCTGGCGGAGGTGAACTGGCAGGCTCATCGGGACATCGTGCAAGACCTGATCATCGCCCTGCTGCCGGTCGAAGAACTGGTCCCGGATACCTACGAGAATTGGCGCCCGGTCGTACGGGACGGCTTTGCCTTCATTGGAGCGCGGCTTTCGGCCGAGAGGTTGATCCCCAAACTGATCGAGCAATTGAGATTGCCGCCGGACACCAGGCCCGAAGAGCGTGTCCTGGTCTTTGTCCGGCGTATTCCGAGTCTCCAAAAAATCGGACAGACGATCGCCCGCAACAAGGATCTTGCGCCCGAATTGCGTAGCCGGCTGGCGGAGCTGGAAGACGGAATTCACGAGGTGAGCGCGCCGGAAATCCGCAGCGAAGTCGAGAGCCAGCTACACGATGCGCTCATCGAGCAACAGGTCGAGATCGAGCCGAATCTCTATGCCGAGGGCAGTGTCAGTGCGCTGTTGCGTTTTACCCGCCGCAACCCGCCGGTCGGCGAGCCGGCGGTTGGTGTCTTCAAGGTGCTCAAGCCGTTCATTCCCGAATACTTCCATGAGGACCTGGAGGTGCTTTCAGATCTCGCCCGGTATTTCGATGAGAACCAGCACCGCTACACCTTGGGACGGCTCAACTTGCGCGGCGTGCTCGAGGACGTGAAGGATCTTTTCCTCTCGGAAACCAATTTCGAGCTGGAACGGCAGTCAATGGCGGCGGCGCTGGAGCGATATCGCGGCGTCGAGCCTCTTCGCATTCCACAGCCGATCTATTCGCTTTCGACCCCGACCATCACCGCGATGACGGAAGAACGCAGCGTCAAGGTCACTGCGGCGTTCCCCGGCGATCCCGAACGGCGGCGCGCCATCGCGCGAGCGCTGGCGGAGAATTTGGCCGCGCACCCGCTGTTCTCGTGTGACGAGCTGTCCGTCCTTCACGCCGATCCCCATGCCGGAAATCTCCGGATCACGCCCGACGGCGAGATCGTGGTGCTCGACTGGGCGCTCACCGCAGCCCTGAGCAAAGATGAGCGCCGACTCCTCATTCTCCTGTCGTTAGCAATTCCGCTGCGCGACGAAGGGGGGATACGGCAGATCCTGGAAGTCTTGAGCGTGCCTCCGAGCCCCGAAAACCGAACGTTGATCGCGCGCGTCGTCGAGGAATTTTTTGTCGCTCTGTCACCCGGATCGATCCCCGGCTCCGGCGCATTTGAGGATTTGTTGCAGCGGCTGTTGCGTGCGG
The DNA here is from genome assembly GCA_049698215.1 of Xanthobacteraceae bacterium. Taxonomy (GTDB): domain Bacteria; phylum Pseudomonadota; class Alphaproteobacteria; order Rhizobiales; family Xanthobacteraceae; genus PALSA-894. The sequence continues at coordinate 7,216 of JBAVXH010000428.1, read as the reverse complement.
GCGTGAAATTCAGCAGCTCTTTCCTGATCTACCGCAAAATGCTGTTGACGCTCGGCGATGTGATCGAGGAGCTGGCGCCTGGCCTGACCATCGAAAGCGTTATCGTCGAATTCGCCCTCAAGAATGGTTTTGGCGAGAAGAGCCAGCGCGTCCGCGACTTCTGCATACCTTTGAACTTCGTTGATTTGCTTGCCGTCCGCTGGAGCATCCAGTGGTTCCTGCCCCGGTTGCTGGCGCAGAGCCTGCGCACCCTGTCGCGACGGGCGGCCTGACCATGCGCTCGTTCCGGCACAGCGGCAAATTGGGCGATATCATCTACAGCCTTCCTGCCGTCCGGGCGCTCGGAGGTGGTAGCTACTTCGTCGATCATCGCACCGAATATTTCCAGAAGCCGCCGCTTGGCGAAGCGTCTGCCGAGATGATGACGCAGCTGCTGCGCACCCAGAGCTACATCCACGACGCAGCCCTCTACGACGGCAGGCTGGTAACCTGCGACCTGGACCGGTTCCGCGACAAGGCGGGCGGCATTCATGTCTTCAATTTCTTGCGCGCCCAAGGCAACCGCTTCGCGGGCCTGCTTTTCGGCAACGCCGTGGAGCAGATGAGGGAGAACATCATTCCCAAGATTGAGGTCGATCTGCCTCAGTGCCATTGGGATTGCGTCTCATTGCCAGGAAAAGCGAACCTTGAACCCTGGCTCTCGGGCATCAGCCCAAAGCACATCGGCGATATTGTCGTGTGCAAAACCGACCGGTACCCGGGACAACTCGATTGGCGCATGTTGGCGCCGTTCGCCCGAAAGACGGTCTTTGTCGGGCTTGAACTGGAGCATTTTGCGTTCTGCGAATCGCGGTTTCCCGTCGAGTTCTACAAGGCGACCGATTTCGTCGATCTCGCCCAAGTCATCGCGGCAGCAAAACTGTTCGTGGCGAATCAGGGCTTCGGCTTGGCCTTGGCGGAGGCGATGTCGGTGCCGCGTGTTGTCGAGGTCTTTGACGAGAGCCCAAATCGCATTTTGTCAACGAACGCGCACGACAGCCTGACCCGCGAGATCATTGAGATGCATGTGTCGCCATGATTTCTCACATTCGACCGCTTAGCGCCCTTCACCCGCAGAAATCCGATCAATGGAGGCAAAGATGAAAGCACCGAAGAGCAGCAAGAGCCCCTCTGAACCCGGCGTTCCCGTAGCAAGTGTTTCCGAAACAGGCGGCACTCAGGTGGCCAGCGTGGCAACGCGCGACTCAGAAAGTCCGGTTGGTCCGCGGCCTTCGATCCTCGGCTTCTCCGCCGACGAGGCGAAAGAATTACTGGGCATGTGCGTGGTGGCGAACTATCTGGGCCCGGTTGTCTTTCCTCCATTCCCGATCGGATTGACTCCCTCGGCGGACCCGGACAATCCGCTGACCAACGATGATGGCCGCACATATCCTTATCCCGCCAATCGCATCTGGCCCGCGGGATGGGGTCCTGGCGTGCAGAGCAGCGACTCGTTGCGGCCGTGGGCGCCGTCACTCGTGACCTCCAGGCTTGCCAATGGCGCGCCGGTGAATGGCGCCATCGTTTCCTACAATGCGGCCAGAAACGCCTATGCGGTCGCATTTGCCGGAACGCTCAATCCCGGCGCGGCCATGCAGGACGAAGCGGCGTTGATGGTCCCGGCTGGCCCGATCAACACGCCCTATCTTGTGAGCAACGAGAATTATACTCTGCCATTTGGTACTGCGGCCGAACTGCCCAGCGGCGTCGTGCCCGGCGACCGGCCGGCTCAGCCTCCGCTAAAGCTTCCGATGATCCACATCGGTTATCGGACGGCCGTCGAATCGCTGGCAGTCGATCTGCAGATCCCGCTAAACCTGCGCACGATTCTGTCGACCTTGCCGGGCGATGAGATCGACCTCTATGTCACCGGCCACAGCCTTGGTGCCGCCGTTGCGCAGCTGTTCTCCGCATGGGTCAGGGCAGGGGGTGTGCCCGGGAAGAAGATCAATGTGAAATGTTACAGCTTCGCCACTCCGAAGAGCTGCAACACGCCCATGGCTTCGAACTATGCGTTGGCACTGGGCAACGACGGATTCTCCTATCGCGTGGACAACTCGCTGGACACCGCTCAGCAATTGCCGCCGACAAAGACGGCAATGTCGGATTTGATCAACCCCGCGATTGCCAGCGGTCTTGGTACGGACGCCGAGCCGACCGGACTCTATCTTTCGTCGCCACTTGCGCCGCTGGTGGAAATGATCGAGGGATCGGGTCAGCACAAGCCACCCGAGCTTCCGTTTCCATTGTCGGTCATCGCCGGCGTGCTGGGAGGCCTGATCTCGGCGCTATCGCATGAAGGGCCGGCGGTCTCGATGGAATATGTCGGAATGGGTGTCCCCCATGTCCTCGCGGCGCACTACCCGGTCGTCTATGAGGGCGAATACTATCCGCGCGATCTATTCCCCGCGCGCGACCCAAGAGATCCGGTGCTGATCCCGGACGACACAACCCGCACGTGGTGGCAACACTGGCCTTATAACTACGCCAGATACCTCGCGACGGCCTAGGGCGGGCGGACCGTCGCGGGCGAACGAGCCGTTTTCGAGTGAAAACGCACGCTTATTGAGGGGCGGCCCTGATCGGGCCGCCCTTGTGCGTCGCCGCATGGTCAAATCGCCACGCGGATTGGAACTCTCCCGTTGTGCGGTGCCTATAAGGCCATGGGCATTCTGCGACTTGGCGACAACTGCTGGCGCACGGAGCCAGCATCCCGCGCTGCCGTTCTGATTGATGCGGCTGCGTATTTCGCGGCGCTGCGCGACGCGCTCTGCCAAGCGCGGCACAGCGTCTTCATTGTCGGGTGGGATCTCGACAGCCGCACCAAACTCGCCGGCGAGAACTGCGCGGCCGATGACGGCTGGCCGCTCACGCTGCGCGAATTCTTGATCTGCATGGTCGAAAAGCGGCCCGAACTAACAGTCTATCTGCTCGCCTGGGATTTTGCGATCCTCTATGCGCTGGAGCGAGATCCATTTCCCTCCCTGAAGCTCGGCTGGCAAACGCCCGACCAGATCCGCTTCCGGCTCGACAACGTGCTACCCGCCGGCGCCTCGCATCACCAGAAGATCATCGTGGTCGACGACGCGCTCGCATTCTCGGGCGGCCTCGATCTCGCGGTCCGGCGCTGGGATACGTCGTTGCATCATCTCGATGACCCGCATCGGCGCGATCCGTCAGGCAAGCCGTACCCGCCGTTCCATGATGTGCAGATGGTGGTCGACGGCGACGCGGCGCGCGCTCTCGCGGAGCTTGTCCACGAACGTTGGCAGCGAGCCACCGGCGAACACATTCCAATTAGGCCCGCAGAAAGTCCCTGGCCGAACGTCGCTCCTGACTTTCATGATGTTCAGGTTTCGATCGCCCGCACGCTGCCGGCCTGCAACGGGCAGGAGGAGGTGCGAGAGGTCGAGGCGCTGTTTGCCGACATGATCGCTTCCGCCGAACGCGAGATCTATATCGAGAACCAGTTTCTGACGTGCACCGCCATGGCTAAGGCGCTCGCGCAGCGCCTACGCGCGAACTCAAATTTGCAAGCGCTGCTTGTCGCTCCTCACACACCGGAGAATTGGTTCGAATACCACACGATGCGCAACGGTCGTATTCAGTTCCTGCGCGCGCTCAGTGAGCCTGGCGTAAGTGAGCGCGTGCGCCTCATGTGCCCTGAGATACGATCGGGCCAGCGTGTCGCGCATACCATGGTGCACTCCAAGGTCATGATCGTCGACGACCGAATCCTGCGTGTCGGCTCCGCCAATCTCAATAACCGATCGATGGGCACCGACACCGAATGCGACCTGGTGGTGGAGGCGAAGTCCGACGCGGAGCATTCACGAATCCGATACGTGCGCGCACGGCTGCTCGCCGACCACTGCGGCGTCTCGGTCGAACAGGCGCTGAGCGCGGCGGAGCAGAGCCTGATCGCGGCAGCCGACACGCTGTCGGGCCGGGGACATCGTCTGGTCCCGATCGAGGACGGCGAGGCGGACGAGGGCGAGTTTGCCGAGCATCTTCAAGCGGTCGCCGATCCCGAGCGGCCCATCGAGAGCGACAAACTCATCGAGAGCTTCTTTCGCGATCGCCTTCCGCGCCCTTCGCGCTGGATGATGTGGGCGAAGCTCGCCGCCGTTCCGCTGCTTGCGCTGGCCTTGGCCATTGCGTGGCAATTCCCACCGCTCTCGCACGTCGCGAGCCCAGCCGAGATCGGCCCGATGCTGAACGCGCTCGCCGAGCAGCCGTGGGCGCCGCTTCTGGTCATCGGCGTTTATGTCGTCGGCGGACTGGTCGCGTTCCCGGTGTTGCTGCTGATCGCCGCGACGGCCGCAGCGTTCGGACCCGTGCTGGGGTTCCTCTACGCGGCGGCGGGATCGCTCGCGAGCGCGACCGTCACCTATGCGCTTGGCTTTGCGCTCGGCCGCGACACGCTACGCGCCGTCATCGGGCCGCGCCTCAAGCGCGTGCAGCGAAGGATCGTGAGCGGCGGCGTAGTGACGATCGCGGCCATTCGCCTGGTGCCGATCGCACCCTTCACGGTGGTCAACATCGTAGCGGGAGCCAGCGATATCCGGCTCGGTCCTTTCATCGCCGGCACGATCCTCGGGATGGCGCCCGGCTGGATGTTGATGTCCGCGCTCGGCCATCAAATCGCGCGCATCGCGACGGGGCCAACCGCGGGAGACATCGCGTTGCTCGCGATGCTGATCATCATCTGGATTTCGCTGGCCGCGACCGTGCAGTTGGCGTTCGCAAAATTCGGACGGCGCGGTTGAGCACGGTTCGCCTGTTGAGCTGGAATATTCATGGCACGCTCGGCCGCAACCCGCGCTATGATCTTGCCGGTGTGGTCGAGTTGATCGACCGTTGGCAGCCGAATATCGTCGCGCTGCAGGAAGTCGATTCGCGGCGCCAGAGCGATGTCGATCCGTTCGAATTCCTGCAGCGCGAGCTCGGAGAGCACGGCATTGGCGCAAAGTCCATCGTCACAGAAGACGGCGGCTACGGACAGATGCTGATCAGCCGCTGGCCGCTGAGCGCCACGGAGATTCACGATATCTCATTCCCCGAGCGCGAACCGCGCCGCGTCATTGCAACGTGCATTGACACCCCGTCGGGGCCGCTGCGCGTGGTTGCAACGCATCTTGGGCTTTCGATCCACGAGCGTCGCGCGCAAACGCAGACCCTGATGGCGTTGGCGAACGACCCGCAGTTTACAACGGTCATTATGGGCGACTTCAACGACTGGTTCTGGCCCGGATCGGTGCGCAGTGTGCTGTCGAGCGTTTTTCCAGCGCGCACGCGTTTTCGGACCTTTCCGTCCCGCTGCCCCTTGCTGCGTCTCGATCGAATCTATTGCCGGCCCCAAAGGGCCTTCGTTCGGTGCTTCACCGATCGTGCAGGGCGGCTGTACTCCGATCATCTGCCGGTGATCGCGGACGTGATGCCGGCATGACATCGCTGTCTTGCGCCCGTCGAATTGACCGCCCTCGGCAAACCGATACGATCCGCGTCAACACGCGAATATCGGGGAGCAGCATGCGAGGAACACCGCCCATCCAACGGCGAGCCGTGACGGACGCGCTGCGCGCCTCGATCGTTGAGGATCTGCCCGAGATCAACGACATCAAGGACGCCGAGCTGCGCGCCAAGGTCGTCGAGGGCTGGGCTTTCTCGCTCGCCGGGTCCTCGTTCAAGCGGATCCGCGACATGCCGGGCGAAGGCAACCCGGACGTGATGGTGCTCAAGCGTGGCGACCAGTCCGTGCACCTGCGCGGCGTTGCGCATTTCGCCATGAAGATGGTTGAGGAATTTGCGGAGTCGCACCCTGAGATCAAGGTCGACCGTGACATCGTGCTTGCCGGCGCGCTGTGTCATGACATCGGCAAGCCCTATGAGTTTGACCCGGTGAACCGCAGTCGCTGGGCCGAAGACCCTTCGCGGGCGGGCGATCCGTGTCTCCGTCACTCGGTCTATGGTGCCCATGTGTGTCTGTCGGTCGGGCTGCCGGAGGAGATCGCGCACATTGCACTTGGGCATTCGCTCGAAGGCCAGCACATCGGGCTCTCCACCGAGTGCTACATCGTGCGGCACGCCGATCATTCGTGGTGGCACGTTGCTGGCGCGTTCGGGCTCCTCAAGCCCGACACGCTGATCGGCGTCGGCAACATGATGCGGCCGCGCGATCTCGAAGCAATCAAGCCCGCCAAAGTCGCCTGATCCGAGATGGAAGCAGCCCTCGATCGGCTGGTCGCGCACTCGTTCACGCTTGCGCGGGTGAGCGGTTGGATCTGCGGGCTGCTGCTCACGGTGTCGGCGTTTCTCATCGGGCTCGACATCGCGCTGCGCGAGATCCTTGTCGTTACGCTGGGCGGCGCCAACGAACTCTCCGGTTACGCGCTCGCCGTCTCAAGCTCATGGGGCTGCACGGTCGCGCTGGTGCATCGCATGCACGTGCGCATTGACTCCGTCTACACGCACCTTTCTGCGCGCGTCCGGGCGCTGCTCGACATGGTTGGACTCGCGGCATTCATCTACTTCCTCGCGTTCGTCACGTTCTACGCTTGGAAGGTTCTCGAGCAGTCGATCGAATCGAACTCGCGCTCGATCTCGGCGCTCGGCGCACCGCTCGCGATCCCGCAGGCCGTGTGGTTCGCCGGGTTCGTGATCTTCCTCCTTGTCGCCGGCATCTATCTGCTCCGTTCGATGGTCGCGTTCGCCAAGGGCGATCTGCGGCGCGTGCGCGAATTGCTTGGCGCGCGCTCGGTCGAAGAGGAGATGGAGTTCGAGAAGGAAAGCCTCGGACTAGCGACGCGGAGCGAGAAATGACGCTCGTCGCCATTCTCGTCCTGTTGCTCATCCTCGTCCTGGCGATTCCCGTTGCCGCCGGGCTCGGCTGGCTCGGTCTTGTGCTCAACCAGCTCTATTCGCCCATCTCGCTGATCGTGACGACCGGCGAGGTTACGTGGTCGACCACGACGTCATTCATTCTGGTTGCGGTACCGTTCTACGTGCTGATGGGCGAGATCATGCTGCGCACCGGCATGGCCGAGCGCATGTATGCGGCAATCGCCCAATGGGTGTCGTGGCTGCCGGGCGGGCTGATGCATTCCAATATCGTAGCCTGCGCGGTGTGGGGCGCGCCTTCCGGGTCGAGCGTCGCGACCGCCGTGACGGTCGGCAC
>JBAVXH010000427.1:0-9918 GCA_049698215.1 Xanthobacteraceae bacterium | reverse complement strand
AAGCGGCTTACAACCGCGATGACGGGCGGCCACCTTCCCGATCAGGATGCGGCCGTTGCGGCGCCGGCACTGCTTGGTGCGCTGATCGAAGGACTGGTCGGCCCGCTCGCCGCAACGGCGTCCGCTGACGCAAAAGCGCGCGATGCCGTGCAGGCGATCACCCTGTTTGCGTTGCGCGCCGTCGGGGTCGCCGATGCACGGGCGCGCGGCCTCGTGGTGCAGGCGCAGATGCCAGCACGCGGCGCCTAGCGTTCGCGGTCCTTGCGCCTGAAAGCCATGCGCGCCGGGTTGTCGCCGACGACGGGGATGAGCACGACCAGCATGGCCATGGCGAGAACCGGCATGATCTCAAATACGGTCACCACGAGACACCTCTTGGCACGCGCAAGCTTGCGCGACAGGAAGCCAAACGTCCCTCAGCCGTGTTAATCCCCTTGCCCGGTTCCGGGTTCGAAACGAATTACTGGCGTTGCGGTTTTTTGATTGGGATGCCCTTGTTTCAGCGGCGAGAACCGGACACCGGCATCGTGCTTGCGCATCACGCGATCAATCAGGAGCAGCTGATGAACCAGGACGAGGCGCTCGCGCGTATCGAAGCACTGGAAATCCGCATCGCGCATCAGGACCGCGCGATCGAGGACCTGAGCACGACGGCGAGGGACCAATGGGAGCGGATAGACAGGCTGACGAGGCAGATCGAGCTCATGGCCGACCGCATTCAGCGCGCCGAGGATAGCGCGCCGCCCGACAGGCCCGACCCGCCACCGCCACACTATTGAGGGGTGCCGAGCTCCAGCGTCACAACCTTGATCGCCTTGGTGTGCGCGTCGTCGGCGACCCTGAAGCCAAGCTGCTCGCACATGTGCAGCATCGTGATGTTTTCGGCGAGCACCTGGCCAAGGACGCGCTTTATCCCGATCGTCCGAGCATATTCGATCATGCGCTGCATCAAGAGCCATCCAAGGCCGTGCCCCTTGAACGTCGAGCGCACGATCACGGCGAATTCGCCGCCGCGGCGCTCCGCGTCGAGATGCAGTCGCACCACGCCGAGCATCTGGCAGTTGGCCTCGTCGAACGCAATGAACGCCATGGCGCGCTCGTAGTCGAGATGGGTGAGCTCATGGATGCGCTCTTCGGAAAGCTCCTTGACCGCCGCGAAGAAACGCAGCCGGGCGTCGCCAAGCGAGACATGCGCGGCGAAATCGGGATAGAGCGCAGCGTCTTCGGGCTTGAGCGGACGGATCAGGATGCGCGTGCCGTCCGGCAGCACCTCGTGGCGGGTCAGCGCTTCCAGGTCGGGCCGCATGCGGCAGATGTGGCGGGGCGATGTGGCGCCGTCAATGCGACATCAGCACCGGGATCGTCATGGACGAGAGAATGCCGCGCGTCGCGCCGCCGAGCACGAATTCGCGCAGACGCGAGTGCCCGTAGCCGCCCATCACCATGAAATCGGCTCCGCTATCTGCCGCGTGCGAGAGCAGCGTGTCCGCAACGCCCGTGTCGGTCGCCACGATGCGCTTCACCTCGATCTCGAGCCCGTGCCGCGCGAGGTGCTGGCCGATGTCGGCGCCGGCGAGCTCGTCGCTCTTCGGCCGCTCGCTCGCGACCATCACGACGTCAATCGCCTTTGCCTTGGCGAGGAACGGCATCGCGTCGGCCGCAGCGCGCGCCGCGTTGCGGCTGGCGTCCCACGCGACCATGATCCAGTCGAGCTTAATGCCGGTCTTCTGGATGTATGGCACCACCACGACCGGACGCCCCGACCCGAACAGCGCCCCTTCGACAACCACGTCTTCGGGCGCCACCTTGTTCGGCTCGCCCTGCGCGACCACCGAAAGGTCGAAACGGCGCGCCATGGCGCCGAACATGTCGGCTGCGCCCGGAACGCTCGCGCTGATCACGCGCGACTCGAACGACAGGCCCTCGCGTTTCGCAGCGGCATCGAACCTGCCGATCGCATCCGTTGCTGCCTTGTCGTTCTCAGCACGCTGCCCATCGATCAGCGACGCCGGAATGCCGCCCATGACGGTCGCGGGAATCACCGGGTCGTAACTGAAGGCGACGGCCGCGGCATGAGCGTCGAACATCTCGGCGATCGAGATGGCGTAGGGACCCGCGACGTCGCGGCTCCCGGCGACCGACAGGTTGACGAGCAGATCCTTGATCATGGCCGATCCGTCCTTGCTCGGGACATGCCGAATGCTGGCGCGACCTTCCGAGCCCAGCCTTGATGCAGATCAATTCTATTTCTTCTCGCCCTTGGCGTCGAACTGCTTGAGGTAGGCCCACAGATCGGCGCGCTCTTTCTCAGTCTTGATGCCGGGAAAGACCATCTTGGTCCCGGGTATCTTCGCGCGCGGATCGGTGATGTATTCGGCGAACGTCGCATCGCTCCACGTAATGCCGGAGTTCTTGTTCGCCTCGGTGTAGTTATAGCCCTCGATCGTGCCGGACTTGCGGCCGTCAAGGCCGTTGAGTAGCGGGCCGACCTTGTTCTTGGCGTCCGCCCCGACCGCGTGGCAGGGCAGGCACTTCTTGAACGAGTTCTCGCCTGCAGCGAGGTCTTGCGCGAGCGCGCTTGCCGTTCCGCCGATCAACACACACGCGATGAGCACAATTCTCGTCATGATGTCCTCTATCTGCCTCGCCGCCACGTTAATCCCCAACACCTCGGAAATGGCGATGTCCGGGAACCCTGTCAACGTTCAATTCGCCGCGAGCCGCAATGCGCTGAATGCAGGCGGGCAGTAGCGGACGGCGAACCACCCCTCCATTTTGCGGTCGTTTCATGGGGGGCAAGAGCTATACTAAGTATGGTTTGAGGACACCTTAGATGTCACTGAAGATGCCCGAGCCCGATGCGGCCGTTCTGGCACGGCGCGCCGAGATCGTGCGCGCGCTGTCGGCGATCGTGCCGGGCGAGGGCGTTATCTCGAACGAGCGCGAGATGCGTCCTTACGAGTCAGACGGGCTCACGGCGTACCGGCAACTCCCATTCCTCGTGGTGCTCCCGGAGACCACCGAACAGGTCAGCCGCGTGCTGCGCTATTGCCACGAGCACGGCATCCGTGTGGTGCCGCGCGGCGCGGGCACTTCGCTCTCCGGCGGCGCACTGCCGCTCGCCGATGGGGTGCTGCTCGGCATGGGCAAATTCAATCGTATCCGCGAGATCGATTTTGCAAACCGCGCCGCGGTGGTCGAGCCGGGCGTGACCAACCTCGCGATCAGCCAGGCGGTCGCGCATGAAGGTTTTTACTATGCGCCCGACCCATCCTCGCAGATCGCCTGCACCATCGGCGGCAATATCGCGGAGAATTCCGGCGGCGTGCACTGTCTGAAATACGGCATGACCACCAATAATGTGCTCGGCTGCGAGATCGTGCTGATTACCGGCGAAGTCATTCGCATCGGCGGCAAGCATCTCGACAGCGAGGGCTACGACCTGCTCGGCATCATCACCGGATCCGAAGGCCTGCTCGGCGTCGTCACCGAGGTGACGGTGCGCATCCTGAAAAAACCCGAGACCGCACGCGCCGTGCTGGTCGGCTTCCCCTCGTCGGAAGTAGCGGGCGAATGCGTGAGCCGCATCATCGGCGCCGGCATCATCCCGGGCGGGATGGAGATGATGGACAAGCCCGCGATCCATGCGGTCGAGGAGTTTGTCCACGCCGGCTATCCGCTCGATGTCGAGGCGCTGCTGATCGTGGAGTTGGACGGCCCGGCGGCCGAAGTGGATCATCTGCTGGAGCGCGTCGAGGCGATTGCGCGCGAATGCGGCTCGACCGAGGTGCGCGTCTCGACCTCGGAGTACGAGCGGCTGTTGTTCTGGGCCGGGCGCAAGGCGGCGTTCCCGGCGGTTGGACGCATCTCGCCCGACTACTATTGCATGGACGGGACCATCCCGCGCGCCAAGCTGCCGCTGGTCTTGAAGCGCACACGCGAACTCTCCGAGCAGTTCGGCCTGCGCGTCGCCAACGTGTTCCACGCCGGCGACGGCAACCTGCACCCGCTGATCCTCTATGATGCGAACAAGCCCGGCGAACTGGAGCGCACCGAAGCGTTCGGCGCCGAGATCCTTAAGCTGTGCGTCGAGGTCGGCGGGGTGCTCACCGGCGAGCACGGTGTCGGCGTGGAGAAGCGCGACCTGATGCCGGCGATGTTCTCCGAGATCGACCTCAACCAGCAGCAGCGCCTGAAATGTGCCTTCGACGCCAAAGGCCTGCTCAATCCTGGCAAGGTGTTTCCGACGCTGCACCGCTGCGCCGAGCTCGGCCGCATGCACGTGCATGCGGGGCGCGTGGCGTTCCCGGATATCCCGCGGTTTTGAGTCTTCCCTCGCCCCGCGAAGCGGGGAGAGGGTGGCGAGCGAAGGCGAGCCGGGTGAGGGGCTGTGGTACGGATCAATGATAATAGATGTTGAGCTTGAGGAATGGATGGGTAGCGCCGTAACGCGTCTCCAAGGGAAAGATTATCGGCGGTTAGCCGCTGGCGAGTTTGATGACGCCCCAGCGCGCCTTACGCCTCGGCAGGGCGTTTTCTATCGCAATTTGATTCGGATGGCGGAAGCTCTCGGGAGCAACCGCTTGCCCGTTGACTTTGAACTACACGATGGTCGCCGACTCTATTTTGATCGCGGATGCATCAAGATCGCGGAGCACGCCCGCTTCATTGAATGTCTTGAAAATGGTCCATCCGGAGCTGTCGAGCACATTCAGCTGAGATTTCGATGTTGAGCAGGTGCTGAAACCAATGGCAATCCGCTGTAAAGATCTGGATGAAGGCCGCATCGACCTGTCGGATGTGATCGATCCGCGGCGCGCCCCGATGAAGCCGCTTCATCCTGGCGCGATCCTCAAGCATGAATTTCTCGATCCGCTCGGCGTCAGCGCCTATCGTCTCGCCAAGGACATCAGTGTTCCGATCAACCGCGTCGCCGCGATCGTCGCGGGCCGGCGTGCTATCACCGCCGATACGGCGCTGCGCTTTGCGCGCTACTTCGGAACCGACGCGCAATCGTGGATCAATCTTCAGGCGCGTTACGATCTCGCCGTCGCGCGGCGGGCAGCCGGCAAACGCATTGACCGCGAGGTGAAGCCGCGGGCGGCCTGATTCACTCCACCTTGATCCCGGCCGCCTTCACGATCGGCCACCATTTCTCGATCTCGGCCTTCTGATAGGCGCCGAGCGCTTCCGGGGTCAGCCGCTCGCGCGCCAGCAGTTCCTGTCCGAGATCGGTGAGGCGCTGGCGCACGGTCGCATCGCCAAGCGCCTCGACCGCGGCGGCATTGAGCTTCTGGATCACCTCGGCCGGCGTGCCCTTCGAGGCCCACAGCCCGTGCCACACCGACATGTAGAAGCCCGGCAGGCCGGCTTCGTCCACGGTCGGCACGTTCGGCGCGACGGCGAGCCGCGTCTTCGCCGTCACCGCGTAACACTGCAGCGAACCGGCCTGCACCAGCGGCAAACCACCTGCGACCTGGTCGAACGCGAGATGGATCGTGCCCGCGAGCATGTCCTGCATGCGCGGCGCCGTGCCGCGATAGGGGACGATCTGCAACTCGGTGCCGGTGGTCTTGGCGAACAGGACCGCGGCAAGATGCGAGGCGCCGCCAACGCCGGTGGTGCCGATCAGCCCCTTGCCGGGATTGGCCTTGAGCCACGCGATCAGCTCGTTCAGATTTTTCGCCGGCACATTCTTCGCGGCGGTGAGGAGCTGCGGTCCCTCCGAGATCAGCGCGATCGGCACCAGATCGGTCAACAAATCGACCGGCAGCGAATAGACCGCGCCGTTGATGACGTGCGAGCCCCAGTGGCCGATGCCCACCGTGTAGCCGTCGCCCGGCGCGCGCGCCACGCGCGTCACCGCGATGGTGCCGCCGGCGCCAGACGTGTTTTCGACTACGACCGGCTGTCCGAGCGGGGCGCGCATGCGTTCCGCGAGCAGGCGCGCGATCGTATCGGTCGGCCCGCCGGGCGGATAGGGAACCACGAGCGTGATCGGCCGGCTGGGCCAGGTTTGCGCCTGTGCGAGGCGGGCAACTGCCGGCGCCGCGAGCGCGCCCGCGGCAAGCTGCAGGATCTGGCGGCGGCGCAGGTTCATTCCCATCGTTTCCCTTTGGTGCTGTCGTGCCGCCATCCTGAACTGCCTTTCCATGGGCCGGAAGAGCCGTCATATGATGGGAACGCATGAGTGATGCTCTCAAACCTCGTGACGCGAAAGATGTCGAGGCGGCGGTCCAGTGGGCGCTGGCCGAGGGCAAGACCCTCGAAGTCATCGGGCATGGCTCGAAGCGCGGCATCGGCCGCGCCGCGCAATGGGACCTGAGCCTGGACCTGTCAGACGTTTCGGGGGTGACCCTCTACGAGCCGGAGGAACTGATCCTCTCCGCCAGGGTGGGCACGCCGATCGCCGAGATCGAGACGCTGCTCGCCGCCAACAATCAGGAGCTCGCGTTCGAGCCGATGGATTATGGCCCGGTGTTCGGTGCGGCGCCAAATCTTGACGGAAAGAGCCGCGGCACGATCGGCGGTGCGCTCGCCGCAAACCTCTCCGGGCCGCGCCGCATCAAGGCTGGGGCCGCACGCGACCATTTCCTTGGGCTGACCGCGGTGTCCGGTCGCGGCGAGACCTTCAAGTCGGGCGGGCGCGTGGTGAAGAACGTCACCGGCTATGACCTCTGCAAGCTGCTGGCCGGCTCCTACGGCACGCTGGCCGTGATGACCGATGTAACCGTGAAGGTGCTGCCGCGCGCCGAGACCGAACAGACGCTGCTCGTGCTTGGGCTCGACGATACGGCAGCCATCCGCGCCATGAGCGCCGCCATGAACTCGTCGAACGATGTGTCGGGCGCCGCGCATTTTCCGGCGCCGGTGGCGGCGAGCATTCAGGCAGAGTCCGGCCGCGCGATCACTGCGCTAAGGATCGAAGGCGTGGCGCCGTCGGTCGCACACCGGCGCCGCGCGCTCGAAGACCTGCTGAAGCCGTTCGGCGAAATCGCGGTGCTTGAGGGGGCAGCCTCGCGCGATGCCTGGCGGGTGATCCGCAACGTCATGCCGTTCGCGGGCGGTGCGCGCGCGCTCTGGCGCATCTCGGTCGCGCCATCGCGGGGGCATGAGGTCGCGGCCGCGATCGGGGAGGGCGCCGAGTATTTCTACGACTGGGCCGGCGGCCTGATCTGGGCGGCACTTCCCGCCGAGGGCGATTGCGGTGCGGTACGCGTGCGCGCGTCTCTCAATGGCGGCCATGCCACGCTGGTCCGCGCTCCGGCCGCCATCCGCGCCGCCGTGCCGGTGTTCGAGCCGCAGGATGCGGCCCTTGCGGCGCTCACCAAACGGGTGAAGGAAAGCTTCGATCCGCTGGGCGTGCTCGGGCCCGGAAGAATGCACGCGGGGGTGTGATGGCGGGCACCGTTCAAATCGCCGATGTTGCGGCCACGCTCGAAGCGCTGCGCACACGCCGTCCGCTGGTGCAGAACATCACCAATTACGTTGCGATGACGATCTCGGCAAACGTGCTGCTGGCCCTCGGCGCGTCGCCCGCGATGGTGCACGCGCTTGAGGAGGTCGAGGATTTCGTCGCGATCTCCGATGCGCTGGTGGTGAACATCGGCACGCTCTCGCCTCCGTGGGTCGAGGCAATGCAACGCGCCGTGCTCGCGGTGAACGACTTGGGCAAGCCTTGGGTGCTCGATCCGGTCGGGTGCGGGGCCACGCCCTATCGCACCCAAACGTCCAGTGAGCTTGCGGCCTTCCGGCCAACCATCATTCGTGGCAACGCGAGTGAGATTATGAGCCTCGCGGGCGTCACGGGCGAGGGCCCAAAGGGGGTCGACTCTGCCGCTGGCTCCGATGCGGCGCTCGACGCCGCACGCGCACTGGCGCAGCAGACCGGCGCCGTAGTGGCGGTGACCGGCGCGGTCGACTATGCGACCGACGGGACGCATGCAATGCGCATTGAGGGCGGGCACGCAATGATGCCGCTGTCGACCGCGCTCGGCTGCTCGCTCAGCGCCGTCACGGCGGCTTTCGCCGCTGTCACCGATCCGATGACCGCTGTGGTCACGGGGCTGACGGTCTTCAAAGTCGCGGGCGCCGAAGCGGCGCAGCGCTGCCGCGGGCCGGGACATTTGCCGGCAGAACTGTGCGACGCGCTGCATCTTTTGGACGCCGGATCGTTGCGCGAGCGCGCGCGGATCGGACCAGCCTGACATGCAAACATCGTTCACCCTCGCCCAACTCGCCGATCCGGACATCTCGGAGGCCGACAAGATCCTGCGCGCCTGCGTGCATTGCGGCTTCTGCACCGCGACCTGCCCGACCTATGTGCTGCTCGGGGACGAGCTCGATTCCCCGCGCGGGCGCATCTATCTGATCAAGGACATGCTGGAGAACGACCGGCCCGCCGACGCGGAGGTCGTGAAGCACATCGATCGCTGCCTCTCCTGCCTCGCCTGCATGACGACCTGCCCGTCGGGTGTCCATTACATGCACCTCGTCGATCATGCCCGTGCGCACATCGAAGAGACCTACCCGCGGCCGTGGCCGGACCGGCTGATCCGGGCCGTGCTGGCGGCGGTCCTGCCCTATCCGGCCCGGTTCCGCGCGGCTCTCGCCGCGGCCCGGCTGCCGGGGCGTATCGCGGCGCTCTTTCCGTCTCGGCCGGGATCGCGCCGGAAAGCCGTGCCGGTGGGAGAGGGGATCGGTGGGTTTTTCGCGCGCATTGCCGCGACCCTGGCGCTGACGCCTGCGCGGCTGGCGGGGAGTTCCGTCGCTCAGGGCGCGCGGGTCTTCGCACCCGAAGTTCCCCGCAACGGCCGCGTCGTTCTGCTCCAGGGATGTGCCCAGGCGGTGCTCGCTCCCTCGATCAACGAGGCCACGGTCCGGCTGCTCACCCGCCATGGGATCGAGGTGGTGCTGGCAGCAGGCGAGGGCTGCTGCGGGTCGCTGGTCCATCACATGGGGCGCGCAGCCCAAGCGCTCGCGCAGGCGCGGAACAACATCGATGTGTGGACCAAGGAAATCGAAAACGGCAGCCTCGACGCAATCATAATCACGACGTCGGGCTGCGGAACAACCATCAAGGACTACGGCTTCATGCTGCGTGGCGATCCGGCCTACGCCGAGAAGGCCGCCCGCGTATCGGCCCTGGCGTGCGACATCTCCGAATATCTGGCCAGGCTGAAGCTCGGCGCGCCGGCGCAGAAAAGCGGTCTGAGGGTCGCCTACCAGGCTGCCTGCTCGCTCCAGCACGGGCAGAAAATAACGAGACAGCCCAAGGAGTTACTGGCAGACGCAGGCTTTCACGTGAGCGAGCTTGCCGAGGCGCATCTCTGCTGTGGCTCGGCCGGAACCTACAACATGATGCAGCCCGGCATCGCGGCCGCGCTGCGCGACCGCAAGGCCGCAAACATCGAACGTACCGGCGCGGACATCGTGGCGACCGGTAACATCGGCTGCATGACCCAGCTCGCGCCCGCCCTCGCCATTCCGGTCGTGCACACCGTCGAGCTGCTCGACTGGGCGCATGGCGGACCGCGGCCCGAGGCGCTCGCGGATGTGCGCAGCCGCGCGAATGACTCGCAGAGAATCGCAAACGCGACATAGAATGCGCGCGCGAACGCGGCGGCTGTCATCACGGTGCTGTCGCGAGACAAGTCGCGATGAACCGTGAGGAGGTGGATCATGGCTCGCAAGGCAAAGGCGAAGAAGTCGAAATCGAAAAAGAAGGCCAAGAAGGCTGCGGCGAAAAAGAAGACTGGCGTGAAGCGCTACGCGTCGAAGAAAAAATCCGCTGCCAAGAAAAAGAAGGCTGCGCCAAAGAAAGCGCCGGCGAAAAAGAAATCCTCGCCAAAGAAAGCCGCACCGCCAAAACCAAAACCCGCTCCGAAGCCGGCGGCGCCAAAGCCCGCCGCGCCGAAG